>NC_017506.1:3158507-3474358 GCF_000166295.1 Marinobacter adhaerens HP15
CCGAGTTCCCGCTGGAAATCGGGTTCCGGGTAGCCACCACCCAGCCCACGTTTGAAGTGGATGGCAATATCAGCGCCCGCCTCGCCGCCAACGAGGCTCTCAACGAGTTCGCCGTATCCGGTCTGAATGCCGTGTTCGACATGACCGGAGAGCCGTTCGGTGGCAAAGAGGTCACGGCTGAACTGGCGGGCTCTGCCAGGGCGAACCTGGAAAACGAGACCGCTAACCTGAGCGGCTTTACCGCCAGCCTGGCCAACCTGAACCTGT
Organism: Marinobacter adhaerens HP15; assembly: GCF_000166295.1. Taxonomy (NCBI): domain Bacteria; kingdom Pseudomonadati; phylum Pseudomonadota; class Gammaproteobacteria; order Pseudomonadales; family Marinobacteraceae; genus Marinobacter; species Marinobacter adhaerens. The sequence continues at coordinate 3,158,775 of NC_017506.1, forward strand.
CGACCGATCTTGACGTTACCGGATTCGGCGACAAGCCAACCCTGAGCGGCGAGATCTCCATCGCCGAGTTCTCGCTGAAGGATCTTCTGAACAACCTCGGCCAGCCCCCGGTGGAAACCAGCGATCCGGACGTACTTGAAGCCATCGCCTTCTCCACCGGTATTGGCGGTCCGGCCGGCAAGGTGGAGCTCACCGACCTGACCATCAAACTGGATGACACCACCTTCACTGGTTCCGGCAGTTACAACCTTGCCGACACAGGCGTTGTCTTCCAGCTCCAGGGCGACCAGTTGAATGCCGACCGATACCTGCCACCAAAAGCGGAAGGAGAGGCGGAGGAAGCACCCGCATCCCAGGAAACCGCTGCAGCCGGACCCGAAGGCGACCTTCTGCCCCTGGAAACCATTCGCAGCCTGCTGCTGGATATTGATCTGGGACTCGGCCAGCTGATCGTCAGCAACCTGACTATCAACGAAATCAAAGCCAGCACCACCGCGAAAAACGGCATGCTCAAGGTTGATGAGTTCAGCGGCAAACTGTACGAGGGCAGCTTTGGTGCCAACGTGACCATCGACGCCCGCAGCGACAATCCGAAATGGACCGTTGGCTCAGACGTAACCAATGTACAGACCCTGCCTTTGCTCACCGATCTGGCAGAAGTGGATATGCTCGCCGGCGGGGCAAATCTCAAAGTGAACGCCAACACCTCTGGCAACCGGATCTCGGCACTGCGCAGCAATGCTGACGGACAGATCAGCTTCAACCTCGCAGAGGGCGAGTTCCGCCGAATGAACCTCACACGCATGGCCTGCCAGGGCATCGCTCTGGTCAACCAGGATGAGCTGACGACCACCGACTGGGGCACTACCACACCGTTCAACGACATGCGCGGCACCCTGGAAATCAACGGCAACACCCTCAACAACACCGATCTCGTGGCGGCGCTGGCCGGCATGCGCCTCGAGGGCAATGGCACGGTGGATCTTGCCCAGAGCGAACTGGATTATGAGGTTGGGCTAAGAGTCGTTGGTGAGATCCACCGGGACAACGCCTGCCGCGTTACCGAATATGTAGAAAACGCGGTTATTCCCGTGGAGTGCCGTGGCAACTTCGCCGAGGACCCGGCAGGACTTTGCTCCTTTGACGGCTCCCGCTTCCGGGACACCCTGAAGACCATCGCCGAAAATGCCGCCAAGGCGAAAGCCCGGGAGGAAGTGGACAAGGCAAAAGCCAAGGCGGAAGAGAAGGTTAAAGAAAAGGTGCAGGAACAGATCGGCGACAAACTCAAAGGACTGTTCAACTGATGCCGGACAGCTTCGCCAACAAACTGCTCCAATGGTACGACTGCCACGGCCGGCATGACCTGCCGTGGCATCACAACCGGAACGCCTACCGTGTGTGGGTTTCCGAAATCATGCTGCAGCAGACACAGGTAACCACGGTTATCCCCTACTTCGAAGCGTTCATGAAACGCTTCCCGGACGTTCATGCCCTGGCCGAAGCCCCGGTGGATGATGTGCTCAGTCACTGGTCTGGCCTCGGTTACTACGCCAGGGCCCGCAACCTGCAGAAAGCCGCGCAGACGGTGGTACGCGAGTTCGATGGTGAGTTCCCGCAAACCCAGGAGAAGCTTGAATCCCTGACCGGCATTGGCCGCTCCACAGCCGCCGCCATATTGGCCCAGGCTTTCGGCATTCGCGCCGCCATACTGGATGGAAACGTTAAACGGGTGCTGGCACGCTACCATGCCATACCCGGCTGGCCCGGCCAGACAGCCGTGCTTAACCAGCTGTGGCAACGGGCCGAAGAGCACACTCCGAAACAGCGGGTGCGCGGCTACACCCAGGGCATTATGGATCTCGGCGCCATGGTGTGTACCCGCAGCCGCCCGGCCTGCGAGAGCTGCCCGCTGCAAGAGGGCTGCAGAGCCTACGCCCAGGGTGAAACCTCACTCTACCCCGGCTCCAAACCGAAAAAGGCCAAGCCGGAGAAATCCACCTGGATGGTGATTCTTGAGGACGGCGAGGGGCGAATTCTGCTTGAGCGTCGCCCGCCCAGTGGCATCTGGGGCGGCCTCTGGAGCCTGCCGGAACTGGACCCGGCCTACGGAGCCGATGAGCTTCAGGAAGCCTGCGAACAGAGCCTGGGGCTGGATTGCGCAGAACCAGAGCTTATCAGCGGCTTTCGACATACCTTTTCCCATTACCACCTGCACATACAGCCCGCCCGGCTGAACGTCACCGGCGGCGCCAACACCGTTGCAGACAAAGATCATCTGAAATGGCTACACCGCCATGAAGCCCTGAACCTCGGCCTGCCTGCTCCAATCCGGTCGCTGCTTACCGAACCGGAGCAAGCAGCTCTGCTTTGAACCAGTTCGCTGGCCCCCTCAGCCGCAACGATCTGTTATCATCACCGCCAGCAACATTTGCCAACAGGAGCCACCATGAGCCGTACTGTTTTCTGCCGCAAATACCAGAAAGAACTGGAAGGCCTGGACTTCCCGCCCATGCCCGGCGCCAAGGGCCAGGATATCTTCGAGAACATTTCGAAACAGGCCTGGGAAGAATGGCAGGCCCAGCAGACCATGCTGATCAACGAAAAACACCTGAGCCTGATGGACCCGAACACCCGCAAGTACCTGCAGGCGCAGATGGAACATTTCTTCAACAACGAACCGTTCGACAAGGCCGAGGGCTACGTTCCACCGGAACAATAACCCCGGATTGATCAAAGCCTGAGCACGCCTGAAAAGATTCAGAAATTTTTCAGGCCTAGCCTTGACTCAAAACATCGAAACCGGTTTAATAGCGCCCCGTTGCACAGCAGTAGCGCAACATGCCCGGATAGCTCAGTTGGTAGAGCAGGGGATTGAAAATCCCCGTGTCGGTGGTTCGATTCCGCCTCCGGGCACCATTAAGAATTCAGACAGAACCCGCCTTGTGCGGGTTTTGTTGTTTCCAGGCCACCCTACGGGACATCCACCACAAACACTTCATATTTCTCCCTGCCAACCACTGGTCTCTCAGCCCCGCATTTACAGCACAGGTATGTCTGGCGCCCCTAGCGACATTGGCCTATCCTTTGTTTTTGGCTCCCAACACCAGTAATGCAACGTTTCAGAGGGCATTACCATGAGAAATCTCCACCTGACCCTATCTTTAGCGGTTTCTCTTTTGGTAGCTGGATGCGTCAATAACAACATCGAACCAACGCTTAAAACTTCCAGCGCATCTGTGAGCTCCAAAGGGCTGTTTGAATGCATTAACCGCAATGGTAACGGTTACATCGACCGTTCTGAACACGTATACCTGCGCCCATGCGGAATCACCGAAGACCTCGCCTGCGGTAATGTTCCAGACTCATTTGACGAAAGCTCTAACACTGACACCGTGCAATTCGGATCGAGATTTCTTCAACTTGCCGACGCAGATGGTGATGGGAGGATAAGCAGTCTGGAGCTCCGCGCCCACTGCAATAACATGACCGTGAAGAAATAAATTCTGGGTTCGCCTGGGCGCAATTTGATGAGAAAAGAAAGTGGTGCCGCCTCCGGGCACCCAGATTCAACGACTTAGCCCGCCTTGTGCGGGTTTTGTCGTTTCTGGCATTCCTGAAATGAGACCAGAGGCTGCTACAGCCAGTGGCAGGAACATTGACGGCCATTTTTGGTCATTCCCCCATGTTATGATGCGGAAATTGAACCCAATCCCAGGAGGCGACCTATGAAAGTCAGTGCACGCAATGCGTTAAACGGCAAAGTGGTTAGCATCAAAGAAGGTCCGGTAAACTCCGAGGCCATCGTAGAGCTGGCCGGAGGCGAGCAGTTGGTTGCCGTTGTAACCAGCGAGAGCGCGAAACACCTTGGACTGGAATCAGGCAGTCAGGTTACTGCGCTGATCAAGGCACCCTGGGTCATGTTGATGACCGAATGCGACGATATTCGCCTGTCAGCACGCAACTGTCTCAAAGGTAAGGTGGTCAGCGTCAGTGATGGTGCGGTCAATGCCGAAGTTGTTCTTGAACTGGCCGGTGGTAGCCGACTATGCGCCATCGTGACACGCGATGCCGTCGAGGAATTGGGACTAGAATCCGGCGTGGATGCCTCGGCTGTTATCAAGGCATCAAACATTATTCTGGCCGTACCCGCCTGATCATTGACCATATCAGTCGTCGGCAGCAATCAGCGTTGCTGCCCGGACAACGCACAAAAAACCGCGACCATGATCGCGGTTTTTTTGACTTCAGAAATAATGTCACTCGCTTACGACAGTCACCGGCCGGTGAGCATGCCTGACGACCTTCTCGCTCACACTGCCAAGAGTGAGGCTTCTCAACGTAGAGTCGCCGCGCCGCCCCAGAAACATATGGGAGCCGGGATGTTCATCAAGGTATTCAACGATCTCCTTGGCCGGATCACCCTTTAGCAGGACTTCTTCCGCCGGCTCAACAATCCCGCTTACCGCCTGCTTCGCGGCATCAAATGCCTTGCGTCCGTATTCGCTGGCTTGTTCGTCAATGTCACTCTGCGGTATGCCACTTACGATCAGTCTCTCGAGCTTGGTGCCAGGGAAGACGGCAAGCAGTTTGAGTGGCTGGTTCGTCGCTTTGGCAAACTCCGCTGCCATTTTGGCGGCGTGCGATGAATGCTCCGAACCGTCACACGCGACTACGATGCTTTGATTTCCATTTGCCATGTCATCAACTCCTTTCCTGATCAATGTTTAACCAACCTAACATTGCTGCGGCCATACGAGGGTTGATTGAAATCAATTACAGCGGGATCGGTTTTATGGTCGAAGCGCATTTGTACCTATTGCCGGAACCTGTGACACCATTAATCCTTGCGCTGCCGAGACGGCAATTGACGACAAGGAGTGATTGAAATGCTGATGGCCATTGGGGCGATCATCGCGGGTCTGATTCTGTTGGTGTGGAGTGCGGACAAATTTGTGGAAGGCTCGGCTACCACCGCCAGCCATTTCGGAATGCCCCCGCTGCTTATTGGTATGGTTGTGGTGGGTTTTGGCACGTCTGCGCCAGAGATGGCCGTGTCTGCACTGGCGGCCTCGCAGGGTAATCCCGGTCTGGCTCTGGGCAACGCCTATGGCTCGAATATCACCAACATTGCGTTGATTCTGGGCATCACAGCCCTGCTGGCGCCGATCGCCGTTCACTCCCAGGTCATGCGAAAGGAGCTACCCATTCTCATTCTGGTCACCGCCTTTGCCGGCTGGCAACTGTGGGACGGGGATCTGAGCCGGATGGATGCCATCGGGCTGATGCTGGCGTTTGTTGCCCTGATTGGCTGGAGCATCTACCAGGGCCGTCGGCAGCCAGACGATGCTCTCGCTACAGAGATGACCGAAGAAGTGCACGCAATGCCAGTGCGCAAAGCCATTTTATGGCTGGTGGTCGGACTGCTGCTGCTGATTGTCAGCTCCCGCATACTGGTGTGGGGTGCGGTTGATCTGGCAACTACCTTTGGCATCAGCGATCTGGTTATCGGCCTGACCATCGTGGCCGTTGGCACATCACTTCCGGAACTTGCCTCATCCATCATTGCCGCCCGCAAAGGAGAGCATGATCTGGCCCTGGGCAACATTCTGGGTTCCAACCTGTTTAACACCCTTGCCGTCGTGGGGATTGCAGGACTGATTGCCCCCATGCCGGTGGCGCCAGAAGTGCTCACCCGTGACTTCCCGGTAATGGCTGCCCTCACCCTGGTTCTGTTTGCCATGTGCTATGGCTTCCGCGGGCCCGGACGTATCAACCGGTTTGAAGGGAGCGCCCTGCTACTTGCCTTCGTGGCTTATACCGTGTATCTCTTGGCTTTTTCGGGAGCGTAAATCATGTCACTTGCAGCCTGGCTGACCTTCCTTGTTGCAGCCGTTCTGATCAGTGTGTCCCCGGGTGCAGGGGCGATCAATACCATGAGTAATGGTATGCGTTACGGCGTTCGCCGATCGCTGCCGGCAATCATGGGGCTGCAGCTTGGTTTTGGCATCCAGATTCTGCTGGTGGGTGCCGGCCTCGGCGCCATCATCGCGTCCTCCAACATCGCCCTGTCGGTTATCAAATGGCTGGGTGTTGCCTACCTGATCTGGCTGGGCATTTCTAAATGGCGAGAGCCTGTGATGGAATCCATGGACGATGACCGTCAGCCCGTTAGCGGGTACAAGCGGTTCTGGAATGCCGTGTTCGTGAACCTCACCAACCCCAAGGCCACGGTCTTTCTGGTGGCCCTGTTTCCACAGTTTCTGGTAGCAGGCGCACCCCATGGCCCGCAGTTGCTCACCATGGGCATCACACTAATTCTGGTGGATTGCTTGGTAATGCTCGGCTACGCCCTGCTGGCAAGCCAGCTGTTCCGGTTTATGACCACAGCCCGGCGCCAGCGGCAGATGAACCGCGTATTTGGCGGCCTGTTTGTGACCGCCGCTGTCGCCCTGGCCAGCTTCAAGCGCGCCTGATATCAGCCTGAATCAGCGCAGGATGCACTCGCGGCTCAGCTTTTGGCTGAGCGTCCTGCGCTGCTGCCGGAGACTGTTCCCCCGGTCGTTGCTATAGCCCGCCCGCAGTTTAGACTGGATCCGCTCCAGTTTGCTTCTATAGGTTGCGCAGGTCTTCTCCAGCTCGGCATCGGCCTTTTCTTTTGCCGTTGCTCCGGAGCCCGTCGGGCGACCGGAGGCAAGCAGGCCTTCAACCTCTTTGCGGATTCCTGACACGCGTTTGCCTTGCCCGAGATTCTCGGACATCGGCACCGTGACAGGCGCCTGCACGTCAAGCTGCTTATGGGGAATTTCTCCCGGCGGGTAATCGGAAAAATGCGCTACGCCCCGGCTGTCTATCCAGGTGTATACCTCGGCACTGACTGCTGAAGTGAGAAATAAAGACAAAACAAGACCAGCCATCATCCTTGGCATACGGTTCCACTCCCTGTGGTTCGGTAATTTGGTGGGGCAGTATAGCGAAAAAAGCCCCGGGCTTGGGGGCAGATAGGCTAGGGGCCAGATGAACACCTCATCCGACCCCGATTTCGGTTTTACTGGTCGAGAAGCTCGATCCAGTGCTGCACCGGCACCGGCGACTTGGTTTCCAGGTGCATCTGGCAACCGATATTGGCGGTCACGATGCGGTCCGGATTGTCGACGGTCAAAGCCTTCAGTTTGTTACCAAGCAGCTTCTGGCTCATCTCCGGCTGGGTCACCGAATAGGTGCCCGCAGACCCACAGCAAAGGTGCTTGTCCTTGGTCGCAGCCAGGTTAACACCCGCCCGTGTCAGCACCTGCTCCACCACACCGTTCTGCTTCATTGCGTGCTGCAGGGTGCAGGGACAATGGAATGCCACCTTGCCCGGATCCTGCCGGACCTTGAGCTTTTCCAGATCCTGTTTCAGCAAAAAGGCGCCTAGATCGGTGCACAGTTCGCTCACCTTCTGGGCCTTGGCGGCATAGACCGGATCGTCCTTCAACAGATGACCGTAATCCTGAACCATCGCCCCGCAACCGGAAGCCGTCATGATGATTGCCTCAGCACCCGCCTCGATAGCGGGCCACCAGGCATCAATGTTCTGGCGCATTCTTTCCAGGCCTTTCTCGTGCTCGGAAAGGTGATAATTCACGGCACCACAGCAGCCAGCCTCCGGGGCTTCCACCATGGTAATGCCGAGCCGATCCAGAACCCGGGCGGCGGCTGCATTGGTATTCGGAGTGGCCGAAGGCTGCACGCAACCGGCCAGTGCCAGCACAATACGGCTGTGACTGGCTGCAGGCCAGGGGCTGGCCTGCTTTCTGGGCGGCACTTTGGTGCGCAGTTTTTCCGGCAATACCGGGCGGAAAACCTGCCCCAGGCGAAGCAGAACACCGAACAACTGGCGGTTGGGAATCACCCGCGCCAGGGCCCAGCGCAGCCACTTGTCTTTCGGCTCCCTGGGCATCTCCTTTTCCATCAGGCCGCGGCTGATGTCCACCAAGCGGCCATACTGGACACCGGACGGACAGGTGGTCTCACAGCTGCGGCAAGTCAGGCAGCGGTCCAGGTGCTCGCGGGTTTTCTCGGTAACTTCCGCCCCTTCCAGGAACATCTTCATCAGGTAGATCCGGCCACGAGGACCATCACGCTCGTCGTTCAGCTCCTGATAGGTCGGGCAGGTCGCGGTGCAAAAGCCACAATGCACACAGGCCCGCAGGATCGACTCGGCTTCCTGGCCTTCCTTGGTGTTAGCAAATTGTTGAACCAGATTCGTCTGCATAATTACAACCAGCTGTATAAACGTCCGGGATTGAAGATATTGTCCGGATCAAAGGCATTCTTGATGCGGCGCTGAATGCCCTTCAGGGCCTCCGGCTGGTGATGCATCACCTCACCGGTGCGATCGCCACCACGGAACAGGCTGACCTGGCCACCGGCAGCACGGGCCGCAGGCTCTAGATCTTTCAGCTCACCGGCGCCACGGAACCAGCGCTGGGAACCCGCCCAGTCGATAAACCAGTTACCTTCCAGTTTCGGTGTGGCAGCTGTCGAACCAACGGAGAAGCGCCACAAAGGCACGTCGTTACCGGCAAAAAATTCGTGGTGCATATCCTGCACCTGTCGCCAGAAGTGGTCGCCCTCTTCCATCACTTCGCCGGACCACTTTTCAGCGGTGGCTTCCACACCGGATTTCGCACCGGCCAGACGCAGGTAAACCTTGCCGTCAACCCAGCAGGCGGCAGTGATGGGCTTGGGCTCGGCTGCCCGGCTATTCATATAGTGAACCACCTCGTCCATGCCCATCTCCTGAACCAGCGTCAGGGAAGCGGCCGGTTTCGGCATCACTTTCATGCTGATTTCAGTGATTACGCCCAGGGTTCCCAGGGCACCGGCCTGAAGACGTGATACGTCATAGCCGGCCACGTTTTTCATTACCTGACCACCAAAGCGAAGATGTTCGCCCTTGCCATTGAGCAGCCGGATACCCAGCACCTGATCACGCACCGAGCCGGCCCAGGGGCGTCCCGGACCGGAAAGGTTACAGGCCAGGGTGCCGCCGATGGTGGAGGCGGCACCAAAATGGGGTGGCTCAAAATGCAGGCACTGACCTTCTTCAGCCAGAGTCGCCTCGATTTCGCTCAGCGGCGTGCCGGCACGGACGGTCAAAACCAGCTCCACCGGGTGATAGTCAACGATACCGGTATGCTCGCCCACGTTGAGGGTTCCGGCATCGGTGTCGGCTTCCCGGCCCATGAAGGCCTTGGTGCCACCGCCGACAATATTGAGTTTGTGCCCGCTGTCCCGGGCCTGGAGCACTTGCTCCTTCAACTGTTGGGAAATATCAGCCATGGGCGGCTTCCGTATGTTCGTGCGTGTGTTGTTTGTGCTCAAGGGAGCGGTATTCCTGACAGAACCGGAGGGCCGGTACGCCCTTGCCCGGGTTCAGGATACCGGCGGGATCAAACGCGGCCTTTACGTCGTGGAACTGCTGGAGCTCCTCATCGTTGAACTGCACCGCCATCTGGCGAATCTTTTCAACGCCAACGCCGTGCTCACCGGTAATGCAGCCACCTACCTCCACACACATTTCCAGGATGCGTGAACCGAAGGCCTCCGTGCGCTCGAATTCGCCGGGCACATTCGCATCAAACAGGATCAGCGGGTGCAGGTTGCCATCGCCGGCATGGAACACGTTGGCGACGCGAAGACCAAACTCCTCGGACATCTTCTCCATTTCCGTCAGAACATAAGCGATCTCGCGACGGGGAATGGTACCGTCCATGCAATAGTAGTCCGGTGAAATCCGGCCCACCGCCGGGAACGCAGACTTACGGCCTTTCCACAGCAGGGCTCGCTCTTCCTCGCTCTGAGAGGTCCGAACCGAAGTGGCACCCAGCTTGCGGAAGACTTCTTCGGCCTGGGCAATGTGTTCGTGAACTTCCTCCTCGGTGCCGTCCACTTCACACAACAACAACGCCTTGGCATCCCGCGGGTAACCGGCCTGGGCGAAGTCATCCGCTGCGATGATGGCGTGGCCATCCATCATTTCAAGGCCACCAGGGATAATGCCGTGGGAGATAATCCCGCCCACTGCATCACCGCCTTTCTGAACGTCATCAAACCCGGCCATGACAACCTGGGCTACTTCGGGTTTCGGCAACAGCTTCACTTTGACTTCCGTCACCACACCCAGCAGCCCCTCAGAGCCGGTCATCAGCGCAAGCAGGTCCATCCCACAGCCGTCCAGACCATCACTGCCCACGGTCACGACATCACCCTCGGCGGTGACCATTTCCACGCTCAGGATGTTGTGAACGGTCAGACCGTACTTGAGGCAATGCACGCCGCCCGAGTTCTCGGCCACGTTACCGCCAATGGTGCAGGCGATCTGCGAGGAAGGATCTGGCCCGTAATACAAACCATACTGGGCCGCTTCTTCGCTGATGGCGAGGTTACGCACCCCAGGCTGCAGTCTTGCCGTTCGGGCCAGCGGATCAATCTCCACGATGCGATTGAACTTGGCCAGCGACAGCACCACGCCCTCCTTGTTGGGCATGGCACCGGCACTGAGTCCCGTTCCGGCTCCACGGGCCACCACAGGTACCGCGTTCTCGTTACAGATGCGCATCACCCGCTGCACCTGTTCAACGGTTTCCGGCAGCACCACCAGCAACGGCATTTCGCAATACATCGACATGCCGTCGCATTCGTAGGGCTTCATGGTTTCGTCATCGGTGATGACGTAGTCCGGGTCGATAAACGCCCGGAACTGCTCCGCCAGCTCGGCTTTGCTGACTTTCGGCTTGGTAGTCATAGCACTCTCTGGGTTCGAATTACGTCAGTGTGACAGTCATCAACCGCGTTTTGTTTCAAAGTGGTCAAGACCGGCCTGGGCACAGTCCATATCCTGCTGGGGGGTACCGGAACTGATTCCGATACCACCCACCACTTCGCCGTCGACGATCACTGGCAGACCACCGCCAACAGAGCTGATGCGCCCGCCAACTTCGGTGTGGATACCGAAAGCGAGACTGCCGGGCACGTTCACCTTGTTGTAGTCATGGGTGGCTTTCTTGGCCGCAGCCGCCGTGAAGGCCTTGTCCTGGGCAATGGTCACGCTGGTGATCTTGCCGCCATCCATGCGCTCGAAGGCCACCAGATTGCCGGACTCGTCCACCACAGCGATGCACATAGGCACACCGATTTCACGGGCCTTTTCAGCCGCGCCCTCAATGAGGATGCGCGCCTCGGCAAGGTCCAGTCGTTTGATCGTCAACATAAAGCTTTACTCCTTGATTTGATTAACCGTAAACCAGCCCTGGCAGCCAGGTTACGATGCCGGGGATCAGGACACACATGAACAGTCCGAACGCCTGAATCGCCAGGAACACCAGGGAAGACTTGAAGATGGTACCCATGGAGATTTCCGGAGGACAAACGCCGCGGATGTAAAACAGTGCGTAACCAAACGGCGGACTCAGGAAAGACATCTGCATGTTCACCAGGTACAACACACCGAACCAGAGCACCACGTCGTCACCGGCAACCGGCGGGAAGCCGAACAAGCCAGGGAATTCCAGCGCCTTCACAATCGGAATGAAGATGGGCACTGCCAGCAGCAGGATACCAACCCAGTCAAGGAACATACCCAGAACCACCAGCAAGACCATCAGCAGGAACAGGATGCCGTACGCCGACATGCCGGTTCCAAGTATGGCGTCGGTGACAAACTGCTGACCACCCTGGAGGATGTAGAAACCGACGAATACCGATGCACCGAACATGATCCACAGAACCATGGCAGACGCCTTGGCCGTGGTCACGGAGGCTTCGCGAAGGCCGGCAATCGAGAACTTCTTGTGCATCATTGCAACAATAATGGCACCGAAAGAGCCGATACCAGCCGCTTCAACCGGCGTGGCAATACCACCGAAAAGCAGGCCCAGAACCAGACCAACCAGTGCAAGGGGTGCAATCAGGTTGCCCAGAAGCTTGAGCTTTTCTTTCAGACTGATCCGGTCTTCCACCGGAATGGGCGGGCCCAGCTTCGGATTCAGCCAGCTGCGCACCAGAACATAAGTCAGGTACAGACCGGAGAGCATCAGACCGGGCAACAGAGAGCCCAGATAAAGCTCGCCCACAGACTGCTGTGCAACAACGGCATACAGAATGGCCAGAATCGAGGGCGGAATGAGGATACCCAGGGTTCCACCCGCCATGATGGAGCCGATGGCAATCTTATGGTCGTAATGACGCTTCAACATGGCCGGCAGTGCGATGATGCCCATGGTTACAACGGCGGCACCGATAACACCGACCATCGCAGCCAGAATCGTAGAGGCGACAATGGTTGCAGCAGCAAGGCCGCCACTGATGCCACCCATCCACTTGTAAACCACGCTGAACATTTCTTCGATCAGGCCCGCGCGTTCAAGCATCGACGCCATGAAGATGAACAGAGGGATCGCAGCAATGTCCGGGTTTGCCATCAGCGGGAAGATCCGGCCGGGGACAATGTTCAACATCATGGCGTCACCCACCAGGTAGATGAACATGACACCAAGACCACCGGTCACGAAAGCAAGCGGCAGCCCCATCATCAGGGCCACAGCCAGAGATCCGAACATCAGGTAGGTCAGCGGCCCGATTTCGACGCCGGACAAGCTACCCGAGAGCTTGAAGAGGAATTTCTCATCACTCCATGGGTCATAAAAGAGAATGTTGATCAGTTCAACACAGATGACAAACGCCAGACCCACGGTGGCGATGATCATTAACCATGTACCCAGTTTTCCGGCCATGCCGCTGCTGGGCGCTGCAGTTGTTGTACTCATGATGTGCGCTCCTGACCGAGACGGATGAACAGTACGATGTCTTTAAGCAGCTTCGAAAAGCCGGCGAGCAGCAACAGGATTGCGCCCACAAACATCACGCCTTTCACGGGGTAATACTGGATACCCCAGGTCTCGACAGTGGTCTCTTGCATCATTATGGAGTCCTGGAAGAAGGTCCAGGATGTGGTGGCCAGAACGGCTGCAAATATGAAGAAGAACATGGAGGTGAAAATATCCATGCCCACGCGCCCGCGAACCGGCAGGAAGTTGTAGACGACGTCTACCCGAACGTGCGCTCCGTGCAACAGCGCAAAGGCACCGGCAAGGATGTACTGCATACCGAAGATCAGGAAGCTGGCCTCATGCACCCAGATCGTTGGCATGTTAAAGATGTATCGCATCACCACTTCAAAGAAATAGAAAAGCACGGCGTTGATGGTCCAGAACGCAACGAAAAGACCTGACTTCTCGCACATCCAGTCAACGATTTTCGTAAACCAGTTACCCTCGTACTCAAAGTGAGCAAGAGGATCATCTTCTTCAGACTGCAGCTCGGAAACCGTTTTCTCGGGCTCGGCGTCATCTCCGCCGTGCTTACTGCTCCACTTATCCCAAGCCATCATGAGCAATGGCATTACCGCAAGCCAGCCCCAGTAGAACCAGTGCGGCAAAACAAAGCCAAAGGAACTCAGATCAGACATGTTGTTACCACCCAGATCAAAGAGCGAGGAAGGGAGGGCTAATCCTTAGTCGGCTAACCCTGCCTTCCTCGTGTGTCGTTTTTATTTGAGCTTTGGAACTTAGAAGCCCTTGATGTCTTCTTCGGTTATGTAGCCAACCGTGTCGTTCATCATGTACTTCAGCTGGATATCCAGGATGGCGCGCGCGTCATCATTCTTGTTGGCCCAGTTGAACCAGATGGGGATCGCAGCTTTACGCCAGGTTTCCAGATCTTCCTGGCTCAGGCGGGTAACCGTGTCGCCATCCGCCTTGAACTTCTCCATCGCCTCGATGTTGCGCGCCTGGATGGCCAGGTAGTGCTTCTGGGAGTAAATCCGAACCTCATCCTCAACCAGCTGCTGAAGCTCAGGCGAGATAGAGTTCCAGGCACGCAGACTGACGGTCAGATCCATCAGGTCCACCGGCTGGTAGATAGACATGACGCCGGGAGGTCCAAAGATGATGTAGTCAGTAACCTGGGAGAAGCCCAGCTCGTAGTTGACCGCAGGACCTACAAAGTCCGCCGCGTCAATAGTGCCTTTCTCGAGAGCCGGGAAGATATCCGAGCCCGGCAGACTGACCGTGGACACGCCAAACTGCTGGAAAACCTCGGCAACCATGCCTCCGGGTACACGGATCTTCATACCTTTCAGGTCGTCAAGACTGTTTACCGGCTGCTTGGAATGGATGATGTTGGCGTCATGCTGGATCGGGCCAACGTAGAACAGGCCGAACTTCTTATAGATTTCCCGGGTCTTCTCCAACATACCCATGGAGTAGAACATGGTGTCCCACTGATGGGGCTGATCCGGACCCGCTGGGTAGGAAGACAGGAACACAGAGGCAGGGATCTTGCCCGCCCAGTACAGGGTGAACGGGTTCATGCCCTGCAGCACGCCGTTACGAACAGCGTCAAACAGCGCGTTGTTGTCAGCAGCAACCGCCTTGGCCGGGAAGCACTGGAACTTGAGCTCTCCGCCGGACTTGGCCTCAATACTCTTACACCACTCCTCGAAGAGCGTGTAGCCCACCGTACCCGCGTCCCAGGTCGACTGGATTTTCCACGTGGTAGCAGCTTGGGCCTGACCTGCGCCCATGAGCATTGCGCCTGCCAAAGTGGCGCCCATGGCGATTGTCTTGAGGAAACTTCTGCGAGGTGGGGTCTCGCCAGTGTCACAGCTATTTCGGATGTTATTCTTCGAATTCATCGAAACGTCTCCGTTGGCTTTGTTTTTATCAGCGTCTATGGCAACGCCGGCGCAGGCCGACATTAGAATGATATTCGTAGCCAATCCGGGTTTAGTCCAGTTCGGTGAGCACTGGTCTGACCAGTTTTTGAAGTATTAAAAATGGACGAAATACTCTGAATCGGCCATATTTAACGGGCTCGGACGCACATCAGCTGAGAACGGAAACACCTACAATCAGAAGCATTCACTGGTCAGACCAGAGAGCATAAACAGGCCCCCAAATGGCAATCTCCCAGGAAATCTCATATCGGCTGGAACGCCTTATTCTCGACGGCGGGCTGGCTCCGGAGCAGAAGATACCGTCCGAGCGCCAACTGGCGACCCGGCTGGGTGTTTCCCGCGCGGTGATCCGGGAAGCCCTGCATGAGCTTCAGGGCCGCGGCGTTATTGAGACCCGCCACGGCAAGGGGTCGTTTGTGGCCAGCATGGTGCCCGGCGCAAGCGAGCTGGGAGAACAGAGTCCGCTGATGCATCTTTTCGAGGGACATCCCCGCACACTTTTCGACCTTCTGGAAGTACGCGAACAACTGGAAGGCCAGGCCGCCTATCTCGCTGCCCTGCGGGCAACCCGGCTCGACCGGCATCGCATCACGAAGGCGTTCCGGGCGCTTGAGGATACCGACCCGCTTCGTAACGCCCGGCTCGACCATGGTTTCCATCTTGCGATTGTCGAGGCATCCCATAATCCGGTACTGGTGCATGTGCTCAACAGCCTGAAAAACATGATGTTGTTGACCGTTCAGGCCTCGGTTGCCAACCTGAACCCGAGAGAAGAAATGCGGAAGAAAATCGTCCGCCAGCACCGGCAGCTGTATGAGGCCGTCATCGCTGGCAAGCCGGCCAACGCCCAAAAGGTGGCGATGGCCCACGTACGGTTTGTCAGTGAGGCCATGAGAGACATGGAGAAAGACGGAGGCAAACTGATCAGGCTGCCCATTGAACAGGACAAAGCGAATGATCATTTGCGGGCAGAAGCCTAGCATGGCAAAAAGCTTGCATTGATCAATCATTCGACCACAATGTCATGCAGCGAACGGCGGTGAAATTCGGTAAAACGCTCCCTTAAAGGGATTGATTTCCGCATCCACAGTCCGTAAAACATGCGCCTTTGAATTACAGCCCCAGGAGTCACCCATGGCGGACCAATCGCCTTTGATCTGCAGGGACATTTACAAGACCTTTGACCAGCTTGAGGTGCTCAAAGGTATTTCACTGGAGACCCGCAAAGGCGACGTGGTTTCCCTCATTGGCAGCTCCGGCTCCGGCAAGAGTACTTTCCTGCGTTGCATCAACCTGCTGGAAACACCCACCTCCGGCGACATTATCGTGCACGGCGACCCAATAAGGTTCACAACCAACCGCAAGGGCGAACGTATTCCGGCCGATAACAAACAGGTTGAACTGATTCGCGCGAAACTTTCCATGGTCTTCCAGAGCTTCAATCTCTGGTCTCACATGACCGTTCTGGAAAATATCATTGAAGCCCCGGTTCACGTGCTGAAGGTACCCAAGAAGGAAGCCATCGAGCGCGCCGAAGCCTACCTGAACAAGGTGGGTATCTACGAGCGCAAGGACTACTACCCGGCCCAGATGTCCGGCGGCCAGCAGCAACGGGCGGCCATTGCGCGGGCACTGGCCATGGAACCGGAGGTCATGCTGTTTGACGAACCCACTTCGGCACTGGATCCGGAGCTGGTAGGCGAAGTGTTGAAGGTCATGCAAGGGCTGGCTGAGGAAGGCCGCACCATGATCGTGGTTACCCACGAGATGGCATTTGCAAGGGACGTGTCGAGTCAGGTCCTGTTTTTGCATCAGGGCGTGATCGAGGAACAGGGTACCCCCGAGAAAGTGTTTGATCATCCGGATTCGGAACGCATGAAGCAGTTCCTGACTCCCAACTTCTGACACTCGGTGCTATCTTGAACCGGTGAAGAAATAAAATGTTGGAACCAAAAACTTCCATCAAAAATAAAGCCCAAAAGGCAAACCACTGGAGAAGTGACACATGAAAAAAATGATTTTTGCAGCAAGCTGCGCACTCGCCCTGATTGCTGGTGGCGCACAGGCCCAGGAGCGGGATCTCCGCATCGCGTTCGACGTGCCTTACGAGCCGTTTGAGTACAAGGACGAGAATGGTGAACTGACCGGTTTCGAAGTGGAACTGGCCGAAGCCATGTGTGAAGAAATGAACGCCAACTGCGAATTCGTGATCCAGGCGTGGGACGGAATGATTCCGGGCCTGCTGGCGCGTAAATTCGATCTGATCATGTCTTCCATGTCCATTACGCCGGAGCGCGCAGAGCGGGTTCTGTTCTCAGAGCCGTACTACAACACCCCGGGTGGCTGGTTCGGCCCTGAGAGCTTCAACACCGACGTCACTGACATGAGTGCGATGGAAGGCAAGACCGTTGGCGTTCAGCGCGGCACCACCATGGACACCTACGTGACTGAAAACATGGGTGGCATTGTCACCATCAAACGCTACACCACTGCAGATGACATGGTTCTGGACCTTGAAGGCCAGCGCCTCGATGTCGTGTTCGTAGACTATCCGGTGGGCGAGCAGACTGTTCTCACCAAGGAAGGCTTCAAGGAAGTTGGTGAAGCGGTCAAGCTTGGCGAGGGCGTAGGTGTTGCCATGCGTCAGCGCGACACCGACCTTGCAGAAGAAGTGAATGCGGCCCTTCGCACCCTGAAGGAAGATGGTACCTACGACACCATCATGCAGAAGTACTTCGCTTACGACATCAAGATGTAAATCTGCCGAGGGGTGGCCCGTCAGGGCCGCCCCTGCTTACCGGACATTCCCATGCTTGATCTGAAAGGCTATGGCCCGGCCCTGATGGATGGGGCAATAGTCACCATTGAACTGGCCTTCCTGTCTCTTGCCCTCTCGGTTGCCCTGGGACTGATTGGCGCGTCTGCCAAACTGTCGCAAAGCCGGGTTGCCAAAGGTATCGCGACCACCTACACCACGCTGATTCGTGGCGTGCCAGACCTGGTCATGATGCTGCTGTTCTACTATGGCGGCCAGGTGGCAGTGAACATGCTTTCGGATTACATCTGGGAAGCTTACGAAATCGACTTTTTCTTTCAGTTCGACCCGTTCATCTCCGGCGTTGTAACGATCGGGCTGATTTTCGGCGCCTATATGACCGAAACTTTCCGCGGCGCTTTCCTGGCGGTTGAAACCGGTCAGATCGAGGCTGCCCGAGCCTATGGCTTTACCCGTTTTCATACCTTCCGCAGAATCATGCTGCCACAAATGATGCGCCATGCCCTGCCCGGTCTGGGCAACAACTGGCAGGTTCTGCTAAAGACCACCGCCCTGGTTTCCATTATCGGCCTGACCGACATGGTTCGTGTGGCGGAGGAAGCTGCCAAAGCGGAGCGCATGCCCTTCCACTTTTTCATTCCGGTGGCGTTTGTTTACCTGGCCCTCACGGCAGGGTCTGAATTGTTTATCAAGTGGCTCGATAAACGGGCCAATGTCGGCGTGGTTCAGGGGAGTTAACGTATGCCTGATTTCATTGCCGAGTGGCTGAACCAGAACGAAATCTTTACCGCCATGACCATCATGGAATACTGGGATGGCATGGTGACCACCGTGCATCTGGTGTTTCTGTCCCTGGTTATCGGTTTGCTGGTGGCGGTTCCGCTGGCCATCCTCCGGACGGTTCGCAACCCCTTCGTCTCCGGCCCGGTGTGGCTTTACACCTATCTGTTCCGCGGCACACCATTGCTGATCCAGCTTTACATCATTTATTACGGGCTGGCCCAGATTGAGGGCATCCAGGAGACCTTCTGGTGGGAGATTTTCCGGGAGCCTTTCTACCCGGCCCTGCTGGCTTTCACACTGAACACAGCGGCCTATACCACGGAGATTATCCGCGGTGCGATCATATCTACGCCCAACGGTGAAATTGAAGCAGCCAAAGCCTATGGCATGAACTGGTTTATGCGGATGCGGCGGATTGTGCTGCCAAGTGCAGCGCGGCGGGCGGTGCAGGCCTACTCCAACGAGGTGATCTTCATGCTGCACGCCAGTGCGATTGCGAGCGTAGTCACCATCGTGGATCTGACGGGGGCGGCCCGTAATATTTACTCCCGGTTTTATGCGCCGTTTGATGCGTTTATCTTTGTGGCACTTTGCTATATGGCGCTCACGTTTATACTGGTTTTTGCCTTCCGCAAACTCGAAACTCATCTTCTGAAGCACCAGCGGCCGGTGAACGGCTAAGCCCCCAGGCTTCCAGTTTGGTGCCGGGCCGGTTGGCGGGTGTCTTCCCGGGAGACGCTACGAGCACATCCATGTGCGCTTGACTGAGGCCATCCATGGCCTCAGACACTCCCGGGAAGACACCCGCCAACCGCCCTCTGACTTTTCCGTGGAGTCCCCATGACCGTTAGTTCGGATCTATTTGGCAGTTCCCATGATTGGCTCTCACACACCCTCGACAACGCGGATGCATCACTCCCAGAAACCAAAGCCTTCCTCCCTGACGGCACGCGTATCAGCCGCAAAGCCGTAGGCGTTCTGGACATTGTCCCCCCGGCGGCACGCAGCAATCCGAATGCCGAAGCCATCATCGTTTCTGCAGGTGTTCACGGGAACGAAACAGCGCCCATTGAGGTTCTTAACAGACTGGTTTCCGAACTGATTGAGGGCGAATGGGAGCTGGCTTGCCCGGTCTTGCTCATTATGGGTAACCCGCCCGCGATGGTCGCTGGGAAGCGCTTTCTGGAAGTGAACCTCAATCGGCTGTTCGATGGCGCGCATAGTCGGAACGAGTATGAGGGGCTGGCCGAGGCTGCGCGGGCGCAGGAACTTGAGGAGGCTTGCCGGCAGTTTGCCATGGCCAATCCCCAGGCGCTTTATCACTACGACCTGCACACCGCCATTCGGCCGTCGCACCGGGAGCGGTTTGCGCTGTATCCGTTTGTTGAGGGCCGGACGGTTCCGGTCGACCAGTGTGATTTTTTGCTGGAGGCAGAGGTGGAGACGCTTCTGCTGCAGCACAAGGCGGGCACCACGTTTTCGTCGTTTTCCTCGTCGCTGCTGAAAGCCGAGAGTTTTACCGTGGAGCTGGGTAAGGTGCGGCCGTTCGGGCAGAATGATCTGGGGCGTTTCTCGGGTATACGGGATGCATTGCGGCGGCGATTCAAGGGGCAACCCTCGCCTGCCCCGCAGCCGCCGTTTGATCACCTGACGGTGTTTGAGGTGGTGCATGAGATTCTGAACACCGGGAAGAACTTCCGGTTCCATATTCCGGACGATGTCGCCAATTTCACCGAGTATCAGCCCGGCACAGTCATCTGGGAGGACGACGAGACCAGTTATCGGGTGGGGCATTCACCAGAGGCGATTGTGTTCCCCAATCCGGAGGTTCCGGTGGGCCATCGAGTCGGGCTGATGATCCGGCCAGAAACGGGGTCAGATGAAAGTTTCATCTGACCCTCGTTCCGGCTGATCAGGCCGGGGCGTTTTCGGGTTCCGGCACGCTGACTTTGATCAACTGGGTGCAGACAGCCGGGATGACCAGCAGCGTCAGCACCGTTGAGGCCAGCAGGCCGGAGATGATGGCCCAGGCCATGGGTGGCCAGAGCGTGGAGCTTGAGAACGCCAATGGCAGCAGGCCGGCCACGGTGGTTGCTGTGGTCAGCAGGATCGGGCGGGTGCGCTGCTCTACCGCGTTGCGCATGGCGTCGCGGATGTCTCTTCCTTTCTCCAGTTCCCGATCCATCACGTCCAGCAGAACGATGGCGTTGTTCACCACGATTCCCACCAGGGCGATCACGCCGAGCAAAGACTGGAAACCGAAGGGTGAGCCAGAAAGCACCAATCCGGGGAAAATACCGACGGTAGCCAGCGGCACCGTCAGGAGGATAATGCCGACCCGGCGGAAGGAGTTGAACTGCAGCAGCAGGAAGAACAGCAGCAACAGCATCCCGATGGGGGCTGCGGTGAGCAATGCGGTGTTGGCTTCACCGGAACCCTCGGCATCACCGCCCATGGCCATGCGGGTACCCGGTGGTAACGGGTTTTTCTCAAGCCCTGCGTAAAGGCCGTCCAGAGCCTGGCTGAAGCTGTAACCGGTTTCGAGGTTAGCCGTGACAGTATTCATTCTTACGCCATCACGCAGGTATCGAGCCGCCGGTTCCCAGGTGGTATCCACTGTTGCCACTGCTGAGAGCGGTACGGCGTCGCCCCGATCGTTGTAGATGTTCACTGATAGCAACCGTGACAGCGACAGGGCCGTGCCCTCGCGGGAACGCAGCACCAGGGGGATGGGATCCTCTTCCTGGCGATAGCGCTCAGCCACCACACCAAAGCTCTGGCCATAGAGGCTTTGGGCCACATCGGCCCGGGTCAGGCCGTAGCGGGCCGCCGTGGCATCGTCGACGTTGATGGCAATACTGGGAACGCCAATATCCAGGTCATGGCGAACATCAACCGTGCCCTCAACGCCTCTCAGAATGCTGAAGATCCGCTCCACCGCTTCGATCCGGGCACCATCATTGACATGGTAGACACGGATTTCCACCGGTGCAGCCCTGGGCGGTCCCTGCCCGAGAATACCCACGGTCACATCCAGTTCCGGCATCTGCTCTTTCACGTGCGCGCGAATCCAGCGGATCATGCCGGTAGTGTCTTCCAGTGTGGGTGTGGTAACCACCAGCCGTGCCCGGTTCGGTGCCTGGGGGGCGCGCTGCAGGTTGTAATAAAATGAAGGTCCGGTGAAGCCTACGAACCGGTGGACCTTCAGGGCATCCGGCTGCGAACGGATAATTCGTTCCAGACTTTCCGTGGCCTCTGCCGTGCGGGCCTGGTCGGTGCCCTCGGGCATGTAGACTTCGACAATCACCCTCGGGCGATCGGCATTCGGAAAGAACTGCTGGGCCATAAAGGGGGTCATCGCAAGACTGATGCCCACAAGTATGGCGCCGGCGGTAATCAGCCGTCCGGGGTAACGGGATACCAGGCCACCCAGAAAACGGGCTACTCCGATCAATCGGTCCTGGCCCGCCTTGCGGCGGGGCTTCAGGAATCTGGCCGCCAGCAAGGGAACGGCGGAGATAGCCAACAGATAGCTGACGGACAGTGTCAGCATGATCATAACCGGCACGCCACGGGTGAAATCCGCAGCACCGCCCTTGGCCAGAAGCAGGGGTGCGAAGGCCGCCAGTGTCGTTCCCGTTGAGGCACCCAGCGGGCCGGCCAGCTCGCTGACGGCCTGGCGCAGGGCATCCAGCCGCCGCATGCCCTCATCCAGGTGCCCCTGGATGTTTTCGACGATCACGATGGCGTTGTCGATCAGGATGCCCAATGAGATCACCATGCCAATGACGGCGATCTGATGCAGCACGCCCCCACCGAGGTCATAGAGCCCGACACTGATCAGGGCAACCATGGGCAGAATGGACGCGACCAGCAGCCCCATACGAATGCCCATGCCGGTAAAGACCACCGCCACGATGATCAGCACTGAAAGCACCAGGCTCCAGGCCAGGTTATCGAGCCGTTCCTGCACCTTGTCCGGCTGGAAGAACATCTCCCGGATCTCGTAGGGTTCAAAGTCTCCGCGAATCTGCTCCATGCGTTCGCGCACCCGCTGACCAAAGCGGATCGCATCGGTGGTGCCCTCTTCCATAATGATGGAGACCAGCACCACCCGTTCGCCGTCGTACCAGGTTTCCGGCTGTCTGGGTTCTACTGGTCCACGCCAGACATCCGCTGCCGCGGCCAGGGGCACCTGTGAGCCATCCGGAAGTTCAATGGGCGTGGCGCGGATGGCGTCAATATCGGCAAACTCGCTGTTGGGAAGGACCGACAGGCGGCGGCCATTGACCACCACGAAGCCGCCGGGAATGGTCTGGTTTCGCCGCGCCAGCGTGTCCAGCACCCGCGCCGGTGAGATACCAAGCCGGAAGAGCGCGGCATCGTCCAGTGCCAGGGTAATCTGCTCGTCTGCATCACCTTCCAGCTCAATCCGGGAAACCCCCGGCAAATCCGAGAGGTTCTGCTTCAACCGTTCAGCAACGTCGGATAGTTCCGTTACCGAGGGCGAGCCACCTACGGCCATGACGATGGCAGGAATATCGATTAGACGGTCATCAAGTACCATCCGGCCCACATCGTCCGGGAAGTCCTGCTTCGCGCGCTCCATGGCCTGGCGCACTCGGTCCCAGGCGGGGTCGGTGTCGTAGATGTCGTCATTCAGGCGCAGGCGCACGATGGCAACGCCGGTACGGGCGGTGGACTGGGTATAATCCACCCCCTCCACCTGCCGAAGTTCATCCACCAGGGGCCTGAGTACGAGCCGTTCAACGGCCTCGGCGCTGGCACCCGGATAGTTGATGCTGATCAGGCCGGCCCGGTAGGGAAACGACGGGTCTTCCTGGCGTGGCATGGTGCTGTAAGCCGCGATACCCAACAGGCAGAGCATGGTCACCACCATGCCCAGCAGGCGCTGGCAGTTCAGAAGCCGGCGGGTCATCAGCGCACCTCCACGGCATCACCGTCCGCCAGACGCGTCATGCCGGCATAAACCACCAGGTCACCCGGGGACAGATCGCCGGAGGTAACCACCACCCGCTCGCCCACGACCCGGTCGACTTCCACCGCAACACGGGAGGCCACATTATCCCGGACCCGGAACACACTGACGCCCTCGGCATTGCGGATCACCGACAGCAGGGGCACTGTGATGGCAGATTCCCGAACAGGCGTGATGCCCACTTCTACCGGCTGGCCGGGCTCCAGGGTGTTTACCGGCAGGCTCACCAGAACCGGATGCAGCTCGCCGCGAATGGCGCTGGCCTGGGCAATCTCGACCACCGAACCGGACTGTGGCGGGCGGCTGCGGTCCTGGACGGACCAGACAGGCAAGGTTTGCTCCAGCTCAACATGATCCAGCAGATACGCCGGTACCCGCACCTCTACCTCACGGCCCTCGGGCGAGGAAAGCCGCATCACCGGCTGTCCGGCCGCCACGAATTCGTCCCGCTCCACCAGCAGGGCTTCAACCCGTCCGGAAAAGGGCGCCCGAAGTGTACTCTCCTCGAGCAGCTGGGTTGCCTCCGCCAGGGAGGCCCGCGCCGTTGCGACGCTCGCCTCCAGGGAGTCCCGCCGAGCTGCGAGCTGCTCCAGCGTCTGTTCGGATACCACACCGCGCTCGTGCAATCGGCTGGAGCGCTCCCACTCCCGCTGAGCCTGCTGATACTGGGTTCTCAACTCTTCCAGGCGGGCCCTGGCAGAATCCCGGGCCGGCTCCAGGCCAGGATTGTAGACACGGGCAAGCAGATCACCGGCCTGCACCTTCTGCCCGAGCTCCACCGCCTGCTCCTTGAGGGTGCCACTGACCTGGAAGGTCAGTGTCGCTCGCTGGGTAGCACGAACAATTCCGGAAAACCGCAGCGGCATATCCTGGCTCTCGCCGCCGGAAACTTCAGACACACGCACTGAAACCTTCTGCTGCCCGGGCTCCGGGGCTACGTCACTGGCTTTACAGCCCGACAGAAACAGTGAAAAAACCGCAAGAGAAACGATGGCAACGGGGATTCGAAGTGGTGTCATGACTCTTCCTTTCATCCTTGCTTGTGTAGTTGGCGGGGTCCTGTCCCTGGAGAAACCCGATGATTGATTTAGACATCATGTCATTCTTTGACATTTTGTCAATAATCGGGTTTGATTCGATTTCAGGTATCCTATGCGTGCTTTTGCCAACTAACCGGATGATTGAATGAGCGAACCGCTGAAAACCCGTCGCGAGCGTGAGAAACAGGCCCGTTACGACACCATCCTGGACGCCGCCGAACTGGTGTTCTCGGAAAAGGGCTACGAACGCACGTCCATGGACGACATCGCCCGTACCGCCAGCCTCAGCCGGGCCTTGCTGTACGTGTACTTCAAGGACAAGGCTGCGATACAGAGGGGCATTATGCTCAGGGCGGGCCATAGCCTGTTCCGTCGATTTGAAGAGGCAAGACAGACCGCGGATAACGGGCTGGGCCAGATCCGGGCGATGGGAGAATCCTATTATCGCTTTTATCTGGAGGAACCGGATTACTTCTCGGCTTTGACCAAGGCGTCCACGGCCATGGCGGAGGCAGACGAAAGCCAGGCAGAGGAAATGTTGTGCTCCAAATCAGACCTGATGGAGCTGATGGTGGGGGCCATCGAACTGGGGCTACGAGACGGCACCATGAACCGCGACCGGATCAACGACCCCGTACAGACTGCACTGTACCTGCGCGGGGCCCTGCACGGGGTGATCTTGCTATGCCAGTCGGAAATGGGCGAGGGTAACCCGGCGTTTCCGGCCGAGCAGCTGATCCGGCACACCATGGATATGCTGACGTCGTCGATTTCTGCCTGACAACTCGCAGCCCGGCAGGCTGCTAGAGCTGGAAATCGTAGATGGAGCCTAAGCCCATGATCCCGGTGAGTTCGTCCAGGGCTTTGCGAACCTCTTCGAGCAACATCGGATCGCCAAGCTCGTTCTGGCTGAGTTCATCCCGGTAATGGGCTTCCACCCAGGTGGTCAGGCGCTCATAGAGTTCATCGGTGAGCAACACACCCCGGTTGATGGCTTTCAGCTCATCGTCGTTGAGCACCACCCTCAACCGCAGACAGGCCGGGCCACCGCCATTGCGCATGGACTGCTTGACGTCGAACACTTCCACCGCGGTGATCGGCCCGCCAGACTTCACCAGGCCATCCAGATAACGGCTGACCGAAGCCACTTCACGGCACTCGCCGGGCACCGCCAGCAGCATGCCGTCGGGTGTGTTCAGCAACTGACTGTTGAACAGGTAGGAGGCCACCGCATCTTCCAGTGGCACATCGGCACTGCTGACCCGAACCGCTTCCAGCTCGGCACCGGTGAGCCGCTCCCTGATGTCCGCCAGCACCTGCGCTTCGTTGAGAAACGCCATTTCATGGTAGAAAAGCGTATTACCGTTGCCCACCGCTATCACGTCGTTGTGGAAAACGCCGCCATCAATGGCGTCCGGATTCTGTTGGGCAAACACTGCATTCTGGTCTCTGAGACCATGCAGCCGTGCCACCGCCTGGGATGCCTCAAGCGTTTGCCGTGCCGGGTATTTCTTCGGAGCCGGAGCCTGCTCATTGAACGCCATCTGGCCATACACAAACAGTTCCACGCCGGGCTCACCATAACCGGCACACAACCGGGTGTGGTTGGCCGCGCCCTCATCGCCAAAGTGGCTCACTGATGGCAGCGCCGGATGGTGCGCAAAGTAGCTCTCGTCGGCAAAAATGGATTTCAGTGCCCGTCCGGTCACCGCATGCTCGATGGAACGGTGGAACTTGGCGCTCAGGTTGGCCGGGGTGAAGTGCACGCGATGGTCAGAGGTATCGGCACTTGGCGATACCGTGGCCGCATTTGCCGTCCACATCGGCGACGCAGAAGAGACTGCCGCCAGGATCGACGGACTGGATTTGGCCGCCTGCTCAAGAACGCGAGCATCCGGGCCTTCGAACCCCAGGGCCCGAAGTGTCGGAATATGCGGCCGCTCATGAGGAGGCAGAACGCCCTGCACATAGCCCCGGTCCGCAAGGCGCTTCATCTTCGCCAGGCCCTGCAGTGCCGCCTCTTTCGGATTCGAGACGGAACTGACATTGGATTTGGAGGCTACATTACCCCAGGACAGTCCCGCGTAGTTGTGGGTGGGACCGACCAGACCATCGAAGTTTGCTTCAACCGCGTGTTTCACCATGGCACTGGGTTCCGTTAATCGAAATTGAGGCCGGGTGCCAGAGACTCTGGCATCTCACTCTTGCCGGCCTCCAGAGAAGCCATGGGCCAGGCACAGTAGTCGGCAGCGTAGTAGGCGCTCGGGCGATGATTGCCACTGGCGCCAACACCACCAAAGGGCGCCGCGCTGCTGGCGCCGGTCAGCGGCCGGTTCCAGTTCACGATACCGGCGCGCACTTCTTCCACCAGCCGTTCATAGAGTTTCCGGTCGTCCGTCAGGATGCCCGCTGACAGCCCGTAGTGAGTATCGTTCGCCAGTGCCAGTGCATCATCAAAGCTCTTGTAGCGATACACCTTCAGCAAGGGGCCAAAGAACTCTTCATCGGTCACATCCAGACCTGTGGCATCCACGATACCCGGCGACAGCAGTCCGGTTCCGGACTTCAGGGACTTCATCTCCAGCAGGGACTTGCCGCCCTTCTCCAGCAGGCTGGCCTGTGCCGCCAGGAGTTTTTCGGCGGCCTCCGAGGAAATCACGGAGCCCATAAACGGCTGCGGATCGGCATCGAACTCGCCGACCTTGATGCGGGCGGAGACTTCCACCAGCCGGTCGATGAACGCGTCACCTTTCTTGCCCTTGGGTACCAGCAGGCGGCGTGCACAGGTGCAGCGCTGACCGGCCGACAGGAACGCCGACTGCAGGGCATGGTGCACTGCACCATCCACATCAGCCACATCCTGAACGATCAGCGGGTTGTTGCCGCCCATCTCCAGGGCCACGATTTTCTCAGGCTGGCCTCCGAACTGTTTGTGCAACAGATGACCCACGGTAGAACTGCCGGTAAAGAACAGGCCGTCAATCAACGGGTGGCCGGCCAGGGATTTGCCCGTGGCCGAGGCGCCCTGAACGAGGTTGATCACTCCATCAGGAATGCCGGCCTTCCCCCAGAGTTTTACCGTCAGCTCGGCGACCCCCGGGGTCAGCTCACTCGGCTTGAACACCACCGTGTTACCGGCGAGCAAAGCCGGCACTATGTGGCCATTCGGCAAATGCCCCGGAAAGTTGTAGGGGCCGAACACCGCAACGACCCCGTGGGGCCGGTGCCTGAGCACGGCATGACCACCGGCAACATCGGATTCAGACGTCCCGGTACGGTCGTTGTAGGCTTTCACGGAAATACCAATCTTGCCGATCATCGCCGCCACTTCCGTGCGGGATTCCCATAGCGGCTTGCCGGTCTCCAGGCCAATCTGGTGTGCCAGCTCTTCCTTGTGAGCCTCAAGCAGCTCACCAAAGGCTTCAACAACGGCCTGGCGTTCGGCGAAGCTCTTGCGCTGCCACTTCACGAAGGCATTGCGGGCCTCACGAACGGCCGCATCCACATCCTCCAGATTGGCGCTTTCGCCATCCCAGAGTGTTTCACCGGTCACCGGCTGGACAGATTCGAATACAGGCCCATGGCCCGGCAGCCAGAGCCCGTCGATAAACAGTTCACCCGTCAGCTTTGCCATTTCGATGCACCTCCCGGTACTGAGCTTCTATAACTATGTTTGGTCAGCAGCCCCGAGTCTTTCAAGGGGGCCAGGCGAACCGGATCGCCAGATTCAATCTGCAAGGCTTCGGCGACTTCAGGTGGCAGGCTGACGGTATCCGGCCCGATGCAATCTATCGGCACGGTAGTCACCCGGAAATCCCGGAATGAGCGGTTCGAAACCATGACCCGCTCCTCAGATGGCACGTCCAGGTTGACCGGTTTGCGAGTGACCATGGCGTGTCGGTTCATGCCTTCCCGAACCGTCCGGACATTGTGAACGAAGGCTTCAACCACGGGACCACCATCAAAGATGTCTACCAGTCCGTTGAAGTTGAACCCCTCGGACTGAAGCATCCGAAGTGCCGGAGCGGTGTTGTCATGGACCCGGCCGATCACGGCACGGGCGGAATCCGGCAACATGGACAGGTATATCGGATACTTGGGCATCAACTCGGCAATAAACGACTTGTTGCCCAGCCCCGAGAGCATGTCCGCCTCGCTGAACTCCATGTCGAAGAACTTGGTTCCCAGCGCGTCCCACAGAGGGCTCCGGCCGTTGGCATCCGACACACCCCGCATTTCCGCGAAGATTTTTTCCGAGAAGTGTTTGCGGAATTCATCCAGGTACATGAACCGGCAGCGGGAAAGCAGCAGGCCGCTGCCTCCGCCTTTGTACTCATCGGAGAGCAGCAGGGAGCAGATTTCGCTGGTATCGGTCATGTCGTTTGACAGATGCAGCGTTGGAGTCCGCACGTGCACACCCAGCTCTTTCGAGGCATTGACGGTGACGCTCAGGCGGTAATTGTAGAACACTTCATCCAGACCAACGCGAGCCTGGATACCGCTGATACCGACCGTTTTCTTGCGTTCGGTATCCTCCAGAGCGAAGAGATAGAGCCCTGCTTCCGGCGCAATGCGCTGGTTGAAGGTCTCCCGGGCGTGGTTGATCTTCTTCTGCAGCAGCTCGCGATCCGCCGGCAGGGTGGTCAGCCCCTTCCCGGCGCTTTGGGCCATGGCATACAGGTCGTCCAGATCGTTTTCCTGCAACGGGCGAATTACCAGCATGGTGTCGCCTCCGTGATCCCGGCGGGTTGATACTTAACTGCGTCCTCGGTTCCCGAATAGGTCATAGCGGCGCGATCCTTACCCGGTCACCCGCGGTCCGGTTCAGCGTATTCCAGGTCGAGACCGGCACCTTTAGTTTGTCGTCCAGTGATTCGGCGACCGGTGTCAGGGTGCAGCGAAACTGTTCACCCTCGCCAGCGGCAATCAGGCAGGTTTCGCCGGTGTCCTCGTTGGTCCCATGAAGTTCCTTAGGGTGACTGGTCACGAGGGTTTTCAGGCTGTCGGTACGAGCTTCAAGAACCGGACCGGCATCAAAAATGTCCAGATAGTTTCCGGGCTGGAACCCTTCCCGCTGGAGCAACTCAAAGTTGGGTACGGTAATCTGGTGCGGCTGCCCCATCGCCTTCTGAGCCGCTTCACTCAGCAGCGTCACATAAATGGGATTGGGCGGCATGAGCTCGGCAATGAAGGTTTTGCTGAGCTGCCCGGAGTACTGGTCCGCCGTTTCAAAATCCATATCAAAGAAATGCCGGCCAAGGCTGTCCCAAAAGGGCACGCTCCCGTCTTCGAGCTGAACGCCCTGAATTTCGACGGCCATACGCTGGGTAAACCATTCACGGTGATCAGCAATAAACAGAATCCGGGCCCGCGACAGCAACTCGAACGCATCCGTGCCCTGCAGCTCCGGGCGGATCGAGAAAGAGCACAGCAGCGATACATCGGTCAGCGAGTGGGAGGGGTACAACACCTCCACACGGCGGGACACTCCCAGTTCATGGGAGGCATGGATCAGGGCATCCCGCCGGTAACTGTAAAAAGGCTGGCCATTGCCGGCATGGGCATCGATACCGGCCGTGCCGGCGATGTCTCCGGTTTCAGTATCCTCAAGCACGAACAGGAACCTGGGAGGGTCATCCTCTGCGCTGATCCGGCCGGCAAACGACGCCAGGGACTGCTCGATCTTGTAGGCCAGGGCGTCGCCCTGTTTGGGCAGGGTGGAAGAAAGACGGGCACACTGGGTGCCCGCGATGGCGAGAATCTGGTCCAGATCATCCGGCTCAGCCGGACGTACCAGCCACATAAGATCTCCTTAGGCCGTCAGTTTTTTCACTGCCGCTTCGAAACGCTCGAGGGCTAATTCAATGTCCGGTTCCGGGATAATCAGGGATGGCGCCAGACGAATCACGTTTGCACCGGCCACCAGAACCATCACGCCCTCTTCCAGCCCGGCGTTCAGGAAGTCCTTGGCCTTGCCCTGCCATTTCTCGGTAAGCACGCAACCGAGCAGGAGGCCGGCACCGCGCACTTCGGTGAACACGCCGTAGCGTTCGCCAATATCCATCATGCCCTTGCGGAGCTTGTCGGAACGGGCTTTCACGCCCTTGAGAATCTCCGGCTGACTGACGGTATCCACTACCCTCTGCGCCACGGCGCAGGCCAGTGCGTTACCGCCGTAGGTACTGCCGTGAGTACCCACGCCCAGGCTGGCTGCAACCTTGGCCGTGGTCAGCATGGCTGCGACCGGAAAACCGCCGCCAAGCCCCTTGGCACTGGAGAGAATATCCGGCACCACGCCATACATCTGATAGGCGTAGAAGTGGCCGCTTCGACCAACGCCGGACTGAACCTCATCAAACACCAGCAGTGCGTCATTTTCGTCGCACAGATCTCGCAGCCCCTGGAGGAATGCCTGGTCGCCGGGCATAACACCGCCCTCGCCCTGAATGGGCTCGACCACGATGGCACAGGTTTTCTCCTTCGAGATCAGTTTCTTCACGGATTCCAGGTCGTTGAACTCGGCATGGTGAATGCCGCCGGGTGCCGGCTCGAATCCTTCCAGGTACTTGGGTTGGCCACCGACGCTCACGGTAAACAGGGTGCGCCCGTGAAAGGAATTCTTGAACGAAATGATCTCGTTCTTCTCTTTACCGTGATGCTCCCAGGCGTACCGACGGGCCAGCTTGAACGCCGCTTCGTTGGCCTCGGCTCCAGAGTTGGCGAAAAACACGCGCTCGGCAAAGGTGAGGTCACACAGGGTTTTCGCCAGACGCAGGGCTGGTTCGTTGGTCATCACGTTGGAAAGATGCCAGATTTTCTCAGCCTGATCGTGCAACGCGCCCACCAGCCCCGGATGGGAATGGCCCAGGCAGGTCACTGCGATGCCGCCCTGGAGATCAATAAACTCGCGGCCTTCCTGATCCCAGATCCGGGAGCCCTCTCCTCGCACCGGAATGATGGAACCGGGAGCGTAGTTGGGCACCATGACTTCATCGAACAGTTCGCGGCTGACGGGTTCTTTATTCATAAATCTCTCTCGGGAAAGCGGCTAAGCAATTAAAAATAGTAGAGTGGCCGCACCAAACAAGTAAGTAGGTGTGCGGACTCCTGCACCATAATACGCCACTCACGGCATAAGAACATCCGGTTCCCCGATGGCAGGCAATTCGATCACCCGCTGCTGTTCGTGCCCGCCCTTTTTTCTGTCCATGAGGGCGCCGATCAGAAGTTTGTAGGAATCCAGGTCAAAGGTGACTGCCTGGCCACTGAGTGAGAGATCCGCCAGCGCCTCCTCTTCATGCAGGGTGGCGACATGCATCCAGTTATAAACCACCAGGATGTCCGTGCGCCCGGACCGCTCATCCCGCTCAACGATCCCGACCGGCCCTTTCCAGGGCCAGGTTTTCAGTCGCAGGCCGTGGAAGGCAATCTGCACCCTGAGGTTATAGCGCTCGACATTCTCGAGTTCCTCACAGGCACCCTTGCAGCGCCCCAGCGCGCGCTGGAAACAAGGACCCTCGTGCTCGGGCTCCAGGCCGAGCAGCCGGTTGCACAGTTCATTCTTGGCCGCGATGCCGCTCAATGCCCGCTCGGCATCCCGTTTGCTGCGGAACAACCCGAAATAATCCCCCAACCGGTGGGGCTCGATTTCACGAACCAGGCGCGCCTGGAGATACCCCGCCTCGTTTCTCGACAGCTCAATGCTCACCAGATTCTTGGCCGCCCGGGAGCGACGGTTGAACAGAGGCTTCAGGGTTTTGATCTGCTTGAGCTCCAGCAAGAGCGCGCCAAGCTCGCCGGCAGTTTCCGTCCACTCAACACGGCGCAGACTCTCGGACATCCTTACACCACGGGCAGAGTTATGATCGCCGGAAAAGTGCGAGGCCACCCGCTGGGCAATATTGGTGCTCTTGCCCACATATAAAAGCACATCGTTTTCGCCGTAAAACCGATATACCCCAGGGCCCCGGGGCAGGTCCTGAAGCGTATCCGACGGAAGATGAGATGGAATACTAGGCCGTTGCAGCAGCTCTCGGAGGGCCTTATCGAACTTCCCGTCGCCTTTTTCCGAACGCGCATGCTCAAAGAACGCCAGCATGGCGGACACATCGCCCATGGCCCGGTGGCGCTGAACCCGGGCAAGGCCATGGCGGGCTATCAGCGCGTCCATGTTATGCCGCCGGAATTCCGGATACAGCCGCCGGGAAAGCTTTACCGTGCACAGCACCTTCGCTGAGAAAAGGCGCCCCAGTCTGCGGAACTCGGATTTGATAAAGCCGTAATCAAAGCGGGCGTTGTGAGCGACAAACACCTTGCCCTTGAGTTGCGCCTCCAGCTCATCCGCCACCTCTTCAAACAACGGGGCATCGGCGACCATCTCATTGGAAATGCCGGTAAAGTTCTCGATAAACGGGGATATCCGCGTTTCCGGATTCAGCAGCGTCTGCCACTCACCCACCACCTCGCCGGCCCGCCAGAACCGGATACCAATCTCGGTAATCCGGTCCCGGGCTGAATTACCGCCGGTGGTTTCAATATCAAGAAACGCGAACGTGGCTGACTCAATAACTGTACTTTCGGACGTCATGGAACAACTTTACGCCTCATTGGCAACTGCAGATGTCTGTATATGAACGAAAAGCTGTTATAGACATTCGTCTAATTTCTGCATGAATTTATTTGAATTGTCACGAATTCGTAACTACCTTGTTTTTGGGTCCAACAACAAAAATGTGTGGAGACAACAACGATGCAAAGCAACAAACTGAGATTGGCAATTCGTGCGACGGCAGCAACAGTAGTAATGGGGGTTGCCTCTCAAGCGAGCGCACTTACGCTGAACGTAGGTGACGATACCGAAGCGAGCCTGTATGGCTACGCTCGTCTGAACATGAGCTATGACCTGGACGGCAACCGCGCCGTATCCACCCGTGCAGGTTCTTTCACTCCCGCTAACGAAGACGTAACTGGCCACTTCGGCGCTGACGTACAGCAGAGCCGTCTGGGCGTTAAAGTCAAGCACGCGTCTGGCGTTGCGATCACCGTTGAAGGTGACTTCCGTGGTTCCGGCAACGGTGCAGGCAGTCTGCGTATGCGTCACGCGTACGGTGAATACAACGGTTTCATGGCCGGCCGTAACTGGTCCAACTACACCAGCTTCGTAGGTAACACTCCGACTCTGGACTTCGACAGCCTGGCAGGCACAGCTGGTAGCCAGGATCGTACCGAGCAGGTTCGTTACACCACTGGCGCTCTTTCCTTCTCCCTTGAAGATCCGAGCTCACAGGGTGTTCTGGGTGCTGGCGGCAACACTCGCACCTCTGCACCTGCCCTGACTGCCCGCATCCAAGATTCCGCTGATGCTCTGTCCTACTCAGCTGCAGCGCTGATCAGCCAGGTTACCGCTGACGACGGCACCAATGACGACAGCGCCATGGGCTACGCAGTGTTTGGTGCGGCCAAGTTTGCTCTGAGCGATATGATCTCCATTCAGGGTGCAATCAACTACACCGACGGCGCCAACGGGTATCTGTGGCGTTCAGGCAGCAACTACTTTGGCCCAAGCGCCTATGTAGATGGTAACAGCATTGAAACCATCGCAGGCTACGGCGGCTCGATTGGTACCAGTGTTGCCCTCGGCGGTGGTCGTAGCATCAACCTGGGCTACGGCACCACTACTCTGGACCTGGACGACGCGATTGCAGCTGGTGCAACTACCAATGCTGATGCTGAAACCAACCAGAATATCTTCCTGAACTACATGTGGTCACCGGTACAAAACGTCATGATGGGCGTTGAGTACGGTTACTTCGATCAGGAAACTGTGGCCGGTGACTCCACTGACGCAAACCGCATCATCTTTGCGGCGCAGTACGGCTTCTAATTCTTCCGTTAGAAGTTAGTTAACTCAGCAGAAACCCCGGCTCCGGCCGGGGTTTTTGTTTGTGCCGAATTTATAACGGACCTCTCTGAACATTGCTGGCCCAGAGTGCTAGTGAATGGCAATCATTGGAAGACCATTGTCGGCACTGAAGGAAAGAGAAGAACAGGAAGGAGCTAAAACGAGAGAGGCGGGCAATACGATTCAGGACTGTAGAGGGCCAGGGATGGCCCGAAACAAGCCCCCATGGATGGGCTCGTAGCGTGTCCTGAATCGTATTGCCCGCCTCTCGCCGCCCCCAAACCTCAAAGGCTGGGAGCGGATCTAGCAGCTATCACAGCAGAAGGGTACGAATGTCCCCAAGAAGCTGACTGAGCACCGTGGTAAACCGGGCCGCATCGGCCCCATTCACCGCCCGGTGATCGTAAGACAGCGACAACGGCAGCATCAGGCGGGGCTGGAACTCCTTACCATCCCAAACCGGCTTCATCGCCGCCTTGGACACCCCAAGAATCGCCACCTCCGGCGTATTCACAATCGGCGTAAACGCGGTGCCGCCAATACCACCCAGACTGGTGATGGTAAAACAGGCACCCTGCATCTCTGCCGGCTTCAACTGCTTGTCCCGGGCTTTCTGGGCAAGCTCGGCGCTCTCGGCAGCAAGCTCCCACAAGCCCTTCTTGTCCACATCCTTGATCACCGGCACCATCAGCCCGTTGGGCGTATCCACCGCAATCCCGATGTGAATGTACTTCTTGCGAACCACCTCCTTGCGCTCCATGTCCAGAGACACGTTGAACTGGGGCAGTTCTGCCAGCGCCGTGGCACAGGCCTTCAGCAGGAACGGAAGCGGCGTCATCTTAACGCCCTTCTTCTCGCCGGCTGCCTTCTGGGCCTTGCGGAAATCCTCCATATCGGTGATGTCCGCATCCTCGAACTGGGTGACGTGAGGCACGTTAAGCCAGCTGCGCTGCATGTTGTTGGCCGTGGCGAACATCATCCGCGACATGGCCTCACGCTTCACTTCACCAAACTGGCTGAAGTCTGGCAGCTTGACCCCGGGGATACCGGAGCCGGTGGCAACACCGCTACCCTGCTGAGCCTGCTTTAACTGGCTCTTCACATAGGCGTGGACATCGTCCTTGATAATCCGGCTCTTCGGGCCAGAGCCCTTGATGCGGGCCAGATCGGCACCCAGCTCACGGGCCAGCTTGCGAACAGCAGGGCCAGCATGGACCTTCGCGCCAGGCGTGGGCGGCTCATAGGTTGCACCCTGAGGTTCAGGGGCAGACTCTGCTTGCTGCTTTGGCTTCTCTTCGGACTTGGGCTCCGACTTCTCTTCCTTCGCCGGCTCTTCAGACGCCGGCTCGGAGTCGTCTTCCGCTTCGCCGCCCTCTTCCTGGACGGTCATCTCCAGCAGCTCATGGCCCTCGGAGAGCTTGTCACCCTCTGACACCAGGATCTTGCCCACTTTGCCCGAGTACGGCGAGGGAATCTCCATGGTGGCCTTGTCCGATTCCACGGTAACCAGCGGATCGTCAGCCTCGATGGTATCGCCTTCGGCAACATTGATTTCGATAACCGGAACATTGTCGAAGCCATCCAGCGCAGGAACCTTCACGGTCTCCTTGCGTGAGCCCCCGGAAGCCTTCTTCGGCGCCGGCTTGCTCTCTTCGGATTTCTCCTGCTTATCGGCTTCGCTCTTTTCCTCGGCTTTTCCTTCCGGCTCTTCCTCGGAATCGTCAGAGCCACCACCATCGGCGCTGGCTTCCATCATCCCCACGACGTCGCCTTCCTTGACCTTGTCGCCCACCTTAACGGTGATTTTGGTGATCTTGCCGGCACCGGGCGACGGCAGCTCCACCGAGGCTTTGTCTGACTCTACGGTCAGGATCGGATCTTCTGCTTCAACCGAATCCCCTGCACTGACGGTGATTTCGATAACCTCGACCTCATCCGCACCGCCGAGATCCGGAACCTTGATTTCCTGTTCACTCATGGCGGTCTCCTTAGCTCAGCACCGGGTTCGTTTTGTTGCGATCGATTCCGTACTTGCGCATGGCTTCGAGAACCACATCGTTCTTCACCTCACCGTCCTTGGCCAGAGCTGACAGCGCCGTGACTGTTACGTAGTAACGGTCGACTTCAAAGAAGCTGCGCAGCTTTTCCCGGGTGTCGCTGCGGCCAAAGCCGTCGGTGCCCAGGGTCAGGTAGGTTTTCGGGATGAACGCCCGGAGCTGCTCGGAGTGCAGCTTGATGTAATCGGTGGAAGAAACCACTGGCCCGGTCTGTTTCTCCAGGCACTGGGTAACATACGCCTTCTTCGGCTTGTCATCCGGGTGCAGGCGGTTCCAGCGCTCTACGTGCAGGCCTTCACGGGCGAGCTCGTTGAAGCTGGTAACACTCCACACATCGGACGCGACACCCCAGTCGTCTTTCAGCATCTGGGCGGCAGCACGCACCTCGTTGAGGATAGCGCCCGCACCAAGCAACTGAACCCGAGGCGTCTTCTTGTTGCCCTTGGTTTCGACAGACTCGAACTTGTACATGCCCTTGATAATGCCGTCTTCGCAATCCTTGGGCATTGCAGGCTGTTCGTAGTTCTCGTTTTCGATGGTCAGGTAGTAGAAGACGTTCTGGTTGTCCTCGAACATCTCCTTCATACCCTTGCGGAGCACGACCGCCATTTCATAACCGTAAGCCGGATCGTAGGCTTTACAGTTCGGAATGGTGTTAGCCAGCACGTGACTGTGGCCGTCCTGGTGCTGCAGGCCTTCGCCGTTCAGGGTGGTCCGGCCGGCGGTACCGCCGATCAGGAAACCACGGGCCTGGATGTCACCGGATGCCCACGCCAGATCGCCAACCCGCTGGAAACCGAACATGGAATAGAAGATGTAGAACGGAATCAACGGGAAGTTGTTGGTGCTGTAGGAGGTCGCGGCCGCCATCCACGCTGCCATGGAGCCGTCTTCGTTGATACCTTCCTCAAGAATCTGGCCTTTCTTGTCTTCCCGGTAGTACATGATCTGATCACGGTCTTCCGGAACGTACTTCTGGCCTTCGGCGGTGTAGATGCCGAGCTGGCGGAACATGCCTTCCATACCAAAGGTACGGGCTTCGTCGGGCACAATGGGTACCACACGCTTGCCGATGCGCTTGTCCTTGGTCAGGGCTGTCAGGATACGGACGAAGGCCATCGTGGTGGAGATCTTCCGGTCGCCGGAGCCTTCCAGTACCGCTTTGAAGATGTCCAGATCAGGAATCTGCAGCGGCTGGCAATCCTTGCGGCGCTTGGGATAGAAACCACCCAATTCCTGCCGGCGCTTCTTCATATAGACAATTTCCGGGCTATCCGGCGCTGGCCGGTAGTAGGGAACGTCCTTGAGCTCCTCATCCTTCAGCGGCACTGCAAAGCGGTCGCGGAACGATTTAAGCTGCTCGATATCAAGCTTCTTCAAAGAGTGGGCGGTATTCTGCGCCTCGCCGGCCTCACCAAAGCCATAGCCTTTGATGGTATGAGCCAGTATGACGGTCGGACGCCCACCGTTCTTGTTGATGGCATGATGGAAGGCTGCATAGATCTTGTAAGGATCATGGCCACCCCGGTTGAGCTTGTTGATCTCCTCATCCGACAGGTCCTCAACGAGCTTGGCTGTTTCGGGGTACTTGCCGAAGAAATTCTTACGGGTATAGGCCGGGCCATTACTCTTGAAGTTCTGAAGGTCGCCGTCACAGACCTCGTCCATGACGCGCTGCATCTTCCCTTCTTTGTCCCTCTCGAACAGGGGATCCCAGTGGCGACCCCAGACGACCTTCAACACGTTCCAGCCGGCACCGCGAAAGACACCCTCAAGTTCCTGGATAATCTTGCCATTACCACGGACTGGGCCGTCCAGACGCTGAAGGTTGCAGTTAACCACAAAGATCAGGTTGCTGAGGTTTTCCCGGCCGGCCATGGAGATGGACCCCAGGGTTTCCGGCTCGTCACACTCGCCGTCACCGACAAAGCACCAGACCTTGCGGTCGCCCATCTCGATGAGCTCCCGGCTGTCCAGGTACTTCATTACGTGAGCCTGATAAATGGCCTGAATCGGGCCCAGACCCATGGAAACCGTGGGGAACTGCCAGTAATCCGGCATCAACCAGGGGTGCGGGTAGGACGAAAGGCCGGTGCCATCTACCTCTTCGCGATACTTGTCGAGATCTTTTTCATCGAACCGGCCTTCAAGATAGGAGCGTGCATAGATGCCCGGAGATGAGTGCCCCTGGAAATAAACCAGATCGGATTCGCGCTTTTCGTCGCCACCGTGGAAGAAGTAGTTAAAGCCAACATCGTAGAGGGTCGCAGCCGACGAGAACGAGGAAACATGGCCGCCAAGATCTCCGGGACGCTGATTGGCGCGCATAACCATGGCCATGGCATTCCAGCGGATCAGGGAGCGAATACGGCGCTCCATGAAGAGGTCGCCGGGCATCGGCGCCTGCTGGGACACAGGAATACTGTTCCGGAATGGCGTGGTAATGGAATATGGCAGCTCGGTTCCGTCACGGCTCGCCCGTTCGGAGAGCCTCTCAAGAATGTATTTGGCCCGGTCTACGCCTTCGTTCTCGATCAGAGATTCCAGCGCGTCCAGCCATTCACTGGTTTCAATGGGATCATCGTCCTGGTACATCAAACCCTCCCCTTGGCATCAAAAAGTGCAGCGCCGCCACGATCAGCAGCCGGGCGCGTTGCGGTGTCGATAAGCTGCGATGAAATGCAGTGTTTTGTTGTGGGTATGTCAGCCTGACAGGTGTACCGGCTCCCAGTACACAGAACCTGTACAAAGCATAGAACAGCTTTCACACTTTTCCTGCCCGATCGCCCCCGATTTACGGGCTTTTGGCCCCACGAATGATCGGTATGCCGATGAAGCGCGCGGATCAGCCAACCCATTTCGTCGTCTTTTTACTACATTTTTAACGCTAAATTCAATTTACACCCTATCTAAATCCATTTCAGGGGCGCTCTTTGCGGTTAGTTACGGAAGAATGACCGTTTTTGGACCAGCAGACAACCAGACTGCGACCAATGTCGTAGCATTCTTATCAACCGGAAAATTGATTACCACGCTAAACGATATCCTCGCCGCAATTCGCTACACATTCGCCGCTGTTAGCGATTTTTGTTGAATATTCTGAGCCTTTAACTCTTCTACTCATCTAATTTACCGGAACTTTTTAATTAGACCTGAAAATAATCTCCCGTTTATGTATACTCGCCTGCCTGATTTTTAACCACCGAAAAGTGGTCGGACCACTTTTCTGTCATTGGCACCAACAGAGGGCGATCTATGAACTCCATCGTCACCTTTCCGAACCGAATTCCCACTACGGAGTTCGAGGAACGGCGTTTCAAGGTCTACACAGACCGCCAGCTCGACAAGATTGAAGTCATTCAGAATCTCCCTGAGGAGACGCTATTTGAAATGAAGGTGGTAGCCAGCGTGCTACCTTTCCGGGTCAACGAATATGTGATCAATGAACTGATCAACTGGGACAAGGTTCCCAACGACCCGATCTATCAGCTTGTCTTCCCCCAGAAAGGCATGTTGAAAGAAGAGCATTACGAGCGCATGGCAACAATGCACCGTGAAGGTGCCGACAAAAAAGAGATCCAGGCGGTTGCCAAGGAAATCCGGGATGAACTGAACCCGCACCCGGCAGGCCAGATGGAAATGAACATGCCCGAGCTGGACGGTGAGGTGCTCGACGGTGTTCAGCACAAGTACCGCGAGACAGTGCTGTTTTTCCCGGCCCAGGGTCAGACCTGCCACTCTTACTGCACCTTCTGTTTCCGCTGGGCACAGTTTGTCGGTGACAAGGACCTGAAAATGGCCAGCACCGAAGCCGAGAAGCTCCACGGCTACCTGCAGGAGCACACCGAGGTAACCGACCTGCTGGTGACCGGTGGTGATCCAATGGTCATGAAAACCAAGAACCTGGTGCAGTATCTCGAGCCATTGCTGGAGCCCGAGTTCGACCACATCCAGACCATCCGCATCGGCACCAAGGCCCTCACCTTCTGGCCCTACCGCTTTGTGACCGATAAAGATGCGGATGAGCTGATCGATCTGTTCGCCCGTCTCGTGGACGCCGGCAAGCACGTGGCCATCATGGCCCACTACAACCACTGGCAGGAAATCACCACCGAGATCGCCGAAGAGGCCATCCGACGTATCCGCGCCACCGGCGCCGAGATCCGAGCCCAGGGCCCGCTGATCAAGCACGTCAACGACGATGCCGACGCCTGGGCAAAACTGTGGAAGAAAGAAGTGCAGCTGGGCATCATCCCCTACTACATGTTTGTAGAGCGGGACACCGGTGCCAAAAACTACTTTGAAGTACCTCTCGCCGAAGCCTTCCACATCTATCGGGAAGCCATGAAAAAGGTCAGCGGCCTGGCCCGGACCGCCCGCGGCCCCTCCATGAGCGCCGGCCCCGGCAAGGTGGAGATTCAGGGTATAACTGAAATCAACGGCGAGAAGGTGTTCGTCCTGCGCTTCCTGCAGGGTCGTAATCCGGACTGGGTTCAGCGCCCGTTCTTCGCCAAGTACAGCGAGACGGCCACCTGGCTACACGAACTGGAACCAGCCTTTGGCGAAGAGAAGTTCTTCTTTGAGGATGAGTACGAAGAGATGAAGAAGGGTAACGGCTAAAGGCCGGCCCTGGCGTGATAAAAAAAGCGGCCCCAGTGACGGGGCCGCTTTGCTTTTCAGCGATTGGAACGACGCGCTTTCCAGTTGGGAATAACCCAAAAGACCAGGGCTCCGAACACAGCCCCGATAATGCCAATCAACGCTACCTGCAGACCACCATTACCCAGAACCCCGTCCTGGACGTTCTCCATCGCCAGCAAGCCGGCAATGAGGATCCATGGAGTGAGAAGAATAAGGGCGCTCAAAGCCAGGAATCGCTGAATTCGACGATCATCTTTTCGACTACGCATAACGACCTCTCCCAATAAATGAGCCTATGAATACTGCATCTATTAGTCATTGGATCAGGTTCGTTATTTTTGCCTCACAAACTTGGGCACAAACCCCTCTGGCTTGTCCCTGAGCCACTCAACAAACGTCCGCAACTCCTCCAGCTGCAGCAGCTTTTCCCGGGTGTTGAAGTACAGACCCAGTTCGTATTCCGAGCGAGCTTTATGAATGGCGTTGTGACAGGGTCTGCACACCCACAGGGTTCGGGTGATCAGATCTTCTTTGGTGAACAGTTTCTGGAAGCGCTTCTTCCGATGCAGGTGCTTGGGGATAAGGTGGTGCCGGGTGAGCCTGGCAACCGGGCGTTCGCAGAGTTCGCAATTGTCTGGCTGGGGTGGGAGCTTGAGCATTGTGTTTGCTTGAACGAGGGCCGGATGAACACATTCACCCGGCCCCGGATTCAACCTCGGGTTCTGATCTCCCCGAGCAACCTAATCAGTGCATCAGGGTATAGAGCTTTCGCCGATAGGTCCGCACATCCGGGTTATTGTTACCCAGCTTGTCGAACAGCTCGATCAGCGTTGTCTTGGCCACTTCGTCCTTGTATTTACTGTCCACCTGCATCAAACGGATCAGAAGATCCATGGCCTCGGCGTTGTTCTCCTGTAATACGTGGTGGAGCGCCAACTGATGCAGAGCGTTCGGGTCTTTGGGATCCTGCTCCAGCGCCATTTCGAGATCCTTGATCGGTGGCAGCTCGGCAGACTGCCGGAGAAACTTCAGGCGGGCCGCCAACTGCTTTGCCTGGTGCTGCATCTTCTCCTCCGGCGGAAGGCTTTCCAGTACCTGTTCAGCCGTCTCAAGATCACCCATCTCCGCTTTCAGCTGGGCAAGATCAATCAGTACCTTCAGGTTCTCGGGATCCTCCTGGTTCATCTGCGACAGGATGGCCAGCGCTCCCTCAACATCGCCCTCTTCCCAGATCCGATGGGCCTTGTCATACGGATCCTCCTTTGGCGCTTCAACATGCTTGTCCAGAACCTTGCGGATTTCGTTTTCCGGCAGCGCACCGTTAAACCCATCCACCGCCTGGCCATTCTTGACCAGAATGACCGTTGGCAGACTGCGCACACCAAGGCTGGAGGTAAGCTGCTCCTGCTCGTCGGCGTTCACCTTGGCAAGCATGAACGCGCCCTGGTAATCCTCAGCGAGTTTTTCCAGCAAGGGCATCAACTGCTTGCACGGAGCGCACCACTCAGCCCAGACATCGACCAGAACGGGTGTGCTGGCAGAGGCTTCCATCACCTTCTGCTGAAAGTTTTCCATGGTGGCGTCAAAAATATACGGAGAGTTGCTCATGCAAGGCACCTGAAAAGTCGTATGAATCATCGGAAACTGCCAGAGACATGGGGCCAACTCCCGGAAATTCAAGCGCCAACAGCGCCAACCCAACTCCTTGAAATCACCGTATCTGCCGTTACATAGCTAATAAGCAACGCCCCGGGGCAATGACGCAGCAGCCCGTCCCGGGCAGATTCACAACCTTTCCGGATGGATACTCGCGGCATGAATGATGAGACGCAAAACGATTCACTAGAGGAATTCGAAGAGGACGTGACCGAATATATCGGCAAGGACGAGCACAGCAAGAGCCTTGCCCTGCCCCAGCAGATGATGCCCCGGCGCATGTACGTGCTGCCGGTTTCGAACCGTCCGTTTTTCCCGGCCCAGGTGCAGCCTGTGGTGGTCAACCAGAATCCGTGGCAGGAAACCCTGAAGCGGGTCGGCGAAACCGACCACAAGGTCATGGGTATCTGTTTTGTGGAAGAAGAGGATGCGGAGGCAGGCGTACCTTCCAGCGAACAGCTGGAGACCGTCGGCTGCGCCGTGCGCGTACATCATGCCCAGAATGAAAGCGGCAAGGTTCAGTTCATCGCCCAGGGGCTTCAACGCTTTAGGATTGTCCAATGGTTGCGCCGCAAACCGCCGTACCTGGTTGAAGTGGAATATCCGGCAGAACCGGAAGA
The DNA here is from genome assembly GCF_000166295.1 of Marinobacter adhaerens HP15. Lineage (NCBI taxonomy): Bacteria > Pseudomonadati > Pseudomonadota > Gammaproteobacteria > Pseudomonadales > Marinobacteraceae > Marinobacter > Marinobacter adhaerens. The sequence goes on from NC_017506.1 coordinate 3,202,027, forward strand.
AGAGGCAGACGAACTCAAGGCCTACACCCTCGCCATTATCAGCGCGATCAAGGAACTGCTGCGCACCAATCCGCTGTACGGCGAGGAGGTAAAACAGTACCTGTCCCGGTTCGGACCGGATGACAGTTCTCCGCTTGCCGACTTTGGCGCCTCGATGACCAGCGCTCCGGGTAACGAATTGCAGGATGTGCTGGACACCGTTCCCCTGCTCCGCCGCATGGAAAAAGTCCTGCTCCTGATGCGCAAGGAACAGGAAGTCGCTCGGCTGCAGTCGGAAATCAGCGAAGAGGTTAACGCCAAGGTACAGAAGCACCAGCGCGAGTTCTTCCTGAAGGAACAGCTCAAGGTCATCCAGCGTGAGCTGGGCATGGCCAAGGACGACAAGACCGCAGACGTGGAGCGTTTCGAGCAGCGCATGGCAGAGCTGCAACCGCCCGAGGCTGTGCAGGAGCGTTTCCGGGATGAACTCGAAAAACTGCAGGTGCTGGAACAGGGCTCCCCGGAATATGGCGTTACCCGTAACTATCTGGACTGGCTGACCCAGGTTCCCTGGGGCATTCACTCGGAAGACCACTTCGATCTGGCCGAAGCACGGCGGATACTCGACCGCGATCACGACGGCCTCGACGATGTGAAAGACCGAATCATCGAATTTCTGGCGGAAGGAACGTTCAAGGGCGAGGTCAGCGGTTCGATCCTCTTGCTGGTAGGCCCACCTGGCGTTGGCAAAACGTCCATAGGCCATTCCGTGGCGGACGCACTGGGCCGGAAATTCTACCGCTTCAGCGTGGGCGGCATGCGTGATGAAGCCGAAATCAAGGGCCACCGTCGGACCTACATCGGCGCCATGCCGGGCAAGTTTGTTCAGGCGCTGAAGGATTCCAAGGTTGCGAACCCGGTGATCATGCTGGACGAGATCGACAAGATCGGCGCTTCCTTCCAGGGTGACCCGGCATCCGCCCTGCTGGAAACGCTGGACCCGGAACAGAACCGGGATTTTCTTGATCACTATCTCGATGTTCGTATGGACCTCTCCAAGGTTCTGTTCATCTGCACGGCCAACCAGCTGGACACGATTCCGCGGCCGTTGCTGGACCGCATGGATGTCATTCGTCTGTCCGGCTACATCGCGGAAGAAAAGCTGGCCATCGCCAAGCACTTCCTGCTTCCCAGGCTGCTGAAGCGGGCGGGGCTGCTGAAAAAGCAGCTCAACATCACGGACGCAGCGATCAAGCAGGTTATTGAGGGCTATGCGCGAGAGGCGGGCGTGCGGAGCCTGGAAAAACTCCTGCACAAGATACTCCGCAAGGGGATCGTGAAGCTGCTGGAAAATCCGGACCAGCCGGTCAAGGTGGGCGTGTCGGATCTGCAGAGTTATCTGGGGCAGCCTTCGTTCAAGAAAGAGAAATCCCTGAAAGGTACCGGCGTTGTCACTGGCCTGGCCTGGACCGCCATGGGCGGGGCCACCCTGAGCATCGAGGCCTCCAGGATTCACAGCTCGCAACGCGGCTTCAAACTGACGGGCCAGCTGGGTGATGTCATGAAGGAGTCCGCAGAAATCGCCTACAGCTATGTGTCCTCAAACCTCAAGCGCTTCAAAGGCGACCCGACTTTCTTCGACAAGTCCTTCGTGCACTTGCACGTGCCCGAAGGCGCCACGCCGAAGGATGGCCCCAGTGCCGGCGTCACCATGGCAACCGCCCTGCTGTCGATCGCACGACGGGAAGCACCGCAGCAGAACATCGCCATGACCGGGGAGCTGACCCTGACCGGACAGGTGCTGCCGGTGGGCGGTATTCGCGAGAAAGTGATTGCGGCGCGGCGACAGAAAATCAGCAATCTGATCCTGCCGGAAGCAAATCGGGGCGATTACGAGGAGCTGCCGGAGTACCTGAAGGAAGGCCTGGTGGTGAACTTTGCCAAGCATTACAGCGATGTTTTCCAGGTGTGCTTCGGCAATAAGCCGAGGAAAGGGTCTTCGGTGCACTAATAGCAGGAGAAAGCCTGGCTCATTGAGGTCAGGCTTTTTCCTTCCATCCGTCATCCTTGAGAACTGACCCAACGGTCAGCACCGGTGATGCATCAATATCATCGGCATCCATCATGTTGGCCACCCGCTGAAGCGAGGCCAGAATCATGGTTTGCTCCCATTCCGCCAGGCTCTGGAATTTCTGAATGAAATCCTCCTGCAACGGATTGGGCGCCCGGGCCAGAAGATCTGCGCCTTCCTCGGTCAGGTGCGCGTGAACCTTACGTTTGTCCTGGGTGCTGCGTACCCGATAAACCAGTTTCCGATGCTCCAGGCGATCCAGGATGGTGGTAACCGTCGCCTGGCTGAGGCTGACCTTTTCCGCAATGGTGCCGATAGTCACCTCGCCCAGATCCCGAATCGTTCTCATGATCAGCAGCTGGGGCCCCGTGAGCCCGGCATGCTTGCTGAGGCGCTTCGAATGAAGGTCCGTCGCCCGGATAACCCGCCTGAGAGCCACCAGTACATCTTCATAACTGTTCACAGCAATACTCCGATTCGGTCATGGGAATTTCTTTATACCCCTAACTATTAGAGGTCTTTGCACCCGTGATTGCAAGTCAGGGAGATTCCCGGCATTTTTTCAGCCGTCCACTATGCTAAGGTTTCCCACTTGTTCCACTTACGACAGACGGACGGAATGCGCCCGATGATCAAGTATTTCCTGCCTTTTCTTTTGATGACAACATTTACTGGCACCCTCCTCGCCCAGGAAAAACTGGGGCCAGAGAAAGAGCTCACTGCAGAGGATCTGGAAGAGAGCATCAAAACGCTGGACGAACCCATGTATACGCCCTTTGTGGAGCTGTACCTGCTGGAAGAAAGCAAAGCGTTGCGCAAGGAAATGCAGAATACCCGGGCAGAGCTGATCGAAAAGGTGGTCGACAAGGAGCTGTCGGTAGCGGATAAAACCATGTCCTATGCCACAGACACCGTCACCTATTTTTTCTACCTGATCGCTGGCGCCACCTCTATTCTCGTTGTTATCGGCTGGAACTCCATCCGGGATATGCGCAATCAGCTGACCAGCCTGGCCGAAAAACGGGTCAACGAGCTGGTGATCGAGTATGAGCAGCGGCTTGAGTTCATCGAGGACCAGCTCAAGCAGAAATCCGACATCATTCACCAGAACCAGGCCGAGATCGAGCGCACCAACGAAGTGCATTCCCTGTGGCTGAAAGCCAGCCAGGAAACCTCACAGCAGAACAAGATTTCCGCCTACGACCAGATTCTGGATCTTCGCCCGGATGATGTGGAAGCTCTGAGCTACAAGGCCGACGCTGTCCTGGAAATGCAGGAACCGTTGTGGGCAATCAGTCTCTGCCAACGCGCGCTGAAGCTTGCACCGGATAATGGCCACGCGCACTATCAGCTGGCATGCGCCTATGCGGAAATCGGCCGCTGGGAAGACGCAGTCAGTACGTTGAAGAAAGCTATTGAAATTTCCGAGGCATACCGCGACGATGCTTCCGTAGACGTGAGTTTTGACCAGCTCCGCGAACATGAGAGCTTCCGGGCGCTGGTCTCAGAGGATGAAGAAGACGGCAGGGACGCGTGACAACGTTCAGAGCGGCACGGGTTTTGCCTTTGCAGACAGGCCCGTGTTCCGGAGCAAACTCCAGAGCCATCTGCTTGACAAGCAGTGAGGTGTGGTGTTTGTTTAACTCTCTGAGAACACAAGAATAACCCTGAAATAAAACAGGACAGACTCAATGAGAACTTCAGTAAAAAAACTCGTAACCGCTGTTAGTACTTCCGTCGCCCTGATGGGTGCCGGCCACGCCGCCGCAGAAATCCAGATCGGTATCGCCGGCCCCATGACTGGCCCCGTTGCCCAGTATGGTGACATGCAATTCTCTGGCGCCCGCATGGCGATCGAGCAGATCAACGCCAATGGCGGTGTCATGGGCGAAGAGCTCGTTGCCGTTGAATACGACGACGTGTGTGACCCGAAGCAGGCCGTAACGGTTGCCAACAGCCTGGTCAACGATGGCGTTCGTTTCGTAATTGGCCACCTGTGCTCCAGCTCTACCCAGCCCGCATCTGACATCTACGAAGATGAAGGCATCCTGATGGTGACGCCGGCTTCCACCAGCCCGGAAATTACCGAGCGTGGCTATGAGCTGGTATTCCGTACCATCGGCCTGGACAGCATGCAGGGCCCGGTCGCGGCTCGTTACATTGCTTCCCAGAACCCGGAACGCGTTGCTATTGTTCACGACAAGCAGCAGTACGGTGAAGGTATTGCCACCGCTGTTCGTGACACCCTGAAGGACGCTGGCGTTGAAATCGCCATGTTTGAAGGCATCACCGCCGGTGACAAGGACTTCTCATCACTGGTCACCAAGCTCAAGCAGGCCGATGTGGATTACGTCTACTACGGCGGTTACCACCCGGAACTGGGCCTGATCCTGCGCCAGGCAAACTCTGCTGACCTGGATGCCCGTTTCATGGGCCCCGAAGGCGTGGGTAACAAGGACATCAACACCATCGCCGGCGAAGCCGCCGAAGGTCTACTGGTAACCCTGCCACCGGCGTTCGACCAGAAAGCCGAAAACCAGGCGCTGGTGAAGGCGTTCGAAGACAAGGGTGAAGATCCTTCCGGTCCGTTCGTTCTGACCTCCTACACCGCTGTCCAGTTGGTCGCCGAAGGCATTGAAGCCGCTGGCTCTACCGATCCGTTCGATGTTGCCGCTGCGCTGCGCGAAGGCACCTTCCAGACTCCGATCGGCACCGTTGAATACGACAAGGCCGGCGACATGAAGTCATTCGAGTTTGTTGTGTACGAATGGCATTCAGATGGAAGCAAAACTCCGGTAAACTAAGCCAAATCGTTAACAAACGGTAATCATGAGAACACCTTCTCACCGCGATCCGGGAGAAGGTGTTTTTCTAGGCTCCTGTTGATCCTCCCCCACTTCCTGCCCGGATATCCCGGACACGGGGTGTGGTAGCGGAGGGAGCAGGCTTTCGGAGTCCCATAACAATGCAAGACCTCCTTTATTTCTCACAGCAGCTCATTAACGGGCTGACGATCGGGAGCACTTACGCCCTGATCGCCATCGGCTACACGATGGTTTACGGCATCATCGGCATGATCAACTTTGCCCATGGTGAAATCTATATGATCGGTGCCTACACGGCGCTGATTGCCATTACCGGCCTCGCCGCTCTTGGCATTGCCTGGTTGCCACTGATCCTGATCGTCGCACTGCTGTGTGCCATGATCGTCTCCAGCTCCATGGGCTGGGCAGTGGAACGGGTGGCCTACCGGCCCGTGCGGGGGCGTCACCGCCTGATCCCGCTGATCTCTGCCATCGGCATGTCCATCTTCCTGCAGAACTACGTTCACCTGGCACAGGGATCCCGCAACATTGGTTTCCCGGCCCTGATCGACGGTGGTTTCAACTTCGGTTCCGGTGACGGTTTCCAGATGTCCCTGTCCTATATGCAGATCACCATCTTCATCACCACACTGATCTGTATGACAGCCCTGTCCCTGTTTATATCCCGTTCGCGGACTGGCCGCGCCTGCCGGGCGGTGTCACAGGACCTGGGTATGGCCAACCTGCTGGGCATCGACACCAACCGGATCATCTCGGCAACCTTTGTGATCGGTGCGGCACTGGCAGCCGTTGCCGGCCTGCTTCTGGGCATGTACTACGGTTCGGTTGATCCTCTGTTCGGCTTCATTGCCGGCTTGAAAGCCTTTACCGCAGCGGTACTTGGCGGCATTGGCAGCATACCCGGCGCGATGCTGGGCGGACTGATACTGGGCGTGGCAGAGAGCATGACCTCCGGCTACCTCAGCGGTGAGTACAAGGATGTGATCTCGTTCAGCCTGCTGATTCTGATTCTGCTGTTCAAACCCACCGGCCTGCTCGGCAAACCGGAGGTTGAGAAGATCTGATGGCTGCTAACAATTTCAGACACGCGCTCTTTTGCGCGTTCATTACACTGATCATTTCCTACCCGATCATTGGCTTCAATCTTGAGGCCCAGGGCATCAACGTGACCCTGACCGGCGCCGATGCCAGCACCATCGTGATGGTATTGTTCGCGGCGGTGATCGTATTCCTGTTCCAGATGTTCCGGGAACAGATCATGGGGGGCCTGAAGAGCATTCCCCATCCTCTGCCTCAATCCAACAAGGAGCCGATGGCGGAAAACCGCCGCGCAAAGATCGAATCCTGGGTACTGACCGGCATCGTGGTTCTCGCCCTGTTCTGGCCGTTCTTCGTGTCACGCGGTGCGGTGGATCTCGCGACCCTGGTGCTGATCTACATCATGCTGGCCCTTGGCCTGAACGTGGTGGTTGGCCTGGCCGGGCTGCTGGACCTTGGCTATGTGGCGTTCTACGCCGTGGGCGCCTACACCTTTGCCCTGCTCTCCCAGTACACCGGCATTTCGTTCTGGCTGGCGCTGCCTATTGGTGCTCTGCTTGCCGCATTGTTCGGTCTGGTGTTGGGCTTTCCGGTACTCCGGTTGCGGGGGGATTATCTGGCCATCGTAACCCTCGGGTTTGGCGAGATCATCCGGATACTTCTGAACAACTGGACGACGCTGACTGGTGGCCCCAACGGCATTGGTGGCATCCCCGATCCAACCCTGTTCGGCATGGAATTCGGGCGCCGGGTGAAGGAAGAGGGCAACACCTCGTTCCACGAAACCTTCGGCATCGCCTACAGCGGTGAACACAAGGTTATCTTCCTGTACCTCATTGCCCTGGTTCTGGCGGTATTCACCGCGCTCGTAATCCGTCGATTCATGCGGATGCCCGTGGGCCGGGCCTGGGAAGCACTGCGGGAAGACGAGATCGCTGCCCGCTCCCTGGGTCTCAGCCGCACCGCAGTGAAGCTGTCCGCCTTTACCATTGGCGCCTTCTTTGCCGGTTTCGCCGGCACTGTGTTCGCCTCCAAGCAGGGCTTCATCAGCCCGGAATCGTTTGTCTTCCTGGAGTCTGCCATCATCCTGGCGATCGTGGTTCTCGGCGGCATGGGTTCCCAGATCGGCGTGGTACTGGCAGCAATCGCTGTCACCATCCTGCCGGAACTGGCCCGTGAGTTCTCCGAATACCGCATGCTGATCTTCGGTGCCGCCATGGTGCTGATGATGGTCTGGCGTCCGCAGGGCCTGATGCCCATGCGCCGCATTCATATTGAACTGAAAAGGCAGGAGTGACAGACGATGCTTGAAGTACAGAATCTGTCCATGCGCTTTGGCGGCCTGCTGGCGGTAGACGAAGTGTCTCTGGACGTTCAGGAACACGAGATTGTGTCCATCATCGGCCCCAACGGGGCTGGAAAAACCACTGTATTCAACTGCATGAGCGGTTTTTACAAGCCCACGGGCGGGAAGATCCTATTCGAGGGCAAGGAAGTACAGGGCAAGCCTGACTACAAGATCTCCCGTCTGGGGATGGTTCGCACCTTCCAGCATGTCCGGCTGTTCAGCCAGATGACGGTGGTGGAAAACCTGCTCGTGGCACAACATCGCCACCTGAACACCAACCTGATTTCCGGCCTCATCCAGACACCCAGTTACCGGAAGAAAGAGCAGAAATCCCTGGACCGGGCCGCCTACTGGCTGGATCGGGTAGGCCTGCTCGACATGGCCAACCGGGAGGCTGGCAACCTGGCCTATGGCCAGCAACGGCGCCTGGAGATTGCCCGCTGCATGGTCACCGAGCCCAAGCTGTTAATGCTCGACGAGCCGGCAGCCGGCCTCAACCCGGCGGAAACCAAGGAACTCAACCAGCTGATTATCAGCCTGAAAGAGGACTACAACGTTTCCGTAGTGCTGATTGAGCACGACATGAGCCTGGTAATGGATATTTCCGACCGCATCAACGTCATCAACCAGGGCCGCCCCCTGGCCAGTGGCACACCGGAAGAAATCCGCCAGAACGACGACGTGATCAAAGCATATCTGGGCGAGGCCTGAGGTAAACACATGCTAGTACTAGAAGATGTCCATACCCACTACGGCAAGATCGAGGCCTTGCACGGGGTGTCTGTCGAAGTCAAAAAGGGTGAGATCGTCTCGCTGATCGGCGCCAACGGCGCCGGCAAGACCACGCTGCTGATGACCGTCTGCGGTAACCCCCGGGCCAGTTCAGGACGCATTTTCCTGGAGGGCCGGGAAATCACCAACGAATCCACGGCGCAGATCATGCGCTCCGGCATCGCCATTGTTCCGGAGGGGCGTCGGGTGTTCTCGGGCCTGACCGTGGAGGAAAACCTCCATATGGGTGGTTTCTTCAACACCAAGGCCGAAATCCGCAAGAGCCAGGAGCACGTCTACGAGCTCTTCCCGCGCCTCAAGGAACGTGAACATCAGCGTGCCGGCACCATGTCTGGCGGCGAGCAGCAAATGCTGGCTATCGGGCGGGCACTGATGAGCAGGCCAGAGATGATCATCCTTGATGAACCATCACTGGGCCTGGCGCCGCTGATCATCAAGCAGATCTTTGAGATCATCGGCCAGCTTCGCGAGGAAGGCATTACGGTTTTCCTCGTCGAGCAGAATGCCCACCAGGCCCTCAACCTGGCAGACCGGGGTTACGTGCTGGAAACCGGAAAGATTCGCCTGCACGACACGGGTAAGAATCTGCTCAACAACCCGGATGTCCAGAACGCCTATCTGGGCGGCTGATCCTGGATCCTTGCCTCGAAGCATAAAACCGGAGCATGCACGCTGCTCCGGTTTTTTTGGGCTAAATCAAATACTCACCAATCTTTAAACTTGCGTTGGCTGGATTTCAACTATACTCAGATCAACGGTCAACCTGTCTCCACAAGACCAGTCAGGGCCGTTTTCGCAATGCTGCTCCACGTCAGGGGCAGCATTGTGTATTGCGACGACAGCTTTAAACCACAGGAAGGAGTGGATAATGAAAAAACTGATCGCAGGTGCAATTCTTCTTGGTGCCTCTTCTATGGCCTTTGCCCAACCGGGCTGTGGCGTCGGTGCCATGATCTGGAAAGGACAATCCGGCATTGCCCCCCACGTACTCGCTGCAACCACCAACGGTACCTTTGGTAACCAGACGTTTGGTATGACCACAGGCACCCTTGGCTGCCAGACCAACCAGTCTGTTCAGTCCATGGCCATGTACATGGACAGCAACATCGACAAGGTGGCCCGGGACATGTCCCGCGGTTCCGGTGAGAACCTGGACACCCTGGCAGTGCTTCTGGGCGTCGACGAAGCTGACCGGGACACCTTCCGCAAGGTGCTGCAGGACAACTTTGCCACCATTTTCCCGAACTCTGACACCACCTCCGGTGAAGCCGTGGACGCCATCGTCGCGCTCCTGGAGCAAAACGAGTCACTCAGCAAATACGTAGCAGCCTGATCCAGGCTCCTTGAAGGGACTCTCATGCGCCAGGGACGGCGCATCGTTCCATTCTCTACCCTGTTCAACCCCGGATGCAGCACCAACCCATGGGCAACATGCTTCGCATTGGGCCAGCCCTGATCTGGCTTGCAGTCAGCCTGCCGACCCAGGCCAATTCGCCTGAACACGCAACCGAGCTCCATCTCGACCCTGCCTGGCTTACACTCATTCATTATCAACCCGACAGGTTTGGTAGCGGATATACCAGCCAGGCCGACGATCCGGCCTTTTTCCTGAGCGAAAATGGCAAGCACTCCCCCCGGGCAGAGCTCAAGGCCACCCTGGATGCTATCCAGAAAGACGGGGAAGGCGACGACCACGCCCTCTGCCGCTTCCCGGCACGGGCAACCTGGCTCAGTCAGCAACTTGATCTGTCGCTACCGGAGATCGAGTGTCCCGGCTTCCAGGAATGGTCGGAAACATTGAACACCGAGACGGTGACCCTGGTGTTTGCCGCCTCTTATCTCAACAGCCCGTCTTCCATGTTCGGGCACACGTTTCTGCGCCTGGACCCACCCCAGGATGACGACGAAACCAACCTGCTGCTGGCCAACACGATCTCCTATGCCGCTGATGCCGCCGCCCACGACAGTGAACTGCTGTTCGCGTACAAGGGCATTTTCGGCGGCTATCCCGGCATCACTACGGTCCAGCCGTACTACGAGAAAATTCGGCTTTACTCCGACATCGAACATCGTGACCTGTGGGAGTACAAACTGAATCTCACCCAGGATGAAGTGGACCTGATGATCGCCCATGCCTGGGAGATCAGGGACCGGAATTTCGATTACTACTTCTTCGACGAGAACTGTGCCTATCGCCTTTTGGCGCTGATAGACATTGCCCGCCCGGGCACGGACCTTTTGGGGGAAGTAAGCACTCACGCCATTCCGTCGGACACGGTTCGCTGGGTGGTCGACAAGGATCTGGTCAGCGAAGTCTACTACCGGCCTTCTGCTGCCACATCGGTGGCCTACAGTCTCTCAACCCTGCCTGACGATCAACAGACCCTTGCGGCAGCGGTCGCCAACGGATATGTAGCCGCTGATGGTAGCGAAGTGAAGTCACTGCCAGCCGAGCAACGAGCACATGTTCTGGACGCCACTTACGATTATGTTCGATACAAGAGCGAGGCCGACGGTTGGCCCCGTGAAATCGCCGCACCACTCTCCCATGACCTGTTGAGAGAGCGCAGCCAGATCAGCGACGTCGCACCGCCCGAGGAACCACCAGAACCGGTAGTTCGGGATGATCAGGGCCACGACACCTTCCGCCTGAGCCTCGGAGCAGGCCAGCAGGCACACAGGGAATTCACCCAGTTGACCCTGCGCCCGGCCTACCACGATGTGCTGGACCCGCCGGCCGGCTACCGTACCGGTGCCCAGCTGCAGTTCCTCCGACTCGACGCGCGCCTGTATACCGACAACGACGAACTTCAACTGGAACAGCTTACCGGCGTGGAAATCCGCTCCCTGAGCCCGCGGAACGCCTTTTTCTCTCCACTGTCCTGGCAGGTAGGTTTTGGTGGCCGCCGCACGGATACTGGCAACGATCGGGTCCTGACGCCCTACCTTGAGGGCGGAGCTGGCGGCAGCTGGCGCCTTGGCAACCAGACCCAGGCCTTTGCCATCGCCACCGCCGACCTGGAGATCGACGACGACCTGCGCCGAGGCTACGATGCTGCCCCGGGCGCCGACATCGGCCTGCTCCATCAGAACAACCAGTTCAGCCTGCTCGCCGGTGCCAAAACCAAGGCCTGGATCGTCAGCAGCCAACACCGCCAGGATCAGCTTTACGCCAAAGCCAACTGGCATATCGGCCGCGAGTTCAGTCTGTTTGCCGAGTTCACCCGGGAAGACCACTACGACAGGTATCAAAGCCTATGGCACGCCGGAATCCACGCGTATTTCTGACCACCACCACGGCCCGGCTAAGCGGGCTTCTGGTTGCGCTTCTGCTGCTATCCGGTTGCAGCAGCGTCTTCTTCTACCCGGATCGGGTGACTTACATCACCCCGGACCGACTGAACCTCGAATACGAAGACATCTACCTCGACACGGCCGACGGCGAAACCCTCCATGGCTGGTGGCTGCCCGCAGAAGCCCCTGAGAACAACGCCAGGGGCACAGTCTATTTCCTGCATGGCAACGCCCAGAACGTCAGCAGCCACATCCTCAACGTAGCGTGGCTGCCCGAGAAAGGCTACAACGTCTTTACCATCGACTACCGGGGCTACGGCAAATCCACCGGTGACCCGGACATCGAAGGCGCGCTGCACGACGTGGAAACCGGCCTGCGTTGGCTGGCCCAAAAACCTGACGTGACCGACCGCCCCCTATACATCCTCGGCCAGAGCCTCGGCGGCGGTCTCGGAATCGCCCTGGCCAGTGAATGGATTCAGAGGGAGGAACAGCCCCGGCTGGACGGTGTAATCCTGGATGGTACCTTCTCCGGCTTTCGCAAGATCGCCCGGGAGAAATTAGGTGGGTTCTGGCTTACCTGGCCGTTGCAGATTCCGCTAAGCTGGACGATTCCTGATGACTACGAGGGCCTGGACCATATTCCCAGAATCAGCCCGGTGCCGGTCATGGTGATCCACAGCGTTCGGGACGGGATTATTCCCTTTCATCATGGAGAGGCGCTGTTTGAGGCAGCACAGGAGCCCAAAGAGTTCTTGCAGACGGATACGCCTCACGGGGCGACGTTTGTTATTCCCGGGTACCGGAGAGAGGTGCTTCGCTTCATGAATGCTGGGCGATAGAGTGTGGGCGGCTGTTGGGTTTCCCTTTTCAAAAGTGTTGAGGGCCAAGGACGGCCCGAAACAAGCGCACATGGATGTGCTCGTAGCGTCTTTTGAAAAGGGAAACCCAACAGCCGCTTGCAACCAAGCCAAGCGCAATAAAAAACCCGCCAATCCAAAAGAAAGGCGGGTTTTTATCAAGCCCGAAAACGATCAGGCAGAGAAATCGGTCGGCTGATCGCCTTCCTTGATTTCCTTCATGGACAGCTTCACACGACCACGGTTGTCCACATCCAGCACCTTCACCAGAACTTCCTGACCTTCGCTCAGCTCGTCAGTCACGTTCTCGATGCGGCGATCAGAGATCTGGGAAATGTGCACCAGACCATCCTTGCCAGGCAGGATGTTAACGAAGGCACCGAAGTCCACAATGCGCTCTACGCGGCCCTTGTAGATGGCACCCACTTCAATCTCGGCCGTGATTTCCTTGACCCGGTTAACCGCCGCCTGGGCAGCTTCCTGGTTGTCGGCGTAGATCTTCACGTTGCCATCATCATCCAGATCGATGGAGGCGCCGGTCTCGTCACAGATCGCGCGGATAACAGAACCGCCCTTACCGATAACGTCGCGGATTTTCTCCGGATTGATCTTGATGGTGGTGATGCTCGGCGCACGGGCAGACAGCTCGGCACGGGGCTCGGAGATCACCTTGTTCATCTCGCCCAGGATATGCAGACGCGCAGCGTGAGCCTGCTCGAGAGCGATTTCCATGATCTCGTCGGTGATGCCGTTGATCTTGATATCCATCTGCAGGGCGGTCACGCCCTCCTGGGTACCGGCCACCTTGAAGTCCATGTCGCCCAGGTGATCTTCGTCACCCAGGATATCAGTCAGAACCGCGAACTTGTCGCCTTCCTTGACCAGACCCATGGCAATACCGGCAACCGGTGCCTTGATGGGTACACCCGCGTCCATCAGCGCCAGACTGGAACCACAGACAGAGGCCATGGAGCTGGAACCGTTGGACTCGGTGATCTCGGAAACCGCGCGGATGGCGTACGGGAATTCTTCGAGGGTCGGCATAACAGCCAGAACACCACGCTTGGCCAGACGACCGTGACCAACTTCGCGGCGGCCCGGGGTGCCTACACGGCCAGCTTCACCTACGGAGTACGGAGGGAAGTTGTAGTGGAACAGGAACGGATCCTTGCGCTCGCCTTCCAGTGCATCAATGATCTGCACATCACGGGACGTACCCAGAGTAGTGGTCACGATGGCCTGGGTTTCGCCACGGGTAAACAGGGCGGAACCGTGTACGCTGGGCAGAACACCGACTTCAATTTCGATCGGACGGACAGTCTTGTTGTCACGACCATCGATCCGCGGCTTGCCATCAATGACCTGCTGGCGAACCACACTCTTCTCGATCTTGCCGAAGTACTTTTTGACTTCGTCTTCGGAAGGCTGGCCTTCCTCTTCACCGGCCAGTTTCTCAACGGCAGCGGCTTTTACTTCGCCCAGACGCTCGTAGCGGGCCATTTTGTCACGGATGCCGTAGGCTTCCTCGATAGCACCGGCAAAGTCGGCCTTGATGGCATTCAGCAGCTCGGTGTTCTCGGCGGCCGGCTGCCAGTCCCAACGGGGCTTGCCGATTTCAGCAGCAAATTCCTTGATGGCGGTAACCGCTGTCTGCATTTCCTGATGACCATAAAGCACGCCGCCCAGCATCTGGTCTTCGGTCAGGCCTTTGGCTTCGGATTCAACCATCAGAACCGCATCTTCAGTACCGGCAACGACCATATCCAGCAGGGAGGTCTGCAGTTCTTCAAACGTCGGGTTCAGGAAGTAACCGCGCTCGTTGGTGTAACCGACGCGGGACGCACCGATGGGGCCATCGAACGGAATACCGGAGATGGACAGAGCGGCAGACGCCGCCAGCATCGCCGCAATATCCGGGTCCTGGTTCTTGCTGGAGGACATGACCGTGGTGATGACCTGAACTTCGTTCATGAAGCCGTTCGGGAACAGCGGACGAATCGGACGGTCGATCAGGCGTGAGGTCAGCGTTTCCTTTTCGGAAGGACGACCTTCGCGCTTGAAGAAGCCACCGGGGATTTTGCCCACGGCGTATGTCTTCTCGAAGTAGTTCACGGTCAGCGGGAAGAACGGCTGGCCGGGCTTGGCTTCTTTGGCGCCAACAACGGTGCCGAGAACGGAAATATCATCCACGGTTACCAGTACGGAACCGGTTGCCTGACGGGCAATACGGCCGGTCTCCAGAGTGACGGTTTTGCCGCCAAGCTCAAATGATTTCTTGAAAGGTTTCAGATCCACAAAAAACTCCTGGTCTATCTGTTCCAGATTGATTCGTTCCGGGCGCCCCTGCGCTCGAACCATAGTTCTGCAGATGATGTGCTGTGGTCTGAAGAGCAACCCGTCTGAAAGCTAACAGGCTGTTGCAAAACCCCGGTCTGGGAGGCGGCAGTTCCGGAGGCCGCCAGGCCCGGGCTTTTCAACAACCTGCTATCAATTTCGGCTTTCCATTACGACAGGGAATCCTTCGAACACACAGACAATCCAACTGCAGTGGGAAAAAACACAACCAGCAGTCCCCGCGAGGAGGACTGCTGGTTGACGACTGCCGCCGGACGTACCGGCACAGCCCTCAGGTCGTAAAGACCCGGATTAGCGACGCAGACCCAGACGCTGGATGAGCTCCAGGTAACGATCGGCGTTCTTGCGCTTGAGGTAGTCCAGCAGCTTACGACGCTGGTTTACCATCCGGATCAGGCCGCGGCGGGAATGGTGATCCTGCTTGTTGGCCTTGAAGTGATCCTGCAGCTTGTTGATGTTCGCGCTCAGCAGTGCCACCTGAACTTCAGGGGAACCGGTATCGCCATCACCTTGCTGAAAATCCTTAACGATCTGTGCTTTCTCGTTGGCAGAAAGTGCCATAACTCACCTCATTGTTTGCGATGCTTTCGAATACGGCCGAACCGCGCATCTCTACAGCCCGGCTAGACAGCGACGCGCCTAACGCTTTCCGCTGCTTTTCACCAGTCGGCGTGGGACCAGATTGGTCTGCTCGCCTTCCGGGAATGCTTCTGCAAGCCCGACGAAGCTTTCGTTAGCGCTCTCATTCGCATAGAGACGCACGAACCCGTCGTAAGCCTGACCCGGTATTCTAACCGGTTGTCCGTTCAAGATCGATACCAGCGCCTGCCCCGCCAGACGGTGCTCGGGGAACATGGACAGCGCGGCATCCGGTGCCACGAGGAGACCATCAAGGCTTTCACCCCGCTCACGCATCGCCTCCAGATCACTCACAGCATGGGCATCGGCCAGGGTGAACCCGGACGCCATGGTACGGCGCAGCGCCGTCACATGGGCTCCGCAGCCCAGGGCTTCACCGATATCCTCAACCAGTGAGCGAATGTACGTACCCTTGGTGCAGCTGACCGCGATATCCAGTTCATTCTCGCGAATATCCAGGAGCGTCAGTTCGTAAATGGTCACCGGCCTTGCCGGACGTTCCACCTCGATACCTTCGCGAGCATATTCGTAAAGCGGACGCCCTTTGTGCTTGAGCGCCGAGTACATGGAGGGAACCTGTTGGATATCACCCCGGAAACCGTCAAGTAACGGCTCCAACACCTCGGCGGTGAGACCGGCCGGTACCGGTTTCTCGGCAACGACGGCGCCCTCACTGTCACCGGTTTCGGTTCGGACTCCGAGCCGGGCGGTGGCAATGTAGGCCTTGTCGCTGTCGAGCATCATCTGGGAGAACTTGGTGGCCTCACCGAAGCAAAGCGGCAGCACGCCCGTCGCCAGGGGATCAAGAGCACCGGTGTGGCCCGCCTTGGCGGCCCCGAACAGGCGCTTCACCTGCTGCAGGATGCCGTTGGAGGTAACACCTGCCGGCTTGTCGATAACGAGGATACCGTTAACGTCACGGCCTTTGCGTCTGCGGCTCAAGCGTTACGCTCCGGGTCATCCTGATCATCGTCGGTGCGGTCAACGGCCGGCTTGTCGCCGACCGCTTCCCGAATGAGGCTATCCATCTTGCGGCTGTATCCCTGCAGCGTATCGAAGTGGAAACGCAACTGTGGCACAACCCGCAGCTTCATTGCGCGACCTACCTGGCCCCGCAGAAAGCCCGAGGCTTTGTTGAGCACCGCAATCGATTCCCGGACCTCCGGAGACTCTTCCGTCAGTTCTTCGGTGGAAAGCAGGGAAACATAGATATCGGCGTAGCCAAGATCACGACTGACCTTGACTGCGTTGACCGTGACCATACCCACCCGCGGGTCTTTGACTTCCCGCTGGATGAGCTGGGCCAGTTCCCGTTGCATCTGATCGCCGATGCGATCAATACGACTGAACTCTCTTGGCATCAGGCCCCCGTGGACTCAAGCTTGCGCTCGACCCGGACGCGATCGAAGACCTCGATCTGGTCGCCGACTTTCACGTCGTAACCCTTAACACCAATACCGCATTCCATGCCGTTACGGACTTCAGGTACGTCGTCCTTGAAGCGACGCAGGGATTCCAGCTCGCCTTCAAAGATAACCACGTTGTCCCGCAGAACCCGGATCGGCTTGTTACGGTAAACCGTGCCTTCAGTAACCATGCAACCGGCCACCTGACCAAACTTCGGCGAACGGAACACATCACGCACGTCGGCGATGCCAACAATATCTTCGCGGAATTCCGGTGCGAGCATGCCAGTCAGGGCTGCTTTCACATCATCAATCAGGTTATAGATGATGCTGTAGTAGCGCAGATCCAGACCTTCCTGCTCAACCAGGCGCTTGGACGCTGTGTCGGCACGGACGTTGAAACCGAAGATAACCGCATTGGTTGCCATGGCCAGACTGACGTCGGTCTCGGCAATACCGCCAACACCGGACGACACGATCTTGACCTGGACCTCATCGTTACCCAGGTCCTGCAAGGCCTTGGTGATGGCTTCCAGCGAACCCCGAACGTCGGTCTTGAGCACAACATTGAGGGTTTTGACCTCGTCCTTGCCCATGTTCTCGAACAGGTTCTCAAGCTTGGCGGCCTGCTGACGCTGGAGACGCTGCTCCCGCTCGCGGCTCTGACGGAACTCGGCCAGCTCTTTGGCCTTCTTCTCGTCAGCAACGGCGAAGAACTCGTCACCGGCATCCGGTGTTCCGTTCAGACCGAGGATCTCGACCGGAATAGACGGGCCTGCTTCCTTGACCTGCTTGCCGGCTTCATCGGTCATCGCCCGGACCTTACCGAAGTAGGAACCGGCCACAACCATGTCGCCCTGACGCAGGGTACCGTTCTGTACCAGGACAGTCGCAACGGAACCGCGGCCACGCTCAAGGCTGGATTCTACGACCACGCCCTTGGCAGGCGCATCGGTTGCCGCCTCAAGCTCGAGCACTTCTGCCTGAAGCAACAACGCCTCCAGCAGATCTTCAATGCCCTCACCGGTGTGTGCTGAAACAGGCACGAACTGAACGTCACCGCCCCAGTCTTCCGGGATGACTTCCATACCCGCCAACTCGGTCTTGACGCGATCGGGATCGGCCTCTTCCTTGTCCATCTTGTTGATGGCAACAACGATCGGCACCCCGGCGGAGCGCGCGTGCTGGACGGCTTCCTTGGTCTGTGGCATCACGCCGTCATCTGCGGCAACCACCAGGACAACGATATCCGTGCACTGGGCACCGCGGGCACGCATGGCGGTAAAGGCCGCGTGGCCCGGGGTATCCAGGAAGGACACCATGCCGTGATCCGTTTCTACGTGATAAGCACCAATGTGCTGGGTAATACCACCAGACTCACCGGAGGCCACCTTGGTACGACGGATGTAGTCCAGCAGGGAGGTCTTACCGTGGTCAACGTGACCCATCACGCTCACAACCGGAGCCCGCTTGGTCTTTTCGCCGCCCTCGAAGGAGAATTCGCTCAGAACCTCTTCCTCGAACGCATCGTCGCTGACTGTCTTGGCTTTATGACCCAATTCCTCGGTCACCAGAACGGCAGTTTCCTGGTCCAGTGCCTGGTTGATGGTGGCCATGACGCCCATGCCCATCAGGGTCTTGATAACATCAGCCGATTTGACTGCCATACGCTGGGCAAGGTCACCGACAGATATCGTTTCCGGAATCTCTACTTCTCTGACCATTGGTTTGGTCGGCCTCTCGAAAGCATGACGCTTCTCTTTGGGTTTCTTTTTCGCACGCAGCGGCTTGCGCAGCGTGGTCTCTTCCTCATCCTCGGAGATAACCAGCGGCTCTTCCACCGGACGACTGCGAGGACCACGATGGCCTGCCTGCTTCTTCTTCGGCTTGCCCTCTTCAATCTCGTCGCCGCGCTCGCGAACTTTTTCTTTCTTTTTCTTGGGCTTGCGGTCCTTGCCATCGCCCTCGGGCGGCGGCATCGGCATATCTTCCGGAGCGGGAACCGGCTCGGGCTCAGGCTCCGGCTCTTTCTTCGGCTCGGCCTTCTCTGCCTGCTCCGGCTGCTCTGCAGTCGCTGCCTCTGCGGGCTTCTCTGCTTCCGGCTGCTGGGCCTGCTCGGCCGCTACCTTTGGCGCCTCTTCCACCGGTGCCTGCTCCGGCTGCTGCTCAGCTAACGACTCTTCCGGTTTCGGCGCTTCAGCCTCAGGCTGCAATTCAGCCCGTTTGATGTAGGTACGGCGCTTGCGAACCTCAACATTGACGGTCTTTGCCTTGCCAGCCTTGAGCGTCGTAGTGGTCTTGCGCTTCAGGGTAATCTTGCGCGGTTCGGCGTCGGCCTCACCGTGAGTCTTTCTCAAATAGGCCAGCAACTGCTGCTTCTCATCGCTGGAGACAGAATCATTCTCGGAGCGGGCTTTCAGGCCAGCCTCCACAATCTGCTTCAGCAAACGATCCACGGGAGCGCCTACATCTTCGGCCAGTTGTTTTACCGTTACTTCAGCCATACTGGTCCTCCTCCCGAATTAAGCCTGGTCTTCAAACCAGGGGGCACGTGCAGTCATGATAAGCTGACCGGCACGCTCTTCATCCATACCTTCAATCTCGAGCAGATCGCCAACCGACTGCTCTGCCAGATCTTCCATGGTGCGCACACCCATGCCGGCCAGCTTGAAGGCCAGGCTACGGTCCATGCCATCCATTCCCAGAAGATCCTCTGCCGGCTCAGCGCCTTCGAGCGCTTCCTCGCTTGCCAGGGCCTGGTTCAGCAGGACGTCCTTGGCGCGACGGCGCAGCTCGGTGACGGTTTCCTCGTCAAAACCTTCGATCGCCAGCATCTCTTCCATTGGCACATAGGCCACCTCTTCAATGGAGGTAAACCCTTCCTCGATCAGTACACCGGCAAATTCTTCATCAACGTCCAGATTGCCAGTGAAATGCTCGACAAGCCGGCTGTATTCCTGCTCCTGACGCTCACCGGCTTCTTCCTCCGTCATCACGTTCAGGGTCCAGCCGGTCAGATCGGTGGCCAGGCGAACGTTCTGACCGTTACGGCCGATTGCCTGGGCCAGGTTGTCTTCCGCCACAGCCACTTCCATGGTGTGCCGGTCTTCATCCATAACGATGGACGCCACTTCTGCAGGCGCCATGGCATTGATCACCAGCTGGGCCGGGTTGTCGTCCCACAACACGATATCAACGCGCTCACCGCCCAGCTCATTGGACACGGCCTGAACCCGGGAGCCACGCATACCAACACAGGCGCCAACGGGATCAATACGGCGATCGTTCGTCTTCACCGCAATCTTGGCCCGGGAACCGGGATCACGGGCAGCGCCGCGGATTTCGATCAGATCTTCAGCAATCTCGGGCACTTCGATGCGGAACAGCTCGATCAGCATCTGCGGAGAGGTGCGGCTGAGAATCAACTGGGGACCGCGGTGATCCGTACGGATCTCCAGCAGCAGCGAACGCACCCTGTCACCCATCCGGAACGTCTCGCGGGGGATCAGGAATTCGCGGGGCAGCAGCGCCTCGGCATTGGCACCCAGATCGACAATCACGTTGTCGCGAGTAACCTTCTTGACGGTACCCGACACCAGCTCACCTACGCGGTCGCGGTAGCTGTCCACAATCTTGGTGCGTTCAGCTTCACGAACCTTCTGGAAGATAATCTGCTTGGCAGCCTGGGCGCCAATGCGGCCAAAGGCTTCGGATTCGATTTTCTCCTCGTGGATATCGCCGGGCTTCAGGGCCGGGTCGATTTCTTCGGCTTCCTGCAGGGTGAGCTCGGTGCCCAGTGCAGGAACGGCATCGTTGTCCACCACCAGCCAGCGGCGGAAGGTTTCGTATTCGCCGGTTTTCCGGTCGATTGATACGCGGATATCCGCCTCTTCGTCTTCAAAGCGTTTTTTGGCAGCGGTGGCCAGTGCCAGCTCGATCGCTTCAAAAATCACATCCTTCTCGACACCTTTCTCGTTCGAGACGGATTCAACCACCAGCAAGATCTCTTTACTCATGGGATTGCCCTGCCCTTAAAATCAACTGTGCGTCCACGGACTTTATTCAAATCGTTCACTCAAACACCGGCACGATGTGGGCTTTTTCAATGCTGTCGAATGGCAGCAGATACTCGTGATCATCAACGACCACAACCACATCATCACCTTCCACGCCTTTGATCAGCCCCTGAAACTTCCGGCGACCTTCAAATGCCATCCGGAGACGAATCTGAACCTGGTGACCAACAAAGGCCTCGTATTGCTCTAGACGAAACAGCGGGCGATCCATCCCCGGGGATGAGACCTCCAGTGTGTATTCGGTCTGGATGGGATCTTCCACATCCATCACACCGCTGATCTGGCGACTGACTTTCTCACAGTCGTCGACTCCGATGCCGTTTTCGGCATCGTCAATAAACACCCGTAACAGGGAATGATGGCCCTGCGAGCGGAATTCAATGCCCCAGAACTCATACCCCAGACCTTCCACCACGGGCTGAAGAATGTCTTCCAGTTGCTTAAGCTTGGCTGACAAGTTGTGCCTTCTCCGTTATCAATTTACCGGCCCCAAAAACAAAAAAAGGGCTGTTTTATCAGCCCTTTTTATGCACCAGGGCCCTTTGCGCCAGGCCCCTTAATCAAAAAGCCCCTGACAATGGGGCCTTTTGTTGCAAGAACTCGCAGGAAACAAACCGGTGTACCGCTTCCTGCTGACAGACACCTGGCCTGCCAGAAACCCGCCAGCACCACGCGGCAGGTCCCAATATCCGCCGGAGTATAGAGACGCCGGACAGACTGGTCAAGGACTGACCAAAAAAAACGGCCTGGAAACTCCAAGCCGTTTTTCTTCTAATATGGTGCCCGGGGCCGGACTCGAACCGGCACGGCTTTCGCCACTACCCCCTCAAGATAGCGTGTCTACCAGTTTCACCACCCGGGCAACATTCTTACTCGAGTTCAGGGAGATCAGACTCCCCACCCTCGGCTTCGCTGGCTGCGGCTTCGCCATTGTCAGCAGCGGTATCAGCAGGGGCGGCGCTGCTGGATTCCTGAACAACAGGAATACCGGCTTCGCCTGCCACTTCGGCACGCTGCTTGGCAAAAATCGCCAGCGAGAAACTTGTTACAAAAAATACAACTGCGAGCAGAGTCGTGAAGCGGGTGAGAAAGCTACCGCTACCCTGACTACCAAACACAGTCTGCGATGCACCACCACCAAAGGCAGCGCCGGCATCTGCGCCTTTGCCTTGCTGGATCAGCACCAGACCCACCAGCGCCACCGCGATCACCACGTGCACAACGACTACCAGCGTTTCTACCCAATCCATAACGACTCTCGCGAACCTTTAAATTCAGGTACCCGCCGGAACACTCCGGCAAATACTTACAAAATCTTCTGCTTTGAGCGACGCTCCGCCGATCAAACCGCCGTCAATATCCGGCTCGGCAAAAAGAGCGGCTGCATTATCCGCTTTTACACTGCCCCCGTAAAGGAGGGAAATCTCATTGGCCGGCGCGCCCATCTCTGAAAGCACCTGCCGAATCGACGCATGCATTGCCTGCGCGTCCTGTGCCGTAGCGGTTTTACCTGTTCCGATCGCCCAGACAGGCTCATAGGCAACCACTACACGCTGCCACTGCTCGCTTGCGACCGTCGCAAGGCCGGCCTTTACCTGGGCGGCAACAACGGTCTCGGCCTTACCAGCCTCACGCTCTTCCAGGGTTTCACCAACACAAACCATGGCCTGGAGCCCGGAAGCGAGAATGCGACCGACTTTTTCGGCCACTGCAGCGTCTGTCTCAGCGAAGAGCTGGCGACGTTCGGAATGACCCACCAAGGCGTATTGACAGCCCTGATCCAACGCCATGTCCGCGGAAATCTCACCGGTGTAGGCTCCGGACGCCCATTGCGCCACGTTCTGAACACCGACCGACAGCACATCGCCTGCGCTGGCAACCACGTCCGGGACGTAAATAGCGGGAGGAATAATAACAACCTCAACGCCATTATCAAGAGAAGCCGCCTGGGATCGCACATCGCTTACCAGCGTTTGTGCCAGGTCTTTCGACCCGTTCATTTTCCAGTTTCCGGCTACAATCTTCCGACGCATAACAGTTCCCGAACGTTAGGGAGGGCGAACTATACAGCACTCCCTCCCGGCAGACAACCGCCTGAAAACACAAAATTAAGCGGTGGATTTCTCCACAACTTTTGCCAGTTCCTCGACTACCCGAAGAATCTCGCTGGCGTCCTGCCCCTCCGCCATCACACGGATCAGCGGCTCTGTGCCAGAGGCCCTCAACAGAATCCTGCCGGAACTGCCCAGCTCGGTTTCGGCCTTGCGCACCGCAGCTACGATATCATCACGACTGAACGGATCGAAACGCTGCGCCACCCGAACGTTGATCATTTTCTGGGGGAGCTTGCTCATCCCCTTCCGCAGATCCGCAAGGGTTTTCCCGGACTTCCACACTGAAAGGAGGACCTGCAGCGCCGAAACAATACCATCACCGGTACTGGTGCAGTCGCGGATAACCATGTGACCGGAGCCTTCGCCACCCAGAACCCAGTTGTTGGCGAGCAGCCGCTCCATCACGTATCGGTCGCCGACTTTTGCACGCTCGAACTCGATTCCGATTTCATTCAAAGCAAGCTCGACACCCAGATTGGTCATCAGCGTGCCGACCACCCCGCCTTTCAGGCGATCCTCGGCAAAGCGTTGGGAGGCGATGACGTAGAGCAGCTCATCGCCGTCCACCTCGGATCCGTCCCGATCCACCATCAGAACCCGATCACCATCCCCATCGAAGGCGATCCCCAGATCAGCGTTTTTTTCGATCACTGCTGCCTTGAGAGCCTGCAGATGAGTGGAGCCAACGTTAAGGTTGATATTGAGTCCATCGGGATCGCCACCGATAACCGAAACCTTGGCCCCAAGCTCCCGAAATACCTTGGGCGCCACGTGATAGGTGGCGCCATGGGCACAGTCCAATACGATATTCATGCCGTCGAGCGTAAACTCATTGGGCACAGTGCTCTTGCAGAATTCCACGTACCGGCCCGGTGCGTCGTCAACGCGGGACGCCTTGCCAAGCTCGGTCGGGCCACAAACCTCAATGGGCTTGTCCAGCCAGCGCTCGATCTCGGCTTCAAGAGCATCGTCCAGCTTGGTGCCGGCCGCCGAGAAGAACTTGATGCCGTTGTCGTGGTGGGGATTGTGGGAGGCGCTGATCACAATGCCGGCCGAAGCGCGGAAAGTGCGAGTCAGGTAAGCGATTGCCGGCGTTGGCATCGGACCGAGCAGCTTTACATCCACACCCGCCGCCGCAAGGCCAGCCTCGAGGGCCGACTCAAACATATAACCGGACAGGCGGGTATCCTTGCCGATCAGTACGCTGTTGCGCTGACCATCGCGCTTGAAGGCCTGGCCCGCAGCCCAGCCAAGTTTCAGCATGAACTCCGGCGTTATCGGAAATTCACCCACGTGCCCGCGAATACCGTCCGTACCAAAGTACTTTCTCTCGGACATTAACCTGCCTCCTTCACTGCCGCCACCACGCGGATAGCGTCCACTGTTTCCCTGACATCGTGCACACGAATAATACTGGCACCCTTCATGGCCGCTATTGTCGCGGCCGCAAGGCTCGCAGGCAACCTTTCATTCACCTCACGGCCAGTGATATGGCCCAACATGGACTTCCTGGAAACACCAACAAGCAGGGGATGCCCCAGGATATGCATCTGCTCAAGGGAGGCCAGCAACTGCAGGTTATGTTCGAGGCTTTTCCCGAAACCGAAGCCGGGATCAAGCAGGATGTTTTCAGGGCGAATCCCGGCGTGCTCTGCAACGCGGATGCGCTCGGTCAGAAAAGCACTGACTTCCCGACGCACATTCCGGTACTCGGGGCGATCCTGCATGGTATCCGGCTCCCCCTGGATGTGCATGATGCAAACCGGTATGCCCGCTTTTGCAGCCACTTCCGGAGCACCGTCACGTTGCAGTGCCCGCACATCATTGATCAGGCCGGCCCCGAGTTTTGCCGTCTCAGCCATCACTTCCGGCGCACTGGTGTCTACCGAGATAACCGCATCGAGCTCCCGGGCTGCCGCCTCAACCACCGGGCAGACCCGGTCCAGCTCTTCCTGCAACGACACGGGCGTGGCGCCCGGGCGCGTAGATTCGCCACCGATGTCGATAAACGTGGCGCCATCGGCAACCATCTGCCTGGCCCGGACGAGAGCCGCATCCGGCCGGTTGAATTGGCCACCATCGGAAAACGAATCCGGTGTTACATTCAGAACGCCCATCACGTGGCAGCGGGACATATCCAGTTCCCGCCCGGCAAAATTCATTTTCATGGCAAACCTTTTTTCACAATGACAAAAACAAACGCCGCCCGGAATCCGGGCGGCGCAGGGAACTACACTCTTTTTATAACCAAAAGCTGCTAGCCGTCAGTGTTCTCCGGCCGGCCGGCCAACGCCGGGATGACGACCGTCATCGGAAGCCTTTGGCTCCGGCGCCGTCTCAGGCTCGTCGGCCTTGACGCCACCAGCGGGACCACTGTCTCCCCAACCTTTCGGCGGGCGAGGTGTGCGCCCTTCCATGATGTCATCAATCTGGTGACGGTCGATGGTTTCGTACTTCATCAACGCGTCGGCCATCATGTCGAGCTTGTCCCGGTTATCGACCAGAATCTGCTTGGCTTTTTCGTAGCAGCTGTCGATGATGTTGCGAACTTCCTCATCGATGCGCTGGGCCGTTTCCGGTGAGTACACCGTCTGGGACTGACCCGCAGACCTGCCGAGGAACGGCTCTTCGCTGTCGGTATCATACTGCAGCGGGCCCAGCTTCTCGGACAGCCCCCAACGGGTCACCATGTTGCGGGCCAGACTGGTCGCGCGCTCGATGTCGTTCGACGCACCGGTCGTCACACCATCAAAGCCCAGCGTCAGTTCTTCCGCGATGCGACCACCGAACAGACTGCAGATCGAGCTGATCAGGAAGCGCTTGCTATGGCTGTACTTGTCTTCCTCGGGGAGGAACATGGTGACACCCAGGGCGCGGCCGCGCGGAATGATGCTCACCTTGTACACCGGATCATGCTCCGGCATCAGACGACCCACAATAGCGTGGCCAGACTCATGGTAAGCCGTATTCCGCTTTTCTTTCTCGCTCATCACCATGGACTTGCGCTCGGCGCCCATCATGATCTTGTCTTTGGCAAGCTCGAACTCTTCCATGGACACTAGACGCTGGTTGCGACGGGCCGCGAAGAGCGCCGCCTCGTTGACCAGGTTTGCGAGGTCCGCACCGGAGAATCCGGGCGTGCCACGAGCAATCAGAACCGGCTCTACGCCATCCGCCAGGGGCACTTTCTTCATGTGCACCTTGAGGATCTGCTCACGACCAATGATGTCTGGCAGGCCAACAACAACCTGACGGTCGAAACGGCCCGGGCGCAACAGTGCCGGGTCGAGAACGTCGGGACGGTTGGTAGCGGCAATTACGATAACGCCTTCATTACCCTCAAAACCGTCCATCTCAACGAGCAGCTGGTTGAGAGTCTGTTCACGCTCGTCATGACCGCCACCCATGCCCGCGCCACGGTGGCGACCAACAGCATCGATCTCGTCGATGAAGATAATGCAGGGGCTTTGCTTCTTGGCCTGTTCGAACATGTCACGAACCCGGGAAGCACCCACGCCCACGAACATTTCGACAAAGTCAGAACCGGAGATGGAGAAGAACGGCACCTTGGCTTCGCCGGCAATAGCCTTGGCGAGAAGGGTCTTACCGGTACCCGGCTGACCAACCATCAGGACACCCTTGGGGATGCTGCCGCCAAGACGCTGGAATTTGCTGGGATCCCGCAGGAAATCCACCAGTTCCTTAACATCTTCCTTGGCTTCATCAACACCGGCCACGTCCGCGAAAGTGGTCTTGATCTGATCTTCGCTCATCAGACGCGCTTTGCTCTTACCGAACGACATGGGGCCTTTGCCGCCACCGCCGCCCTGCATCTGGCGCATGAAGAACACAAACAGTGCGATGATGATCAGTATCGGGAACGCGGCTACCAGAAGCTGTGTCCACAGGCTCTGGCGCTCAGGCTCCTTACCGATGACCTCAACGTTGTTCGCGAGCAGATCGTCCATCAGCTTGTTGTCAGACACCTGAGGACGGATTGTCTGGAACTGGGAGCCGTCACCACGGGTACCCTGAACCTGCAACCCATCGATTGTGACCTGACGGACCTGGCCTTCCTGGACCATCTCCACAAACTGGGAATAGTTGACTTGTTGGCCGGTGGTGGTGGGAGAAAAGTTCTGAAACACCATCAGCAGCACGGCGGCTATAATTAGCCAGAGAACCAGATTTTTTGCCATATCGTTCAAGGATCATCACCTGTGAATTGTAGGGTTAACCTTTCGCAAAGCACCCTTTTCTGACACCTTACACCAATTGTACGCCCGTCCACCAGAAACGGCCCATCCGTATCGGCCACACACAGCGCACAGTTTTTTAATGAAAAGTCGCCTTAACCTTCATATTGGGCGCCATATCTGAAATTACAACAGCAACCCTCAATACGCCCCCATTTCCGCGAACCTTTTGACCCTTGCCACCCGGGTTGGTTCCTTCTGGTTGCCGACCCCACGTCGATACGTGTTAACGGCCATTCTTACAGCGGAACGATCTGTTACAATTCGACGATTATACGTTCAAGTCAGCCTTTCCGCCGCTGACCTTTTGTTAATTGCACCAATAAAGAGATTACATCATGAGTCTTTCACCGGAACAGCGCCGGGAATACCGGGCGATTGCCCACAACCTCAAGCCCGTCATCATTGTTGGCGACAAAGGCCTTTCCGAGGGACTGCAGGAAGAACTCGAGCGCGCACTGAATGATCATGAGCTGATCAAGATCAAGGTGGCGAGCCAGGACCGGGAAACCCGGCACGAGGCGATCACCGCGCTGTGCGAATCCTCTGGCGCAGAGCTCGTCCAGACCATCGGCAAGATCGCCGTCATACTGCGCCGGGCCAAAAAGCCGAACCCCAAGCTCTCCAACCTGTTGCGCCACAAACACTGATCCGCCCGGACCCCAAAAACAGAAAAGCCGGCTCGGGAAACCCCAGCCGGCTTTTTTCGTTCAGCACAGACGAAATCAGATGTACTCGACCTGCTCAATCTCGTATTCCACGGTACCGGAAGGCACGCGAATGGCGACCACATCACCCTCGCTCTTGCCTACCAGCGCCCGCGCAATCGGTGAGGAAATCGACAGCTTGCCTGCCTTGATATCCGCCTCATCCTCACCAACGATCTTGTAGATCACCTGTTCGTCCGTATCCATGTTAAGCAGGTGTACCGTGGTGCCGAAGATCACCTTGCCGGTATTCTCGATGGTGGTCACATCGATTACCTGAGCGGCTGAAAGCTTGCCCTCGATTTCCTGGATACGGCCTTCAATAAAGCTCTGCTGCTCGCGGGCAGCATGATATTCAGCGTTCTCTTTCAGGTCGCCGTGCTCCCGGGCATCGGCAATCGCCGCAATAACCCGGGGACGATCCTCGGACTTCAGCTTCTGAAGCTCCTCGCGGAGGCGGGTCTCGCCCGCCTTTGTCATCGGTACTCTGTCAGCCATAGTCTCACTTTCCTGCGTGAAGATCCTGGAGGCGGCGTACAGTGCGCTCCGGGCCGAACTTGATGGCCCGGCAGAAGGCTTCGCCGCCCGCCAGTGTTGTTGTGTAGGTTACCTTGGTCTGCAACGCCGACTGGCGAATCTGGGCCGAGTCGGAAATGGCCTTGCGACCTTCAGTGGTATTGATGATCAGCTGAACCTGTCCGTTCTTGATGGCGTCCACAATATGCGGACGGCCTTCACGGACCTTGTTCACCCGATCAACCTCGATTCCAGCCTCTTTCAGGGCCTTGGCGGTGCCGGTGGTAGCCACAAGCTTGAAGCCGGCGTCGACCAGATCTCGGGCCACTTTTGCGGCGCCGGGCTTGTCAACATCCCGCACAGACATGAACGCAGTGCCCTTGGCCGGCAGACGCTCACCAACAGCCAACGCGGCTTTGGCGAAGGCTTCATCGAAGCTGTCGCCGAGGCCCATGACCTCACCGGTCGATTTCATTTCCGGCCCAAGGATCGGATCCACCGCCGGGAATTTGTTGAACGGGAACACCGACTCTTTCACCGCATAATAGCTGGGGATGATTTCCTGGGTGAACTCCAGCTCTTTGAGGGTCTTGCCAGCCATCACCCGGGCCGCCACCTTGGCCAGGGACACACCAATGGCCTTGGACACGAACGGCACGGTACGCGAGGCCCGAGGGTTGACTTCGATCACGTAGATCTCGCCGTCCTGCCAGGCCAGCTGCACGTTCATCAGGCCGACCACATCCAGCTCAATGGCCATCTTCTTGACGGCATCGCGCATTTCGTCCTGAACCTGCTGGGACAGGGTGTACGGCGGCAGTGAACAGGCGGAGTCACCGGAGTGAACGCCGGCCTGCTCAATGTGCTGCATGATGCCACCAATCACTACGTCTTTACCGTCGGAGATGGCGTCGATGTCCACCTCGATGGCGGCGTTCAGGAAGTGGTCCAGCAGCACCGGGCTGTCGTTCGAGACCAGCACTGCGTTGCGCATGTAGCGAACCAGCTCTTCCTCGTCGTAGACGATTTCCATGGCACGACCGCCCAGCACGTAAGACGGACGCACCACCAGCGGGTAGCCAATTTCCCGGGCCGCCAGGATGCCTTCCTCATGGCTGCGCACGGTGGCGTTTTCCGGCTGTTTCAGGCCCAGGCGGGTAATCATCTGCTGGAACCGTTCCCGGTCCTCGGCACGGTCAATGGCGTCCGGGCTGGTGCCGATGATGGGTACGCCAGCCGCTTCCAGGCCGCGGGCCAGTTTCAGCGGGGTCTGGCCACCGTACTGGACAATCACGCCCTTGGGCTTCTCGACGTGAATGATTTCCAGCACGTCTTCCAGCGTAATCGGCTCGAAGTACAACCGGTCGGAGGTGTCGTAGTCGGTGGACACGGTCTCCGGGTTGCAGTTGATCATAATGGTTTCGTAGCCGTCTTCACGCATGGCCAGGGCCGCGTGCACACAGCAGTAATCGAACTCGATGCCCTGACCGATCCGGTTGGGGCCGCCACCGATCACCACGATCTTCTCGCGGTCGCTGGCGTCCGACTCGCACTCTTCCTCATAGGTGGAGTACATGTAGGCGGTGTCGGAAGCAAATTCGGCGGCGCAGGTATCCACGCGCTTGTACACCGGGCGGATATCCAGATCGTGGCGCAGCTTGCGCAGGCTCACCTCGGAGATGCCCAGCAGTTTCGCCAGGCGGGCATCGGAGAAGCCCTTGCGCTTGAGACGGAACAGGGTGGCCTGGTCAATGTCGGCCTTGCCGGCACTCTTCAGCGCCTGCTCTTCCCTGATCAGGTCCTCGATCTGCACCAGGTACCAGGGATCCACGTGGGTATGCTCGTGCAGGTCCTCAACCGTCATTCCCGCCCGGAAAGCGTCGCCGATGTACCAGATGCGGTCGGCACCGGGCACGTTCAGTTCGCGGGTCAGGGTTTCCCGGGAATTCTCGGAATCCAGGTCTTCGAGTTTCTCGTCAAAACCTTCGGAGCCCACTTCCAGACCGCGCAGGGCTTTCTGCAGGGATTCCTGGAAGGTGCGGCCTATGGCCATGACCTCACCCACGGATTTCATCTGGGTGGTCAGGCGGGCGTCGGCCTGGGGGAATTTCTCGAAGGTGAACCGGGGGATCTTGGTGACCACGTAGTCGATGGACGGCTCGAACGAGGCCGGGGTGACGCCACCGGTAATTTCGTTGCGCAGTTCGTCCAGGGTGTAGCCCACCGCCAGTTTCGCGGCGACCTTGGCGATCGGGAAGCCGGTGGCCTTGGAGGCCAGCGCCGAGGAGCGGGACACCCGGGGGTTCATCTCGATGACGACCATGCGGCCGGTGTCCGGATTCATGCCGAACTGCACGTTGGAGCCGCCGGTTTCCACACCGATTTCACGCAGGACCGCCAACGAGGCGTTCCGCATGATCTGGTATTCCTTGTCGGTGAGGGTCTGGGCCGGGGCCACGGTGATGGAGTCACCGGTGTGCACACCCATGGCGTCGAAGTTCTCGATGGCGCAGACAATGATGCAGTTGTCGTTTTTGTCCCGGACAACTTCCATCTCGTACTCTTTCCAGCCGATCAGGGATTCGTCGATCAGCAGTTCGTTGGTCGGGGACAGGTCCAGACCACGGGTACAGATTTCCTCGAACTCGTCGCGGTTGTAGGCGATACCGCCGCCGGAGCCGCCCATGGTGAAGGAGGGGCGGATGATGCACGGGAAGCCGATGTCGTCAGCCACTTTCCAGGCTTCTTCCATGGAGTGGGCGATGGTGGCCCGCGGACACTCGAGGCCGATCTTCTTCATGGCCTTGTCGAAGCGGTCCCGGTCTTCGGCTTTATCAATGGTGTCGGCGTTGGCGCCGATCATTTCCACTCCGTGCTTTTCCAGAATGCCGTGGCGCTCGAGGTCGAGGGCGCAGTTCAGCGCGGTCTGGCCGCCCATGGTGGGCAAGAGCGCATCCGGCTGCTCTTTCTCGATGATCTTCTCGACGGTCTTCCAGGTGATCGGCTCGATGTAGGTGGCATCGGCCATGACCGGGTCGGTCATGATGGTTGCCGGGTTGGAGTTAACCAGAATAACCCGGTAACCCTCTTCGCGCAGCGCCTTGCAGGCCTGGGCTCCGGAGTAATCAAACTCGCACGCCTGCCCGATCACGATGGGGCCGGCGCCCAGGATCAGGATGCTTTGGATGTCGGTACGTTTTGGCATGTCTTGGTAAACCTGTCAGCAACTTTTGAATTCTGGCAGCGCAACACGCGGCGCCCGTGAGTTTTCCGTGGCGATCGGTCTCAGGCCGATCGCGCCTCCATCAGGCGGATAAACTCGTCAAACAGCGGGGCCACATCATGGGGGCCGGGGCTGGCTTCCGGGTGGCCCTGGAAGCTGTAGGCCGGCTTGTCGGTCCGGCGAATGCCCTGCAGGGTGCCGTCAAACAGGGACTTGTGAGTCGCCTCGACATTGGCCGGCAGAGTTGCCTCATCCACGGCAAACCCGTGGTTCTGGCTGGTGATCATCACCGTGCCGGTGGCGATTTCCTGAACCGGATGGTTGGCTCCGTGGTGGCCATGCCCCATCTTCATGGTCTTGGCACCGCTGGCCAGGGCCAGCAACTGGTGCCCCAGGCAGATACCAAACACCGGAATCTCGGTTTCCAGCACTTCCTTGATGGCGGTGATGGCGTAATCACAGGGCTCGGGGTCCCCGGGGCCATTGGACAGGAACACACCGTCCGGGTTCATCGCCAGAACCTCGGAGGCCGGAGTCTGCGCCGGCACCACGGTGATGTCGCAGCCGCGGGACGCGAGCATGCGAAGGATGTTCAGCTTGACGCCATAATCCCAGGCAACCACCTTGAACCGTGATTCCTCACGCTCACCGTAACCCTCTTCGAGGGTCCACTCGGTCTCTTTCCAGGACCAGGTCTTGTCGGAGGTAACCTCTTTTGCCAGATCCATACCCTTGAGGCCCGGGAAGGCTTTTGCCAGTTCCAGAGCCCGCTCGGCAGTGGCGTTTTCACCGGCAACGATGGCACCGTTCTGGGAGCCCTTGTCCCGGAGGATGCGGGTCAGACGGCGGGTATCAATGTCGGCGATCCCAACAATGTTGTTGCTTCGCAGGTAATCGTCCAGAGTTCCCTTGCTACGCCAGCTGCTGGCCAGCAGAGGCAGATCGCGGATGATCAGGCCGGCGGCCTGGATGCGGTCTGACTCGACGTCTTCTTCGTTCACACCGGTGTTACCGATATGCGGGTAAGTCAGGGTCACGATCTGGCGGGAGTAGGACGGGTCGGTCAGGATTTCCTGGTAGCCGGTCATGGCGGTGTTGAACACCACTTCGCCGCTGGTTTCTCCGTCAGCGCCGATGGCTGTGCCGTAGAACAGGCTTCCGTCTGCGAGTGCAAGGATTGCTGGTGTGCTCAAGGCTTGTATCCTCATCGAGTGGCGTATCGGTTCGTCACGAACAGGAACGCAAGCGCAAATTCAGGTTGCAAAAAAGCGAGACGGAGTCTTAACTCGGTCCCGCTTTTTCAGAATCTTTGTGCAAAGGTACGCTTGGTGCAGTCAAACCGCCTTATTGTAAAAAATATGGCGCTTTGTGTCCACGAGAAATGGCCTCACTTGAGGTCCAGCACGTCCTGCATATCATAAAGCCCGGCCGGCTTATCCTTCAGCCATAAAGCGGCCCGCATGGCACCCTTGGCAAAGGTCATCCGGCTGCTGGCC
This sequence comes from Marinobacter adhaerens HP15, assembly GCF_000166295.1. Taxonomy (NCBI): domain Bacteria; kingdom Pseudomonadati; phylum Pseudomonadota; class Gammaproteobacteria; order Pseudomonadales; family Marinobacteraceae; genus Marinobacter; species Marinobacter adhaerens. The sequence continues at coordinate 3,235,022 of NC_017506.1, forward strand.
TTATGTGTCACCTCGATACGCTCACCCTCGGTGGCGAACAAGACGGTGTGATCACCGACCACATCACCCGCCCGAATCGTTTCGAAACCGATTTCCTTGCGGGTTCGCTCGCCGGTGAAGCCCTCACGACCATAGACGGCACACTCTTTCAGGTCACGACCGAGGGCATCGGCAACAACTTCACCCATGCGCAGGGCCGTTCCCGAGGGCGCGTCTTTCTTGTGGCGGTGATGGGCCTCGATAATTTCCACGTCGTAGTCGTCACCCAGGGTTGCGGCGGCGGTGCGCAGCAGGTTGAGGACGACGTTAACGCCCACGCTCATGTTGGGCGCAAACACTACGGCCGTGGACTCGGCGGCCAGAGCCAGTTGCTGCTTTTCGGCGTCGGACATGCCGGTAGTGCCGATCACGAGCATCTTGCCGTTGGCCTTGCAGAACTCGGCGTTTTCCAGAGTCAGGTCCGGGAAGGTAAAGTCGACAAGCACATCGAAATCATCCTTCACATCGGCCAGGCTGCCGGCCATTTTGACGCCGGTTTTGCCGATCCCGGTCATTTCGCCGGCATCGGCGCCAATCAGGCTACTGCCGGGCTCGACCACGGCGGCACCCAGCTCGAGACCCTCAGTGCCGTCAACGGCTTCAATCAGGACTTTTCCCATGCGCCCGGCGGCGCCGATGATTGCTACCCTCATGCTCGCGTTCCTTCTTGTCGCGCCGATCAGAATTTCATTTCGTCGAAGAAGCTTTTCACACCTTCAAACCAGGAGGTCTTCTTCGGGCCGTGCTCTGTGCCGTTACTGGCATCCAGAGTTTTCTGGAACTCTTCCAGCAGCTCTTTCTGGCGCTTGGTCAGATTCACCGGCGTTTCCACGATCACACGGCACAGCAAGTCACCAGCAGGACCGCCACGAACCGGGCTGACACCCTTGTTACGCAGGCGGAACAGCTTGCCGGTCTGGGTTTCCGGTGGAATCTTCAGTTTCACCCGGCCATCCAATGTCGGCACCTCGAGCTCTCCACCCAGGGAGGCATCAACAATGCTGATGGGAACTTCGCAATAGAGGTTGCGGCCATCGCGGGTAAAGATGGAATGCTCCCGCACGGCTATCTGCACATACAGATCTCCGGGAGGACCACCATCGACGCCCATCTCGCCTTCACCAGAAAGGCGAATACGGTCGCCGGTGTCAACGCCGGGCGGCACCTTGACCGAGAGTGTTTTCTCTTCCTGAACCCTGCCCTGACCGTGACAGGCCTTACAGGGGTTCTTGATGATCTGGCCGGAGCCCCGACAGGTCGGACAGGCCTGCTGTACGGTAAAGAAGCCCTGCTGCATGCGCACCTGCCCCATACCCTTACAGGTACTGCAGGTTTCCGGGCGGGAACCTTTCTCGGCGCCGCTGCCGTCGCATACTTCACATTCGCGATGCCCCGGGATCTTGATCTGGACCGTCTTGCCTTTCACGGCCTCTTCCAGATCCAGCTCCAGGGTGTAGCGCAGGTCCGCACCCCGGGTGTTGCGGCCACGACCGCCGCCACCAAAGATGTCGCCGAATACATCGCCGAAGATATCCGAGAAGCTGGCACCGCCGCCTCCGAATCCGCCGCCACCGGCCTGACCGTCAACGCCGGCGTGGCCGAACTGGTCGTAGGCAGCCCGCTTGGACGGCTCTGCCAGTACTTCGTAGGCTTCGCTGGCCTCCTTGAATTTGTTCTCGGCTTCGGTGTCGTCCGGGTTACGGTCGGGGTGGTACTTCATGGCGAGCTTTCGGTAGGCTCGCTTGATTTCCTTCTCGTCCGCGTCCCGGGAAATCCCGAGAATCTCGTAATAATCGCGCTTGGCCATGCTTTTAAAACCCTGTTTTTAAACGCGGAAAACGCGGGGATCTCCCCGCGTTTTCCAACTACCTGATGTACGTCAGATTTATCGCTTGTCGTCGTCTTTGACTTCTTCGAACTCAGCGTCGACAGCATCGTCAGACTTCTGGCCCTGGGCTTCTTCCTGCCCACCGGCTTGCTGGGTCTGATCCGCCTGATCTGCATACATCTTCTGGGCCAGCTCGGAAGAGACCTCGGTCAGCTTCTGAGTCTTGGCTTCGATGTCTTCCTTGTCGGAACCTTCCAGAGCGGTTTCGAGCTCCTTGATGGACGCTTCGATGGACTCTTTCTCGCTGTCGCTGACCTTGTCACCGGCTTCGTTCAATGTCTTGCGAACGGCGTGAACCATCGCGTCGCCCTGGTTGCGAACCTGGACAAGCTCTTCGAACTTGCGATCTTCCTCGGCGTTGGCCTCGGCGTCCTGCACCATCTTCTCGATTTCGTCATCGTTCAGACCGGAAGAGGCCTTGATCACGATTGACTGCTCTTTACCGGTCGCCTTGTCTTTGGCAGACACGTTCAGGATACCGTTAGCGTCGATATCGAAGGTGACTTCAATCTGCGGCACACCACGCGCTGCCGGCGGAATATCAGCCAGATCGAAACGGCCCAGCGATTTGTTCTGGGCAGCCTGCTTACGCTCACCCTGAACCACGTGAATGGTTACCGCGGTCTGGTTGTCGTCCGCTGTGGAGAACGTCTGCGACTTCTTGGTCGGAATCGTGGTGTTCTTGTCGATCAGCGGAGTTGCCACACCGCCCATGGTTTCGATACCCAGGGTCAGCGGGGTTACGTCCAGCAGCAGAACGTCTTTCACATCACCGGAGAGAACGGCCGCCTGGATGGCAGCACCCATCGCCACAGCTTCGTCCGGGTTAACGTCCTTGCGAGCTTCTTTGCCGAAGAACTCTTTCACTTTTTCCTGCACCAGCGGCATGCGGGTCTGACCGCCGACCAGGATGACCTCGTCGACTTCGCCTGCCTTCATGCCTGCGTCCTGCAGCGCCACTTTACACGGCTCGAGGCTGCGCTGAACCAGGTCTTCTACCAGAGATTCCAGCTTGGCACGGGTCAGCTTCACGTTCATGTGCTTGGGACCAGACGCGTCTGCGGTGATGTACGGCAGGTTAACGTCGGTCTGCTGGCTGCTGGAAAGCTCGATCTTGGCTTTCTCGCCCGCTTCTTTCAGACGCTGCATCGCCAGGGAATCGCCGCGCAGGTCGATACCGCTGTCTTTCTTGAACTGGTCTGCCAGGTACTCGATGATCTTCAGGTCGAAGTCTTCACCACCGAGGAAGGTGTCACCGTTGGTGGCCAGAACCTCGAACTGGTGCTCACCGTCAACATCGGCAATTTCGATGATGGACAGGTCAAAGGTACCACCGCCAAGGTCATATACCGCCACGGTACGATCGCCGCTCTTCTTGTCCAGGCCATAAGCCAGGGCTGCTGCGGTCGGCTCGTTGATGATCCGCTTCACTTCCAGACCGGCGATCTTGCCTGCATCTTTGGTAGCCTGACGCTGGCTGTCGTTGAAGTAGGCCGGAACAGTGATGACGGCTTCGGTCACTTTTTCGCCCAGGTAGTCTTCTGCAGTCTTCTTCATCTTCTTGAGAACTTCTGCAGACACCTGCGGCGGCGCCATTTTCTCGCCCTTCACTTCAACCCAGGCATCACCGTTGTCTGCCTTGGCAATCTTGTAGGGCACCATCTTGATGTCTTTCTGGACCACATCGTCTTCAAAACGACGACCGATCAGACGCTTGATGGCGTACAGGGTGTTGTTCGGGTTGGTAACCGCCTGGCGCTTGGCTGACTGGCCAACCAGGGTCTCACCATCGTCGGTGTAGGCGATGATGGACGGGGTGGTGCGATCACCCTCGGCGTTCTCGATTACCTTCACCTTGTCGCCATCCATGATGGCTACACAAGAGTTGGTCGTTCCCAGGTCGATACCGATAATCTTGCTCATTGAGTCACTCCAATTCTTCTGAATGCTTTCCAGGAGGCCATTTGCCTCCGCTTTCGCTATTTACTGGCTATATTGGCGCTTTAACCGGCTTTTCAAGCCTGCTCATCAATTTTTGGTGCATCTTCCGCTTTCGCGACCACCACCATGGCCGGCCGCACAACACGACCATTCAGCAGATACCCTTTCTGCACCACGGCTACCACGCTGTTCGGCTCGGCATCCGGCGCAGGCACCATGGACATGGCCTCGTGATGCTGGGGATCGAACGGTTCACCCACCGGGTTGATCTGCTCAACGTTGAATTTCTTCAGGCTGGACATGAAAAGACTCAGGGTCATTTCCACGCCTTCACGAATTGAGGCAACCAGTTCGCCGGACTCATCGTGACCCTCGGTGCTCTCGACCGCCTTCTCAAGGCTGTCAGCTACCGGCAGCAGCTCCTTGACGAACTTTTCCAGGGCAAACTTGTGCGCCTTCTCAACGTCGATCTCGGCCCGACGGCGCACGTTCTGCATTTCCGCCAGGGAGCGCAGCATCTGCTCCTGGAATTCCTGAACCTGAGCCTGGAGCGCTTCCACTTCGGAGGTTTCGTTGTCGCCGGCTTCGCCTTCAGCGGCCTGGGCCTCCTCTTTCGCAGCCTCGAGGGCTTCGTTCAGTTCCTCGTGCTCGTTGCGGTTCTCGTCAGTGCTCATGGCTACTCCTGCTTCATCTAAAGCGGCCCGCTGTCAGTGGCCGGTTAAACATGGGCTCCGGCCGCCTCGAGCCGGAAAATGTCGTTGCGAACGGATATGGGGCCCGCTCTCCAGGTTTCAACCACCAAAGCCTGCAATCCTGAAGAAAATACCTCCCTCAGGTTTGCAAACCACAAAAACCCTGTATATATTCACAGTCACTGTATACATCCACAGTGTTTTGCCGGTTTCAGGAACAACGCGGAGGTTATCTGCATGCTGACTCAACTTACGGTTTCCAATTACGCCATCGCTGAACGGGTGGAACTCCAGTTCAGCAAGGGCATGACCGCATTGACCGGCGAGACCGGCGCCGGAAAATCCATCGTTCTGGACGCCCTCGGCCTGGCCATGGGCGGCAGAGCCGATGCCGGCGCCGTCCGGCATGGTGCCAAACGCGCCGACATCACAGCGACCTTCGACGTATCCGGCATTCCCGAGGCAACCGAATGGTTGGCAGAACACGAGCTGGATGACGACAACGATTGCATCCTGCGCCGGGTCATCAGCAAGGATGGCCGCTCCCGCGCCTACATCAATGGCCAACCCTGCCCCCTGAACCACCTCAAGGAACTGGGCGGTGTGCTAATGGATATTCACAGCCAGCATCAGCACCAGTCTCTTTTGCGCAAGGAAACCCACCGCAAGCTGGTGGATGAGTTCGCCGGCGTTGAGACCCTGGCCGCTGAAACACGGGAAGCCTGGAAATCCTGGAACCAGATCCGCCAGCGGCTGACCGAACGCCAGCAGAATGCCGATGAAGCAGAGGCCAAACTCCAGCTTTTGCGGTATCAGGTGGAAGAACTGGATCGTCTGGCCCTGGAAGCGGGCGAGCAGGAAAACCTGGAACAGGAGCAGGCCCAGCTCAGCCAGGCAGATACGGTTCTGCACAACAGCCATCAGGCCGCCCTGCTTTGCACCGAGGATGAAACCAGCGCAGTGGATCTGGTGCGCCAGGCGTTACAGCAGCTGGAGCAGCTTCCGGTGGATGTTCCCGCACTGGCAGACACGATCCAGATGCTGAACGAAGCCCAGATCCAGATCAGTGAGGCCGGCGACAACCTTCGCCATTTCGTCGAGGACTACGAGGCCGACCCGGCTCGACTGGCGGAAGTGGAAGAACGGCTGAGCGCCATCTACCAGATGGCCCGCAAACACCGGATCACACCGGAAGAATTACCGGAACTGCATCAGCGCCTGAGTGCCGAGCTGGCCGAGCTGGACGGTGGCGAGGGCAGCCTGGAGCAGCTGGCCGCAGAGCTGGACAGCCAGCGCGGACGCTTCGATGAGCTGGCCGCGGAGCTGTCAGAGGCCCGTGCCAGGGCCGCCGCCGAACTGGATCAGCGGGTCGCAGCGGAGCTCACCCAGTTAAGCATGCCCAACATGCAGTTCATTACACACCTGAACCGCAGCAACGGTGGGGAGCCGGCGCCCCACGGACTGGAAGAGATTGAATTCCTGGTCAGCGCCAACCCGGGGCAACCTGCGCGGCCACTGGCCAAAGTAGCCTCCGGCGGCGAACTGTCGCGGATCAGCCTTGCCATCCAGGTGGTGGTTGCCCAGACATCAACCACACCCACACTGGTCTTCGATGAAGTGGATGTCGGCATTGGCGGCGGCACGGCCGAGGTGGTTGGCCGACTGTTACGGACTCTTGGTGGCAACGGGCAGGTGCTCTGCGTCACCCACCTGCCGCAAGTGGCGGCCCAGTGTCATCAGCACCTGTTTGTCAGCAAGTTTACCGAGCAGGATGCCACCTTCTCGAAAATCGAGACGCTGGACGATCAGGGCAGAATCAGTGAAGTGGCGAGAATGCTGGGAGGCGTGGACATGACTGAACATACGATCGCTCATGCCAGGGAAATGTTTTCAAAGGGGCAGGCAACCCATCACTGAGCCGCGAACAACGATCCACTACCCCTCTCGATCCTGAGAGCTGTTGGGGCGGGCCATAAACCCGCCCCTTTTTTCGTTCCTTCAGCCAACGGCCCGAGCCAGGCTCAGGACTTGATCGGCTTTACGTACAGAATCAGGCTGTGGTCGACGATTTCGTAACCGTGCTCTTCGGCAATCTTCTTCTGTCGCTCTTCAATGACCTCGTCGACAAACTCGACTACCTCACCCGTCTGGGTGCACACCATATGGTCGTGGTGGTCGTCGCCAGCCATTTCGAACACGGCATGGCCGCCCTCAAAATTATGGCGCAGTACCAGCCCTGCTGCTTCAAACTGCGTCAGCACCCGGTAGACTGTTGCCAGCCCCACGTCATCGCCTTGCTCCAGAAGCTTCTTGTATACATCTTCGGCACTGAGGTGATGCTCCTCCGCGGTCTCCAGAATGTTGAAGATTTTGACCCGCGGCAGAGTCACTTTCAGACCGACTTTTCGTAATTCGGCGTTTTCGGATGACATGTTACTATTCACTCTTTGGTGTGCCTCACGGCTTCCGGTATGATGAAGCCGCCATTGAACGGTTAACCCGTGTCACACCTGCCTCTGGCAGGCGATTTCAAGATAGAGGATTTCCCCCGGCGATGCAAAAGCTCACAGCTCTCATTCTCACTTTCGTTCTATCCGGTTGCGTTTTCCCGGGCGTCTACAAAATCAACGTCCAGCAGGGGAACATCGTTACCGATGAGGAGCTGACGCAACTGACCGAGGGCATGCCACGCAGCCAGGTGCACGCCGTGATGGGAACACCGCTCATGCTCAACCCGGTTGACCCCTCCCGCGAATACTACGTGTATACCTTCCAGAGAGAAGGCGGGGACATCCAGGAACAGCGAATCATCGTGTACTACGAAGAAGACCAGTACGCCTATTACGAGGCTCAACTGCTGGAAGAAACGCCGGCCTACTGAGCCTGATCTTTCTTTTTCGCCCGATTCAGTCGCGCCTGCTTCGGATCGATCTTCAGCGGGCGATACAGCTCCACCCGGTCACCTTCACGCAGTTCGTGGGCGGCCGGGTCCTTGATCACCTTCCCGAACACGCCCATATCAATCGTATCCGGATCGATCTCCGGAAAAATATCGCTGATCCCGGACAGCTTGGCCGCCTCCAGGGCGGTCGTACCCTCGGGCACATTTACCGGCACAATCTCCTGCCGGTCAGGCCGGGCATAGGCCACTTCCACCTGCATCATGCACCCTCCTTCCGGTAAAGCTCATCAGCGCGCCGGCAAAAGGCATCCACCATCGTATTGGCCGCCTGACTGAATACCGGCCCGAAGGTCATCCTTGAAAGCGATCCGGAGAATTCGAACTCCAGGGTCAGGATCACCTTGCAGGCGTTCTCATCCAGGGATTTGAAATTCCAGCGACCAGTCAGGTTGCGAAAAGGGCCATCCACCAGGTTCATCTCGATCGCCTCCGGCATCAGAAGCTGATTCCGGGTCGTGAGCGTATGCCGCACCCCACCCTTGGCGATTTCAAGCGACGCTGTCACCTGCTCGGGCTGGCGCTCATGAATCTCCGCGCCGGCGCACCAGGGGAGAAACTCCGGGTAACGGGCGATGTCATTCACCAGGTGAAACATGCGCTCGGCGGAGTGCATAACCAAAGCTGTTTTATCAATCTGATGGGGCATTGGAACCGGTTGTCCTGCTTGCAAACACGCTGTGAAAAGGTTGCAGACTTCTGGAAAGGAAGACAGCCTCAATCACACGCTATCATAAAGGATATCGTCCTGTTTTGGGGCTTTTTCGCCTGACTTACCACCACTTTCCTCCACCCCCGGCGGCTTCTGGTCTGACGCGGGCGCTGTCTTCTCGGCCTCGGCGGCTTTCTCCTCCGGCTCGGCCGGCGTAGCGGCAAAAGGCCGATCTCCCGCTGGCACTTCCCCGCCTTCCGAGACCATGGCAGCGGGCTGATCGCACCAGGCTGCAACATTGCCGTTGCTGCACAGGTTAGCCAGTGAAAAGGCCGTGTACTGGATCCCTATCCAGGCAACCACGAGGGGCAGCACCAGGCGCATCACCCAGAACCAGATACCGGCGAACAGTCTTGGCGTTGCGCCGAGCATGGTACCCGAAAGGTGTCGGGTCAGGCACCAGCCGGTAAACAGCGCAATCAAGATGGCCACAAGCGGAATCAGCAGGCCACCGGTGATCAGCTCCAGCCAGCGGAACATGGTAGCGCCGCCCATCCGCTCCTCGGCCCAGACATTAAACGACAGCAGAGACGCGAGCCCCGCCAGCCACACCGACAGACCGATCAGCAGCACCGACAGTGCCCTGGGCGCCCCGGTCCACTCACGGAACCAGCCCACGATGGGCTCCAGCAGATTCAGGGATGTGGTCCAGACAATCAGCACCACCAGCAGAAAAACAGCGGCGATCACGAACTGGCTCGCGGGCAACTGGGCCAGCGTGACCGGCATGGAAACAAAGAGCAGGCTGAAGCCCCGTTCACCGTCAAAGCTGTTGCCGTCTGTTGCGATCGCGAAGATCATCAGGCCAGCCAGAATCGCCACCAGGGTATCCATCAGCACCACGGCCAGAATCGAACGCTTCAGACGGGTTTGAGGCGTGGTGTACGAGCCCAGTATCGCCCAGACACCCATACCGAGCCCGAGCGTAAAAAAGGCATGAAACAATGCGGCTTTCAGGCTTTCCCAGGAAAGGTCCTCCGGATGCATGGCCAGAATGTGGTTGATGGCCCCGTCGATCCGACCATGCCAGGCAGCCAGGGCGAACAGCACGAGCATCAGCACCAGGGCGCCCGGCACAACCACCCTCAGGGCCCTTTCCAGCCCCCTCACTACGCCCTGCGCCGAGACCCAGAGTACCAGTAGCAGAAAGAAGATATGCCAGCCCATGAATACCCGGTACTGCCTGGGGTCGGACACCAGCCCCGCCAGAATCCCGGTTGCCTCTACCTCACCGGCGCCGGAGAAACGGCCAAGTGCGCCGAAGAACACGTAAGCCAGAGCAATGGATCCGAAGACTGCCGTAAAAGAGAGCACCAGAAAGGCGGCCAGTATGCTGAGCCGGCCAACCGCCATCCAGGCCCGAGACTGCCTGGCACTTCGAATGAGCCCGTCCATGGCCAATACAATGCCGTGGCGGGAATACCGACCAACAGCCGCTTCAGTCACCATCAGAGGCAGAGTCACCAGCAGCAGACAGGCGAGGTAAAGCAGGATGAACAGGCCACCACCATGCAGACTGGCCAGATAAGGGAACTGCCACAGGTTGGCAAGACCCACGGTAGCGCCCACCGCGGCCCAGAAGAAGGTTGATTTTCGGGTAAAGGACCCGATATGAGTCTGATACGGCGTAGGCATTCGCTTCCCTGAGGCCACCTAACAGGTCGGGGAGAAAGTCTGGGCCCGTATTGTAGCTGAAGGATCCCGTCGCGCACGAACCAGACACCGCCACAACGTCGAATTCGTGACCGGTCCGCCACTGTTGGGCTACAATGCGCCTTTTTCCGGCTGCAGCAACGCCGGCCCGTTCATTCGTCCGACCCCGGATTCATTGATTCATGAGCAAGAAAAAACCCGGAACGCCGAGCAATACCATTGCGCTGAACAAAAAGGCGAAGCACGAGTATCACATTGAGGAACGCTTTGAAGCGGGTCTCTCCCTGCTGGGCTGGGAAGTGAAGTCCCTGCGTGCGGGCAAGGCCCAGCTGGTGGACGCCTATGTGCTGCTCAAGGACGGCGAAGCCTGGTTGCTCGGCTCTCACATTACCCCGTTGATTGCGGCGTCCACCCACGTGATCGCAGACCCCACGCGCACCCGCAAGCTGCTGCTGCACGCCAAGGAAATTGCCAAGATCGTGGGCAAGGTCAACCAGGCCGGCTACACCTGCATTCCGCTGGCGTTGTACTGGAAAAACAACAAGGTGAAATGCGAAATCGCCCTGGTAAAAGGCAAGAAGCTGTTCGACAAGCGCGCCACCGAGAAAGAACGCGACTGGAACCGCCAGAAGCAACGCATCCTGCGCGAAACCAACGTTTGATCCTGCCCGCCACCAATTAACAAATACCTGACGCCGGTCATGGCCGGCGTGAACGGGTATGTCGCATACTCACTCTCTTTGTTCAGAATTCCATCGGGCCTATACTCGGGAACTCTGGTGCATGGCAAAGGGAGCCGCTTATGTCACCCAAACAGATACCAATGTCCGCCGTAGACCGCGCCTGGCTACGCATGGACTCGCCCCAGAACCCCATGATGATCTGCGGGGTATGGACACTGGAACGCCCCGTATCGATGAACCGCCTCAGGCACACGCTCGAGGAGAGGTTTCTCTGCTTCAACCGGTTCCGGCAACGGGTGATCGACACTGGCGACCGGGCGTACTGGCAGGACGATCCCCTGTTCGACCTGGACAACCATCTGCACCGCATCGCCCTGCCGGGCAAGGCCGATAAGGCAGAGCTCCAAAAGCTGGTCAGTGACATGAACAGCACGTCGCTGGATTTCCGGCAACCGCTCTGGCAAATGCACTACATCGACAATTATGGGGACGGCGGCGCGCTACTCATCCGCATTCACCACTGCATTGCCGATGGCATCTCGCTGGTTCGTGTAATGCTGTCACTCACCGATAAAACGCCGGAACCCCGACTGGGCAAAGTCGCCCGCAAGCGTCGCTCCAAACCCGGCAGGAAATCGGCCATCCAGAACTTCCTGCACCGTGCCGTGGACAGCGCGCAGACCGCCACCAACCAGGCCAAACTGTTTATCCAGTCCGTCCGTGAAGAGCCCAACTACCCGTTAAAACTGGCCACCACCGCCAGCGGTGTCGCCCTTGACCTCCTGAAACTTGGCCTGGCGCCCGGCGAACCCAAAACCGGCCTGAAAGAACCGTTATCCGGGCGCAAACAAGTGGCCTGGGCCGATCCCCTCGACCTTGCCGAAGTAAAGGCCTGCGCCAAGGCTCTGGGGGGCACCATCAACGATGCCCTCCTTTGCACGGTCACGGGCGCCTTACAGAGACATTTTGCCGCCCACAAGGAAACCATCCCCGAGTGCGGCATTAGGGTCGCCGTACCGTTCAATCTGCGCCCTCTTGATCAGCCCATCGAAACGCTCGGCAACAAGTTCGGGCTCGTACTGGTTACCCTGCCGGTGGAAGTGAGAGACCCGCTCATGTGCTTCCGCCAGGTGCAGGAGAACATGAACCGGCTCAAGCGGTCCTATCAGGCCCAGGTTACCTACAGCCTGCTTGATATCTTCGGGCGCGGCCCCGATGTTATTGAACGAAGGGCCCTGGATCTGCTCAGCAACAAGGCCTCGGCGGTACTGACCAACGTGCCCGGCCCGAAAGAGCCCCTGTATCTGGCGGGCAGCAAGCTGACCCAGCCCATGTTCTGGGTTCCCCAGAGCGGCAGCATCGGTATCGGCATGAGTATTCTCAGTTATGCCGGCACCGTGCAATTCGGCATCACGGTGGACAAGGCGATTCACGCGGATCCGGACGCCGTGATGGGCTACTTCCGGGAAAGCTTCGAGGCCCTGAGCCATGCGGCCCTGGCAGGCCGACATGACGCCATTGAGCGCAAGGCCAGCTAGGGTTCTAGGTACATCTACAGCCCCAAAAGCACAAAACTGCAACAAACAAACCTTGAAGTCCGGCAAACCGGACACATATACTGAAGTTAAGGGGACGACATGGCTTCGACGCCGGTGGCGAACCCTTGAGTGCATGTCGAGATGGCAGCCAATCTCGTTAATCCAAAGCTGCAACGCAATAGTCGCAAACGACGAAAACTACGCACTAGCAGCGTAAGCTGCTAGTCGTCCTGACCGGGTCGCCCGTAGCCCGGAAGCAACATCTCAGGACGTCATCGCTTACGGGATGCTCCGTTACCCAGAGTTCACTGGTTAACGGCTAAGATTTAAAGAACTCGGTTCTTGCACCCTGGCTCTCGGGTCGCTTGAACTTAAATCAATAGAGAGACGCTAAACATGTAGACCTCAAGGCTGAGTACTGGCGGACGCGGGTTCAATTCCCGCCGTCTCCACCAAACAACCAAGAGAAAGCCCCTGATTTCAGGGGCTTTTTTTATGCCTATTCAAGAAATGGCGACCGAGATGTCCACAAATCGTCCTCGCAGAAAATTATTTAAGCGCACTCTGTGGAAACGAATGGAAGCAAACACAACGCTTCTAGAGTCCTCTGCCTTTCGCTGGACAATCCGTGTATTCGGTTATACATCGCTGCTTTACGCTGCAATCGTTGTTTTAAACCTTGAGGCGCACAATACGGAACCACTTTCACCAGAACATCTAAATAACGTCGTAGTGGCGTTAAAAAACCCGGCCTTGATTGCCGGAGTATCACTTCCCCTCCTGGGTTTGATTGCAAGCCATCTGCGTTCTATCCAGACAAAAAAGCAAATCGAAACACAGCAAGATCAGAACATTTTCTCTAACTATCTTGCTCACCGAAGCCAGTTCAATGAATTCATGGAGGAAGAAGCTCCACTGGTTAACGTATCCCGAATATCAAAGTGGACTATGTATGGCAGGCTTTTTCCGAAAGCGGAAGAAGGCGATTTCGAAATCAACTCGACGTTGGCGAGCTTCTTTGAAACCCTGCCCAAGCGACTCACTAAGTTGACGAAAATCCTCGAATCGACGACGTACAATCGAAAGGAAAACTGGAACGATTTGGAGACAATCTTCGACGACCTTGAGTCGGATTTCAGAGAATTTAGCCAGGCCGTTTTCACCGATGACCTAGATAAAGAACTATTCCTTTCAAAGCTCGAACGACGCATAGATAAACACCTTATTTGCGTCCATGCTCTCCACGAATGCTCCAACTTCCACAGGGCATTACTGGATGAGAACAGTGTTTGGGAGATTCAAGAAAAATACGTTCAGTGTAAATCGATACTAAAACCTCAATCGCTGCGAGAGCGCATCCTGCACGAACTCCGAGCTGCCGCTTTGTCGCCACGAACCTCTCTTACCGAAGACCGAGAGAGAGAACAAGCGCTCAAGGGCAAGCTGTTCTTCGAAAACCTATGCATGGGAGGCGATGACAGTGACATAGTTATCGCGAAGGAAATTTCAGAAGTAATAGATCAAAATTTCAACTCAGAAGAAAAGCTTGAGGTGGAAAGGGTGCTTCCCGCTGCAATAAACATTCATCTCACCGTACTCAATAACGAGGGCCAAGAGTCGCAGCCTTAGACAAATGCTCGGGCGCTAAATGCGAATACCTGAGAGTCATTGAAATATGTGAATGACCAAGAATCTTTTGAAGCGTGACTATGTCCCCACCATTCATCAAAAAGTGGCTGGCAAAGGTGTGTCTCAGAACGTGGGCAGCTTGACCAGGTGGCAGTGTAATACCGGATTTATCGAGAGCACGGCGGAAAGCAGATAGTGAAAAGCTGAAACATCCATGCTCTTTCAAGTGCTTTCGGATTTCCTCAAACAGCTCTTTGCTGACAGGCACCGATCTAGACTTGCCACTTTTGGTGTTCACGAACGTAAGCTTTCCTTCCTGGACGTGGCGTAACTGCAGATTCTCAGCCTCTCCCCACCTGGCGCCGGTTGCTAAGCAGATCCTCGTTAAAAGGTGAACATGAGGGTTCTGACTAAAATCCTCGATGGTTTTGAGAAGGTGGCGGATCTGTTCGACCGTAAGCCAGGATAGCTCCCGTTCATCCAGGCGGATCATCTCAACGTTCCTGATCGGGTTGTCGAAGTCGATTTCGTTCAGCCGGTTTAGCTGGTTATAGACCGCATTGAGGTAGCCCAGGTGGTTGTTGAGCGTTTTCTTGCTCGCACCCTTCTGGATCTTATGGGCACGGTACGCCAGGAAGGATGTCGGTTTTACGGTCCTGGCAATTGGGTTGCCCAAGAATTCGGCCATCGTATCGAGACACCGCTTTCTTCGTTCACCGTCTTTCAGGTGTACCCCTTTGGCATTGAACCATAGCTTGATCAACTGCTTCAGAGTTCGATTGTCGGCCTTCGATGGGTTCCACTCTCGACCTTCTGCCCTTTTTGCCATCACGAACGTTTCAAAGCGTTTTGCTTCTGCCTTTGAATCGAAGCTTTTGCGGATGCGCTTTGAGCCCCGACCATCCGTGCGCAGATCTACCTGCCATCTTCCTGATGGGAGCTTCCTGATCATGCCGCCACCTTTGTCAGTAGTCGCCGCTTTATCAGTCCATCCTGGACGAGCTGGAACAGCTCGTTTTCATAGATCTCCCGTCGCCGGTAATAAGCGCACAGATCCTCCCAAAGACCGGATTTCTTGAGGCAGTCCCAGGCCTGGCGTGGGTTAAAACGGTTGCGTGCATAAATGGACAAGAGATTGCCAAAGGCCAGGGAGACGTTCTTTTCGTTGCCGCAACCGGGTTCCTTTTTTGCGCGTTTGTAGAGCAGATCCGGAGCTGAATAACCGAAGCCGATGTCTTCACGGAGTTTGGTCCAAATGGGGTGCACCCACTCCCGTTTCACCTCGTAGCGGTTGCTTTGCAGGGCGTATTGCCAGAGGCCGGTCAGGTGAGGAACCGCATCCATGTAGGTATAGATGGGTTTCATGTTGGGTGTGCCCTGGGAGATCTCGTTGACGATCCGGTGATGGAAGCGGATTTCCAGGCGCCAGACGGGCATGTCTGGGTCATAGCAAGTGTCCGGGAAGCACTCTTCGTTGCTGGCGCATTCCCAGATGGATTCCATGAAGGCACGTTTGTCGGAGACGTCGACCTCTTTGGATTTGTCGTAGAGGCAGACCTGGAGGCTGTTGGCTTTGCCGAAGGTGTAGGTTTCGCCTCTGCCGTTGACCGTTGAGCCTTCCAGGCCCTGGAAATGAAAGTCGCTCATGCCGTTGTGGACGCTGATGGTTCTCGCCCGAGTCACAAAGTGCTGGGCGAAGTCCTGTGGAGGTTCCCAGCCCTGGAAGTCGACCGCCAGGTGCAACGCGATGCCAACGGGTTTGATGTTAGTGAGGAAGTACATACCCCACTCCGCAAGCTCGTCGTGGATTTCCTGACTGGAGCGTTCATAGAGCCATCTGGGGGAGGTTTCGATTTTAACGTGCGTTCCCAGGGTATCGGCTTCCGCGTAGAAGTTCTGGATCAGGATAGTCAGGCCGTATTCTCGGTTTTGCAGGATGTACTTAAAGCCCCCTCGCCTGCCGGACTGGAGCCGGAAGGGCATCTTTTTAATGGTGAGGGTGGCGTCGTAGCCGGATTCGTATTCGGTGGCGATCTCCGCGAGGATTTCCGGCTTCAGGCGTCCCTGGAAGAGCTGGCGCACGGTATCCGTGCCGGTCCAGAGAACGTTGACGTTGTTCAGGTTCACTTGTTGGCCTTCAGGACCAATAAAGAGGTCCCCTTTGCCGATTTCCCCGGTGTTTATATCCAGTCGTTCGAAGTCTTTGATTTTCATCTGTGGCTCACTGTGGTTCTAAGTGGTTAAAAATCGACTACCGTCGTTTTCTATGAGACGTGTTACAGGGACGTCTCCAAGCCGCTGCGCGGCGCGTGGCGGTCGCTCCGCTCGCGCTCACGCGCCGTCGCCTTCCTTCTCGGGGAGTGCTGTTTGCAGGTAAGAAGACCGGGACTGTTTGTCCTCTTCTGTCCTCTCCGGCTCCCGATAGCTGTAGTAGGTGACTAGCTTGCCCTGGATGACGCAGAACGGTTCTCCGGTCTTGAGGAACTTGGCGCAGTTCCTGGAATGGATTTTCCGGGTGCCGGTTTCGCCCCAGATCCAGTAGATGTTGTTGACCTCGCCGACGATCCGCCACTTGTTGGAGAGCGGGAGCCAGCCGGGTTCGATTTCGTGTTTGACCTGGTGCGGTGCCCTGCCCTCTAGGCTGGCTCTGACCGCTCGGGTTTCTCGTGCGGTTCTGGCGCTCTGGGTGGCGGTGACGGGTTGCTGGTAGTTACCTGGTGTTGATTGTTCAGTGGCTGGCGTTAGTTCGTCTGTGTGCTCTTCGGGGCTGAAGTAGGCCACCGCTTTCCAGACACCGGCGACCATGATCAGGATCGCTACGGGGATTCCGAACTTGATGAGCGGGTGCTTCAGGACGTTGGCGCGGTCGTCGGCCTTTTCTTCCATGCCGGCGGCGAAGTCCGTTTTGTTCCGGGTGTGGCTCTTGTAGTACTGGTAGATCTCGGGCTTGTAGGAACCGTAGAGCTGGCGCATCGGTTTGCCAGGCTTCTGACCGGTGGCGGCGCCCATGAAGACATCGACACGGTACTTGTTCTTCTGGCCGATGGCGGTGAGCTTTACGGCCCGGTAGGTTTCCTCCACCAGGCCTCTGACGAACGCACAGAGCTGGGCCAGATCCTGGGTGACGAGAACGATTTCGTTAGTTCTTCCGTCCGGTCCGACGTTGTGGCGGTGCTCGGTGAAGAATTCCTTTTGGCATTGAGGAATGTTCGTTGCCTTCATGCCGCTTTTCCAGAAACGCCAGGCTTCGTCGATGATCCAGATGACGCCGGCTGGATGGCGTTCCAGGTCGAAGAACGTGTGATCGTTTTCGGCCTCTTTGTTGTCGAAAATCGTGACCTTGCCCTGGGGGTAATCGTCGCTCAGTCGTCCGAGCTTCAGGGGAATATTGGTGATGATGTGCCTGCCGGCTTCCAGGGCGGGGATGACGACGTTTTCGACGACGCCGTAACTCTTCCCCGATCCTGGAAGGCCTGAGTAACCGACGATGGACATAGGTTCCTCTTTGGTTTCTTAGCCAATGAACGGAATTCGGCGAAGGATGAAGCGGGCGATCAGGGCGGTCATCATGGCGGTTAGGCCGTAGTCGAATTCGAAGACGGTTAGGAAGTACAGCAGCTCTCCACCGATACCATCGAAGATCCCTTGAATGTCGACAATGTCGATTTCGGGAAGCCAGCCGAGCATGAGTTCCACGGCATCGACCAGCAGGCCGAAGAGCTGGCGCGGTATCCAAAGAACGATGTCGATCAGTGCGTCTAGCAGTTTCTGGATCATGGTTAAGCCCTCAGGAAGACGAAGACGGCGGCCAGGGTCCAGACGGCAACAAAGAGTATGGACAGCAGGCCGCGATGGTCAGAGAGAATCTGGCAGTGGCTGTCGATCGGCATGGCTTTCCAGAAGTCGGTGGCCGGGATGGTCCAGACCGGGCAGGTGTTGTTGCTGCTGATCGACGGGATGGTGGTCACCGCCTCGATGGTCGGGTTGGTGCTGATAAGCTGAAACAGGCGTTCGCTGCTATCCGCGAAGGTTGGCGCGTCGCCGAGGTTGTCAGTGCTGTAGCCGTCGTCGGGGCCGTCCTTGATTTCTTCCAGGCGATCGGCGGTGTCTTTGGTGTTCTGTTTGATGTCGGCCAGGTCGCCCAGGTAATCCTCGCCCTGGTCGTTGACGAGTCCGGTTCCGTCACCCCCTCCGGAGCCTCCACCACCCCCGGCGAGTTCGCCGTTTTCACCCATGGTTTTCAGCGAGGACAGGTCGGAGCCGATGCCCTCCAGGTGGCTTTCGATCTTGGCCAAGTGCTGGTTGGATTTGTCGGTGGCTTCATTGCCTTCACCGATGGCGTCGGCGACTTTGTCTAGGCCCTTATCAACGGACTCGGGATCGTTCTCACGCTGGTATTCATCCGGTTCCCCATCACCGTCTGTGTCGGTGTTCGGGGCTTCGGCGACTTCGTCTGGGTCAGGCTGGTTTTGCAGGGTTTCGCAGACGAAGCCGTGTTCGTCGATCACGCTGATGGTGCCGCCTTTGCACTTGGGGGCACCGTAATCGTCGGCCAGGCAGCGGATTTCTCCGTTGACCACGCCAACGGTTCCTCCGGTGCCATCGCCAGAGCACTGGTCGTAATCACCGCACATGGAGGCAGGCTCTGTTCCGTAACCTAAAACCAGTTCGCCGCGGTAATCGGGGGACTCGGGTGTGCATTCTTCGTCTTCTGGTTCCGGTGCGGACAGGCAGGTGCCATTGAAGGACCCATGCTGGCAGTGTTTGGTGCACTCCATTCCTTCATCGGCGTAAGGATTGAAGTTCTCACCTTTCTCCCGGCAGTATTCGGGCGTGTTCGGACCGGCGTAGAAGTAGACCGATTCGTAGTAGCCACCGGTGACCTGGGGGCGCCCGAGATAGAAGCCGGATTGATGGGGCTGCAGATCCATCCAGGGCAGGATTTTGCAGCGGTCGTTCTCGTTCTGGCAGCGAGGAAGCCAGTAGGAAGTCAGGGTTTCTTCATCGCGAGCTGCACAGCCGTGTGCTTCATCGTAATCGTCCTGGACCGTTGGATTTCGGCCATCGACCCAGGACATGCCACACTTTCGGTTGGCGTATTGGGTCCAGCCATCACGTCCTTCGCCATAACCAGAGCCGTAATCAATGGCGAAAGAGGGGGCTGATAAAAAGCAGAGCCCCAGGATCAGACATCCTTGAATAAGTAGACGCACAGCGCGACCCCCATCATGAAGAATGTCCAGTCCCAGAGCTCTGCCACGGGTTAATCTCCTACTTGATCATGCTCAGCAGGAGACGGGCACCCTTGCGGACGACGTAGAAGCCGGCCAGGACGCCCACTACAGCGATGACGCCGGTGATTTCACCGGAGAAATCGAGGCCGCCGGTGACGGTGGACCAATCAGCAGCGTTAGCCGCAGTGGCACCCAGGAAGGTGAGCGGAACAGCTGCGAATTGAGCAGCCGGCTTCATGTACTTGCGGGCTTGTGCCGCCTGGAACTTGATTGCATTCATAGCGATTACCTCAGCATTTTCAGAAGTTGACGGCCGCCCCATGCGACCGCCATGAGTGGCAAGGTCACGGTGAAGCCCTGGAAGATGGCTTCGGTGATCATTGCCGCGGTGTACTCGACGGGGGCCGTGTACACCACCTGGGTGATGGCGCCGGTGCAGTTCCAGCCAGAAGCTGTAATTGTCCAGTCGCCGTCACACAGGATTGCTTTGCTCACGGGTCCGTCTCCTTTCCCCGTTAAGCGGTTTTCTTGATGGGTTCCTGGGGCTTGAGCTCCAGGGCCTTGAAGGTGATCTTGCCGCCCTGCCCGGCTTTCATTTGGGCCTTAACAGTGAACATGCTGGGCAGGTTGCCGGCGTGGTTGCGCAGTTGGTCGATGTGTTTCCAGTCGCAGGCGATTTTCATGACTTCGTTGCCGACTCGGTTGTCATCATCTGCTTCGGCTGGGGAGTAGGCCCACAGGGAGCCACCCCGGTTGCCGTCAATGTCGTAGCGGGTGGCGCCGATGATCATGAGGTTCAGGTAGTTTTCCATTGCGTGTGTCCTCTGGTTTTGATTTCGGGTGTTGCTGTTGCTTGGTTGATGAATCCGGTCTTGCCGGGGTTTAACTCGTTTTCAGTGCCTTTCCTGGTGGTGATGGTGGAAAGGGTTTGAGTTGGGTTTTGCGACCCCTTCGGGGCGGGCTCTACTCGCTCTGCTCCTGGCCACTAAGGTGGCCACCCTTACGGGTAACGATCCCTGTCGCCTGCCGCACTCCGTTTGCCGCCTGTGCTCATGGTTCAGAATCAAGGGGCGGGCGTCCTCCCCCGACATCCTCACCACTCCGGATGCGCACTGTGGACCAGCCAGAGCCCGCCACAAGGCCAAGGGGCCTGCGGCCCTGGCGCTGCGCGCCAGCCTTGTAACGGTCACTGTCCGGCCCCCTGGTCGTGCGCGAGTGGTGACGATGACGGGGGCGGACTCGAAGGCTTTTCAGGGTGTTGGTCCTGGGCGCCAAAGGTCGGGCAGCCAGCCTCCAGCCATGCAGTCAAAACGGAACCTCCGAGGGTCCACAGATCTGTTCCGCGTTGGATGGCTTCCTGTTGCAGCTGGAGGTAGATGGAGGACGGGGTGCAGACGTAGAAACGGCGGTCTTTGTCTTCCACCTGGTCTTTTCTGGGTGGGATATGGCTCATGGTTGCGTCTCCGTGACGGTGGGAAGATCCAGGTGGCCGCAGTCCCAGGCGTCCCGCAGTTGTATGAGGCGGTCAAAGGCCGGGCTGTGATGGCCGTTGGCTTCCAGTTCGTGGATCAGGGCGTCGGTGAAGCCGGCTTTGCAGCGGGCCATGTAGTCGCACGGGTAGTCGGTGCGGACTTCCTGCAGGTGGCTTAAGTGGTGCAGGAGATTGTTAAAAAGGCCTTCCAGGGCCTGGGCAGTGAGCGCAGAGGACGGACGAGGGCCCTGGAAGGCAAAAGCGCTGTTCCGAATTTCTTTGGCCAGAATCCGGTTTGTGAGCTGGCCATGAAGCCTCTGGGCGGCCGCGTGATGATGGAGGTTGCCCAATACGAACAGCTGGGCAGCGGCTTTGATAGCGGCGTCTACGTCGTCGTTATTCAGGGCCTTCAAGCCGGTTTGGAACACATTTACAGGCTCGGATTTCGGGCGCTGAAAAGCGAGGCTGTTTAGCTTGCGGGCGACGTTTAGGCGTGAGGACTTCATGCGGCGGCCCTCAGTGCGGTACAGGCTTGCCCTACCGCCCAGGCATTGAAGTCGCGGGTTTCGTCCTGGAGGAAGAATTCGGCCCAGGTGATGGTGAGGTTGAGGCCGTACCAGTAGAGGTCAGAATCAACGCCCATATTAGAGGACACCATCTGATGGATCTGGCTGATGCGTTGGGCGGCTTCTTCGTAATTGCCTTCCTGGTGGGCTTCACAGGCTTGCTGGAAGCGCAGGCGCATGATGGTTTTCTTTTGGTTGCGAACGTCCGGAGTCATTGCCAGTCCTCCTGGTCAAGGGCCTGCTGAGAGAGCGCAGCAATATTGACCATGCGCACCCGGCCGATTTTGAGTGAAGGCAGATGTCCCTTTTCGATCTGGCCCCTGACCTGCCCTTCCGTTAAGCCCGTAAGTTGGGCGTAGCGGTCCTGAGTCATGACGGGGGTTGCGATCAGAATGATTTGCTTTTGCTCGTCCACTGTTTTGCACTCTGCTACACTAAATTTCACATTTAGCTGCTCACGAATGAGCAGTTTACTGATCATAAGCAGAATATAGGCCTAAAAAAGCTTACAGTCAACAGTAAACTGTTAAGTTTTTAAGCCTTTAACTGGTGACAACCAAAAATGCGTGAAGAAATAAAGTCAGAAGAGCAGCAAACTGTTGACGACAGCGGCTTCACCGAACGTTTAAAGGGCCTCGTTGGTAGCGGATCGGCAAGGTCGTTCGCACATAAGGCAGGTATGGGGGACAGCACTTTTAGAAATATTCTAAACGGCGCCCTGCCCCGGCTGGACAGTTTACTGCGCATTGCAAAAGCGGCCGGAGTATCGGTGGAATGGCTAGCAACAGGGAAAGAACCAGCAAAGTCTGATTCACAATTTGAGGAAGAGTTTGCTCTTATCCCTGGATACAATGTGCAGGTGGCAGCCGGCCATGGATCAATTGCCGGGGATGAAGCACCAACCCGAGAACTGGCGTTTAGAAGGAAGTGGCTGAGGTTTCGGGGACTGCAGGAAAACGAATTGGCGCTGGTTTTTGCCAAAGGCGACTCAATGGAGCCGACCATTTCTGACAATGAGACTGTGATGGTAGACACTAGCGAAAAGAAGCTAAGAGACGGACACATCTATGTGATCCGGAACGGGGATCACTTGTTGGTTAAACGGATTCAAACGCTTTGGAATGACGGAGTCCAATTACTCAGTGACAACAAAGAATATCCGCCGCAAGAGATATCTAAATCAGACTTGGAAAATCTCGATGTAATAGGCAAAGTGGTTTGGGTTGGCAAGGATCTCTGAAGTGACTGAGAAAACAAGCAACACGGTACTGAACGCAACAATATTCTTTCTATTTGGCTTCTTAGTTGGCGTTGCGGTATTAGGAACTAGCATAAGTGGATCTGACATTTCTTCATTTTTTATTGCTGTGGCTGCGGTTTATGGTGTTGTAAAGTGGCGAGCTCAGCATGATTATCAACGAGAGAAAGAAGATCAAAGACAAATAATAAAACTAGTTAAAAAATGCTCCTCATACTGCTTTGAATGGCACATAGCTCAAAAGCTTATTTCAGACAATTTAACGTCATATATCAACAAGAAAAACGATGACCTAGCAACTGAAATAAACAAGTGGATAGTCAAAAAAGGCCTAGAACGAATAGAAGACTGCAAGGATAGACTAAGAGACTCCTGCTCTGAATTAGAGTCAGAAGCGGCGACAAACTCAATTGTTAACAATAGTCGAGACTTATTTTTCCACATACACTGCATGCTACATCGAGCAAGTGATTGCATTTCTACTGCAAACTCAACTATATCTGTATTCCAAAGCTTTGAGTCACTACCTTACAACAAAGAATCCGACTTTAAAGATATCAAGGAGATGGCAATTCTCGAATATAAAAAATTTATGCTTGAAGCAAAGAATGTAGAGAACATGCTAGGCATAAGAAATAGCACTAGAACAAAAGCCAGAAGTTATCAAGCACTAAAGGATCTTGACGAAGCTGAGTAAAAAATCCAGTATCAGCTGCGATGATGTCGACACCACTCTACCGCTGTATGCGTTTTCTCTGAAGTCACACGATCTAGTCAATGGAAACTCTTAACAATACATATCTATAATTTCGCCCAGCATATTAAATACTCCTAACAACATAGGCGCAGTGATTAGAGCAAAGGGAAGGAGACATATCTTAGTCGCACCTGCATTTTACAACACCCAATTTGTGACAATTGACATACTACAAATAATTATTGCGCTTACTGCAAACATGACTAGCCGTCGTTAGAGGGCGGAGAAAAGATATCATAAATAGCCACTAATCTAAAAATTGCAATTACCGCTGCTACGGAGAGCGTCAGCGCATAAATAGTGAAAAATGAACCTATATAAGAGAAAATAAATTTTATGTCCGGATAAGGCTCACAGATAGAGAAGCAAAGAGTTATTGAAGAGTTTAGAAGCTCTGGCGTAGACTCATACAATACCGAATATAACAGAGCTAGCACTTGACAAAAAATAAAGTGTGCAAAACTTGCACTTATCTCAACCAAGGGCGAGGCCTCATCTTTGGTAGACCCAGAGATAACGGAAAGGAATTTTTTATCACCGAAGGCAACGAAAATCGCAAACCCCCCAAGTGTGAAGCCTAAAAGGTCTGGGAAAATTCCTTGAGAGTACTCAATCCACTTCTCTTCACGCCAAAGCGGAAAGAAAACAAATGAAAGAAATACCGAGGACCATAAGTAGGGACTGGTAAACAGAGCTTTCCAACCTCCGTAAGCCTCCCAATAACCTTTCGGTCTTTCAGGGTTAGGCATTGCTCACCCACTCAGCAAATTTATCTTTAATTTTTTTTGCGAAATTAGAAAACGCTTGGGTTTCAAGCTCGACCTCCTCATCGTAGAAAACACTATCATTAAGAGGATGATCATCGGTTTTATACTCTTGCTTGTGCCCTTCTTCGTCTTTCCCTTTGATGTAAACGCGGCCATTGCGAGCTGCGACGTCCGCCTCACTTCTTAGCTCATCATCAGGCGTCATTCCTTCACCTTTTACAGATCTATAAGAAGTGTCAACTCCACTAGCATTCACACTATTGAGCCTACCGAGTATTTTCTGCTCTGTTTTCGCGAAACCATCTGGATTTGGCCTGAAGATGGTTAACCTCAGCGTTTCCAACATGTGGATCCTGAACGCTGAATCGAGTTCATCTCGATCAGGAACAAGCGTGACTTCCACGTTTCCATACTTCTCTATAACCCTGGAATTACTTAGCAGTCCATCTATCATCCTCAGACAACTCGAGGGTCCCATCCTCTTCTTGCCTGCGTAAGTTTGGAAAACAAAAAGATGGCTTTCCGGAAAGAACAAGAAAGAAAGCCTCTGTCCATTGGGGCGTAGATTTGGTGGAATTGACACACTGCGGACTTCGTTCTTAGCTACTTGCTCCTGGGTATCCATATCGAACCAACCGTCGATGGTGGTAAACCTCAGAATGTCGCCATAATAACACCAGTCGTCAACGTAGCTTGACTCCTCATGGAACTGAATTATCTGTCCCCACTCCCGACTAGCTATTTTTGCACTAAGGTTCCAACGCAGAATGTCCTTGAACAAGGAAATATAATCTTCTGGCCTATGACCTTCAGTAGTCAGCCTGATGTTAAGAGCAGAAGCTTGTATTTTCTTTTCGCGAGCCATAATGAATCCTTTCTTGTTCTACGGTGTGTACGGCGATGGTATTTCTAACCATATAATTTTTGCAAATTAGATTTTCACCTACGTCAATACTGATGACAAACGAGGTGTAATCAGTCCAAGGGTTTGCCAAACATCTCAATGATCGAGCATTCAGATCTTTTCCTATCTAAAAGGTAGGCGAGCGTCCTTTTCAATGCGATTCAATGATATAAAAGACCACCAGCCACATTGATTTGTCCCGAGTGTATGCCATATCGGCGCTTTATAATGCTGTGATTTTAACTCTGCTGGTTTAAGACCGCGATCTCACCGGCGGCTTTGTGAAGCATTTTTTTCAGCTCTTCGGGATCTGTCTCTGGGGATTCCATTTCAGTGCCGGAATCCCACTGTTTGATGCGACGCCTCATCTTCCAACGATGAAAAGCGCTGCTTTTCCTGGCAAGCTCCAGTAAAACCTCATCGACGGCAGCAAGAAGCTCGCGTGACGACTGAATTTGCTGTTTCTCGAGCAACGCATTGCAAACCAGTCGAGTATTCTTTCTTACCTGCTCAGGAAGCGTCTGGTCTACCTCGCTTTCGAGTAGATCTTTAACCTCTACCAGATAATCTTTCTGGGCTTCCAAAGCTGCAGGCAGCTTCGCAATAAAGGCGATCCTATTGGCCATAAACGGATCATCCTTTGATAAATCTGTTGTTGCTGCGCTCACTGCTTCCGAAAAGCTCGCTCCGTCCAACGCGAAGAACCTTTCTTCCAGCGCAGAACCGAACTGTGAAGCTTTTTCCTTATTCACTCTAACGGTTTTCTCGTCAACGTCGCCAATCTCTTCTGAAAGAGCCGACACCGTTGAGGAGACCGTGGAGCCTACTGTCTTTTCTACATCTTGGATAAGCGCGAAGAGGGAAACTCGCACCTGCATGACAAGAAAGAGAGCATGTCGGACGGACTTTTTGATCTCAAGCCTTGTTTTATACCCATAGGCAACTGCAGCGACCAAGGCTGAAAAAACGACACCGTTCTGTTCAATGAAATGGGTAATCCAGCTCCATAACCATTGCATAGCGTCGATCATGCTTTGAGTTCCTTCTGCTTGATGAGCTGCATCACTTGCTCAACCGTAAGCGTTCGATCACGTCTCCGGTGAACAATCGTGTGACAGTTTGCGCAGAGAGGTATTAAATCCGTTTTGGGGTCGACTTCCTGCGCCTCGCCATTTTCGAAAAGTGGTTTAGTGTGGTGAATGTGAATGAGTCCCTTTCCGTAATCGCCATATGTCTCGCCGAAATGAAAGTCGCAGGCTTTGCACCTCAACCCATGTATATCGATCGCACGTTTCCGTAGCTTGGGATCCCGCTCATATACCGTGGTATAAACAACCCTTTTTTTACCCTCAATACCGGTAGACGAAAGATCACGTTGACCTTTGGTTTTAAAGGTTCCAGGAGGAACAGGGAGAGGGCTGGAGGCATCTAGAATACGTTCAAACACGTCCGGACTGATGCCTCGAACGGATCGCCGCCAATAATTGGATTTCTGTGATTCGGGAATGTCCTCAAAGGTCTCCCCGTCCACTTTGTGTGGCACGGCTTCCAAAAACTCCTGATAATTTATTAGGCGGGCCATCCAGCCACCGCCCTCCTCTTTGCTGAGCGCATCAATACTGGCAATTTCGGCCACTCCGAAATAGTGAGGTTGATTTGAGAGGCGGGCAGATTCGTACTTTTTATCTTTTCCTATTCGTCCCTTGTAGTAGACAACTTTTGTTCCAGGCTCCAAATACTTCTGGTACATGACGGGATAGTGGTACTGAACACCCGTCTCGTCATCCCATTTCGACTCATCGTTTTCTGTAATGACTGCAAAGCCTGTGGACACAACATCCCTCCTTAGAATCTAACTTTTCGTCAGAGTATCAGGATCAGAAAGGTAGTCTAAGCTGGTAGACATAAAGTTTGACTATGAATTGCAATCGGGGGAATGATGCTTGTTAGGAACACTCGAACGGGAGAACAACTCGACCTGGAAGGAAGTGTTGCGGAAAGGTGGCACCACTCATGCTCACCATGGACTTATGGATGGAAGTCGAAGATCAACCCGACTGGATACAACTTCTCCGAGATCGAGCCTGAGTCGATGCACCAATTTTGGAATAACAACATGGCGTTCGTAAGGTCTGCTCTTATAGCTAGACAACTGTCAGCATCTATCAAGGAGCTCGGAGTAACCAACATTATATGGACTCAGCTGATCAACAGCAGCTACACGACCGCCGTTATTGAGTGGTGCAAGGCATACGGGACCAACAACGAGGAATTCCATTGGAAAAAGGTTTTCGGGGAAAACTCGAGTTTTATAACTGATCTTTCTTGGGAGCTAAATCTTACCAAGGACGATTTAGAGCGCTATCGCGTCGCGATGACAGAAGCACGGTCAAAAAGAATTGCGCACTCGAACATGGATGGAGAGGCTGAAATAAAGCTTCCCCAATTCGATACCGCTATCAATATGGCACGTGCAACCCATGCCTTAGTGATCGAGTTAATTCCGAGAATCCCCACAGAACCTAATGAGATATACAGGCTGAATCCACCGAACTTCGAGTCTTGGATAACTCACCTCCAAGATTCCATTAGCTCGACGATCCCCGATGCACTAGCTGCTACCAAAAACGTCGTATTCGAAAGATAGAAACCCCAGGTGTCAACAAAGTGTCCACGCCTTTGCGCTTTTCTGTGGTCATGAGTGGTTTTCTAACTTTGGAAGTGACTGTTTTAACGGTGATAGTGGTTTGCTGTGTTGCTTCGAGAGCGTGCGACATCGGGTTCAATTCCCGCCGTCTCCACCAAACAACCAAAAGGCCTCGTCCCACGACGAGGCCTTTTTTTGTGCCCGGCCAGAGTGGTCTAAACTGGTTCCCTCAACGAAGATTACCCCCACACCCAAACATTCATTCTGTTTACAAGACGGAAGAGGGATTACGTATGCCTACCATGCTGACTCGCATTACCGGCCTGACCGCCGGTGTTCTGTTTGCGGCCGCCGCCCAGGCGGAGGCTCCGATGGTAAAAGAGCAGGCTCCGGGCTATTACCGCACCATGCTCGGCAACTTCGAAATAACCGCCCTGTCCGATGGCACCGTCAAGCTGCCGGTGGACAAACTGTTGCTGAACACCACCGAAGAACACGTGCATAACACCCTGGCGGATAACTTCCTCTCTGCCCCGCTCGACACGTCCGTTAACGGCTATCTGATCAACACCGGCAACCATCTGGTGCTGGTGGATACCGGTGCAGGCAGCCTGTTTGGCCCGACTCTCGGAAAACTGGTTGAACATCTGAAAGCGTCCGGTTACGAGCCCGCAGATGTCGACGAGATCTACATCACGCACATGCATCCGGACCATGTTGGCGGGTTGGTGTCAGACGGTGAAATTGTGTTCCCGAATGCCATTGTCCGCGCCAGCGTGGAAGACCAGAATTTTTGGCTGAACGAAGACAACCTGAAGGCCGCTGACGAAGGTTCCAAGGGCTTTTTCAAAGGCGCGATGGCCTCTTTGAATCCGTATGTCGAGTCCGGCCAGTTCAAGCCTTTCGACAAAGACCAGGAGCTTGTGCCGGGTATTTCTGCAGTGTCCGCCAGCGGGCACACCCCGGGCCACAGCCTTTACAAGGTGGAAAGCGGGGACAACACGCTGATGCTTTGGGGCGACCTGATTCACGTGGCAGCGGTTCAGTTCCCGCAGCCGGACATTGCCATCCAGTTCGATGTGAACAGTGAACAGGCAGTGGAGTCTCGTGCACAGGCCTTTGCCGACGCTCAGGAAACCGGGTACTGGGTAGGCTCCGCCCACCTGTCTTTTCCCGGCCTGGGGCACCTGAAAAGCGCAGACCAGGGTTATGAATTCATTCCTGCCAACTATCAGGGTGGTGTCGGCGCCACTGAAACTGGCGAGTGATGAACCAATCCTGAAGACGAAAAAGCCGGAGCAACCCTCCGGCTTTTTTCATTCGCTTTTGGCAGATTTGCTACCGCCTAAAGGCCTGCCAAAGAACAATCCTCTGGGTCATCTTCAGTTTCTGACAGCCCAGCACATGCAGCCACGCAAACATACCGATTCACGATCGATGCAAAGGTGCCATCATCCAGCATCGACTGCAGCGCGCGATCAAAATCTGCCACAAATCCGGCTGTAACCGTGGCTTTGGAGAAAACAAAGTACGCGGGCTTGTTGGACACGACCAGGGAGCTGGGAATAAGAGTTCCGGTCAGCCCCAGTTCCTGAATCTCGTAGAGCCCGGTTAACTGACTCGCCACCACACCATCGACCCGATCCCGGGCCAGCATGAGCCATAGCGGCTCCCTGCGGGAGAGGTACTCGATGTTTTTGTCGTAGTCTGGATTCTGGATGAGGGCGCTGTATTCATCGCTGTAGGACACATGAATCTGGGCACCAAGCCTGAAACCCGATTCCAGCAGCTGCCGCAAGCCATTCAGCTCGAACCTGGACTCGTCAGATCGCCGAATAAACAGGATATTGGGCGATACCAGACCGACCACTTCGGAGTAATGGGCATACTCCTCTCGCTCCGGAGTCCGGTAAGCGCCGGAAAGCATATCCACATGCCCGTCACGCAACTCCCGAAGCGCCCTGGCCCATGGCATCTTCTGAAAGGAAATCCCGCAATCCAGGCGTCCCATGGCCTCACGGACCAGGTCGGCATCAATGCCGACCACCTTACCCTCCTGAACCATGAAATACGGCGGATCATCGTCCCAGCGCAGGGTGATGTCGCAGTCGCCATAGCTTGGGGCGGAAAAACAGAGAATGAACGCGAGCACCAAAGCAGGTCTGCACAGGGCGGGCGTCAAAAAACGCGGGTGCAACAACTTTGAGAACGGCAACCCGTTGCTCTGGCCTGGATACATCTTTGATGCCGTCGACGAAGGAAGGTCTAATTAATATAGACTAATTGATCAGGCACTCAATATTCTGAGTAGCAACGCCCGGGCTAACTCCCTGTCATCTTGTGTTCATGCACTCGTTGCGCAATCAAGGTAGTGTCTGCAAAACCTGTTCAATAGGAGACCACGAGCACCACCATGAACCAGCCAGACGATCCGGCCAGCCTGACAGAACTTCTGGAACGCCTTCGCGCAAACACCGAGGGTCAGGTTCAGGTGTCTGTGGGCGATGTACTGGCAGCTGTTGGTGAACGTTCCTTCGGGCCGATGGTTTTGATCGCCGGCGTAATCACCCTGGCCCCGCTGATAGGTGATATTCCGGGAGTACCGACGCTGCTTGGTCTTATGGTGCTACTCACCCTGGGGCAACTGATTTTCCAGCGCCACTCGATCTGGATTCCCTCAAAGCTGGCGCGCCGGAACATCGAAAGAGAAAAGCTTGCCAGGGGGCTGGACTGGATGAACAAGCCCGCCCGGTTTGTGGATCGATGGACAAAACAAAGGCTGCTCTGGCTGGTTCGCGGGCCGGGGCAATACGTTATCGCCATCATCTGTATGATTGTGGCCGCTGCCATGCCACTGATGGAGGTGATTCCATTCAGCGCCAACGGTGCCGGAATCGCCCTGATGGCGTTTGGCCTGGCTATCGTGGCGCGGGACGGTCTGCTTGCCCTGGTGGCAATCCTGGCGACCGGCGGCACCGCCTGGTTCATCCTGAATAACCTCCCCTGGTAGGCAGCACTTCCGGCAGGGATCGCCAGAGACCTGTGCTAATGTTGAGCCTCAGCCACAAGGAATACAAACATGACCATTCTTATCACGGGCGCCAATCGCGGCATCGGCAAGGGCCTGGCCGATGAGTGGAGAGAGGCGGGCGAGCATGTCATCGGTACGGCCCGCAGCGAACCGGGCATGGAGGTGCTGGATGTCGCCGACCCCGCCAGCGTGACCGCGCTGGGCGAGCGCCTCGAAAATCAACCGATCTCAACCCTGGTCTGTAACGCCGGCATTCTGCTTGATCGCCATGAACAGCTGGAAGGCGGCTATCCGCCAGAACTCTGGGCGGAGCACTTCCAGGTCAATGTGACCGGCGTATTCCTCACCATACAGGCGCTGCTACCCAATCTCAGACTGGCATTGGCCGGGGTCGGCACCCCGAAAATCGCCATCATATCCAGCAAGCTTGGATCCCAGGCTTCTGCCGGTGGCGGCCGGTACATTTATCGTGCTTCGAAAGCGGCGGCGCTCAATCTCGGACGAAATCTGGCCGTGGACCTGCGTGAGCAGGGCATAGCCGTGGGCATCTACCACCCGGGCTGGGTGGCCACGGACATGGGCGGTAGCGACGCCGAGGTATCGGTTGAACAATCCGTTGATGGCCTCAGGCGGCAGATTGATAGCCTCACTCTCGCCGAAACCGGCTGCTTCAAGGCCTGGGACGGCAAGGACATGGCGTTCTGAGGGCACACTGATATGGCAACACAAGTCCTCGCGCGGAGTGTTTCTGTCACCATTTGAAACAATCCTTCTGAATCCCGATTCGCGGTAAAGCTGCTACTATTGCTACATACCTCAGGCTTATGGGCTTGGCAGCGCCCGCCAGACAGCCTGCTGAATCCAATTCTTGAAAAGCTCCTGCGTCAGGGGCTTTTGCGTTTGAAAGGACCCGGTTGTATGTCCAGCAAAGCGAAGCAGACCCAGAAACTTCTGCTGTTCCGGCTTTCCGGCGAGCGTCTGTTCGGGATCGGAACCCTGAAGATCCGGGAAATCCTGCCTTTCATGCGGCTGACGAAACTGCCCCACAGCCATCACGCCGTCATCGGCACGGCCACCTTCCGGGGTTCCGCCGTTCCGGTGATTGATATGGCTGCCGCGGTCGGCTATCCGCCGCTGACACAGGAAGAACGGGAAAAAGCCTCGATTATTGTCACGGATATCCAGCGCCAGGAGATCGGTTTTCTGGTGCGCAGCGTGCAACAGATCATCGAGACTGACTGGAAATCGGTGATGCCGCCACCCAAAGCCCTGGGCAGCAAGGCGTTTATCACAGGGCTGCTGGACGTGGATGGCGATATCATCCAGCTGCTGGATGTGGAATTGCTGTTGGCAAAGGTGTATCCGGAATCACTGGACACCCAGGAGGTCGTTCTCACGGATGTGCAGAGTGAGACGCTCAAGTCCCTGAACATTCTGATGGTCGACGATTCCCAGGTGGCCCGTAAGCAACTCTCGGACGTGCTGGACAGCAAGGACATCCCCTACCAGGTGACGTCGAACGGTGATGACGCGCTGCAGATTCTGCTGCGCGACCATGAACTGGGCCGGCCCACGGACATTCTGGTCAGCGATATCGAGATGCCGGGGCTCGATGGGTACGAGCTGGCGTTCAATGTGCGGGACAATTCAGCGCTGAAGCAGCCTTACATCATCCTGCATACGTCACTGAACAGTGAGATGAGCCTGAGCTATGCCAATCAGGTGGGCGCCAACGAAGCGCTGACGAAATTCGATGCCGAGGAGCTGCTTCAGGCCATGCTGCGAGGCGCCGAGCAAGCCCGCTAAAGTCTGAGCTGCTCGATGAATTCGTCCGCGTCGGCGCGCATCTCAGCCAGGCTCTGCTGCCACTCTTCCCGGTGACGATTCAGCGTTTCCTCACTCAGGCGCGTGAAGCGTTCGCCGGTTTCGGCCACGGTGCGGCTGGCATTGGCGATCGATTCCATGGTGGGATCGTTCAGCTCATCGGCCTGGCGATCCAGATCCCGGGCGGCCTGCTCCAGAATCACCCGGTCCTCTTCCGGTGTCGGCTCACTGTCTTTCAGGGCGTCTTCCACCGAGCGCTCAAGCTCCCGCATGGCTTCCTGCAACTTCTTGCCGAACGCCTCCATGGCGCCCTCTGCCTCGCGGCCGATTTTCTCGGAGTAGGCTTCCAGATCCCGCGCCAGCTGCTCCATCTGCTGCTCAAAGTCATCCGAAGACGATGAGAAACGGGCGCTGAGCTCGTCACCGAGCCGGCTGAGCTCGCCCATGATGCTGCTGAACGGGGAAGGATTAAGGATGGCCTCGCCAGTACGGTCGTAATCCACCAGCCACTGATCCTGGAACCGTACGAGATAGGTGACCAGCTCCAGCCGCTCACCTTCGGTTCCGGCTTCGGCCGGCAGGCGGGTCACGATAGTGGCTTCGCGATCTTCAATGACGACCCGGCCGAAGGATGGCACGGCGTCGGTCCAGCTGCGCTTGTAACCGTCGAACGCGGCGGATTCCGCCAGGGTGGAGTATTCCATCACGTCACCGGCGTCGTTCTCGGCCATGGCCTGCCAGAAGGCCGCCGCCACTTCCTGGGGTGTCTCGGGGTTGCTACAACCGGCGAGCAACGTCAGTGTCGCGACGGCCACCAGGCCGCGAAAAAAGGGACGGATCATTGCAGTGCTACCTCGGGCTCATCATCCATGGACGCATAATACACCCCTCAGAGCTTGCAGGTCAGTTCCGCCAGCTCCTCATCAAACACCCGGCGGTTTTCACTGTAATCCACGGGCACGTCCACCACATGAACACCGCCTTCAGCCAGGGCACCTTCCAGGGTCGGTCGCAGGTCCTCCGTGCGGGTCAAGCGGTGACCCTTGGCGCCGTAGGATTGGGCATAGGTGACAAAATCCGGGTTGCGATAATCCAGGCCGAAATCGCTGTAGCCTTCCTGGCCCTGCTTCCACTTGATCATGCCGTAGGCACTGTCGTTGATAATCAGCACCACCAGGTTGAGGTTCAGTCGAACCGCCGTTTCCAGCTCCTGGCTGTTCATCATGAAGCCGCCATCGCCACAGATCGCCATCACTTTCAGGTCCGGATACAGCATGGAGGCCATCATGCCGCTGGGCAAGCCGGCGCCCATGGAGGCCAGGGCGTTGTCGAGCAGTACCGTATTGTTGTCGTAGGCGCGGTAATTGCGGGCAAACCAGAGTTTGTACATGCCGTTGTCGAGCGTGATGATCCCGTCATCGGGCATTACCTGGCGCACATCGTGAACAATGCGTTGGGGGATCACCGGGAAGCGATCGTCTTCGGCCCGCTCCTGCAGGTGCGCATCCACCGCCTCCTTCACCTCCATCAGACGGGTGAAGTCGTGGTTGGCGCACTGGCCGCAGTTCTCGGCCATGTATTCCACGCTGTTGGCGATATCCCCGACAACCTCGTGCTGGGGGAAGTACACCGGGTCCACGTCGGCCGCACTGAAGTTCACATGAATGACCTTCTTGCCGCCGGGGGTCATGAAGAAAGGCGGCTTTTCCACCACATCATGGCCCACGTTGATCACCAGGTCGGCGCGGTCGATTGCACAGTGAACGAAGTCCCCGGCCGACAGGGCAGCGTTGCCCAGGTAGCGCGGATGTCGCTCATCCACCACGCCCTTGCCCATCTGGGTGGTGAAGAACGGGATGCCGGTGACATTCACGAGATGCAGCAACGCCTGGGAAACCCGTTTCCGGTTGGCGCCGGCACCGATCATGATCAGCGGATGCCGGGCCTCGCGCAGCATTTCGCACGCCATCTCCAGGCTTTTCGGGCTGGCCGAGGGCCGCCGGGCGTCACTGGGTTTGAAGATGTGGGTATCGGATTCGGGCGCCTCATCGGCGATGTCCTCTGGAAGCTCCAGATGCACGGCACCCGGGCGCTCTTCAGAGGCCAGGCGGAAAGCTTCCCGAACCTTGGCAGGGATGGTGTTGGCATTGCTGATTTGCCGGGTGTACTTGGTGAGCGGACGCATCAGGTCCACCACATCCAGAATCTGGAATAGCCCCTGCTTGGAGGACTTGATGGGTTTCTGGCCCGAGATCATCATCATGGGCATACCGCCCAGCTGAGCGTAGGCGGCGGCAGTCACGAAGTTGGTGGCGCCGGGCCCGAGCGTGGAAAGGCAGACTCCCACGCGCCCCGTCAGTCGGCCGTAGGTGGCGGCCATGAACCCGGCAGCCTGCTCATGGCGGTTGAGGACCAGCTGAATACTGGAGGTCCTCAAAGCCTCAAGGAAGGCAAGATTCTCCTCACCGGGCACCGCGAAAATGTATTCAACGCCTTCGTTTTCCAGCGCCCGGATAAACAACTCGGCCCCATTACGGGCCGGGGTCTGTTCGTTGGCCATGGCCTTCCTCTTGATCTGTGGATTCCGGGTGATCGGCAGGTTCCGGGATCAATCGGTTATGGGCGGCTCCGCCTGCAAAGCATCCGCCGGCACGCGATCCAGACCCCAACTGCGATACACACCCTCTGTTACGCGCCGAAGGGCATCCTCGTTCACTTCCGCAGGTTCCCCCCGCTCCAGGGGATCGTAATGGAAGATGTACAGTCGCGATGTGAACTGTTCGAAAGGCAGCGACGACTCGCCAAAACGCTCTCCGTTGCCCGAGGTACTGACTTTGACTCCATCGCCCCAGTTCTGGCCGCTGTCGTTATTGGGATTGAAGAAATAAATCCGCATCTCACCTTCCGGGTCAAGCGCGGCCCGGAGAATGGTAATGGCGTGCCAGCCGATAAACCGGGCGGCACTGTCGGTCACTGCAATACCCGCGGGCTGCGGGTGGATCAGCGGCTGATTGCCATTGTAGTAGGGGTGATAGCTGGCATAGAAATGCCGGATAAAGCCTTCCAGATCATGCAGCTTGCCAGTGGCCACATCCACGTTGATGGCAAATCCGCGCCCGGCAGACCAGCCGTGGAACTCCGGGTTCACCCATTTGTGGGGATCGCCCTGGCGGCCGACGCACAACCGGCCCATCTCCACATAAATGCGGTCCAGATGCGGCACTACAACCAGGGAGACAGGATCCAGATCGAGGGTAACCTCGGACGCGACACCGCCGACACTGCGGGCCGACGACACCGGCTGGCCTTCAAAGTGAATGACGATTTCATTGTCTCGGGCAGCCCAGGCCACCATCTGCAAGAGA
The DNA here is from genome assembly GCF_000166295.1 of Marinobacter adhaerens HP15. Lineage (NCBI taxonomy): Bacteria > Pseudomonadati > Pseudomonadota > Gammaproteobacteria > Pseudomonadales > Marinobacteraceae > Marinobacter > Marinobacter adhaerens. Next base: position 3,270,580 of record NC_017506.1, read on the forward strand.
TAATCCGGATCGTTATAGGCCCACATCGAAAGAGCACGGGCCGACTGGCAGGTAGGATTGTTGCCCTGCCCCACGCCCAAAGGCTGGCCCAACATATTCAATACGCCCTGAATCAGCCAGGCATTGGGTTGCGGTTGGTAGCCATAGGCCAGTTCAAGTCGCTCCCGCGCATGGGGGCACAAAGACAACCGTGCCTGGCGCCACAGACCCGGCGCAACAGGAGGTTGATAAAGAATACCCCGCTCCAGCAGTAGCGCCAGGCCGTAGATGCCCTGTGCCGTTTCCGGATAGATACCTTCTTTAATGAGGGTGTGGACCAGCTCCCGATAGCACATCAGGCAATCCCGGCCGGTACTGGACAGCCCCAGCGCCTCGCTCAGCAAGGTGTCCTGGTCCAACAGGATGAAACGTATGAACGAGGCATGGTAAGGCGAGACCAGGCCGGTATCGTGCATGGAACGCGCAAACCCGGTGGCCTCGTTCTGCAGGGCCTGGGCGTCCATGGTTTCCAGCCGCTGCTCGTAGACCACAGTTCCGGGGTCTTCACTGCAGGCCCGGGTGGGGCCATAGAGGCTGGAGATCAATCGGTCGGCACCGCGCCCGGCACTGCCCAGATCGGCCTGCGGATCAGCCCGACAAAGGGCAATCTGGGTAATCATCTTGCGTACGTCCGATACCTGGATCGGTCGCTGTTCAAGGATCCGCCAGATCTCCTCGATCAGGCTATCAATGACATGTTCGTAGCCGATGTGGTGGGCCACGTACTGCACAAGGTTCTGGCTGATCAGCGCGAGCTTGCCCTGCTCCCGCTCAGCCTCGCCGGTCATGCCAAACAGCAGGCCGAGGTTGATGGCAAGAACCTGGGTCAGATAGTGGTGGGCCTGTTCAGCCGACACCGAAGGGTGCAGATAGCTGCCCCGGGCGACGGCAAGCAGCCGCAATTCGCTGAAGGCCTCAATGACGACGGTATCGGCATTCTGGCTCTGCAGCGAATAGGTTGTCAGCGTGGGAAGGAGAATACCGGGTTCGGCCCAGTCGGTGCCGGCAAAGACACCCGCCAGCTCAAGGCGCTCAGCGCGCTCCTCGATGATCCGGCAGCCATCCGGCTGCAGCAGGACCCGGCGGGCAATATCCAGCACACGCGGCAGTTTGCCGGCCTTGGTAAAAGACCGGCTTTCTTCCAAAGCCTGAATGGCGTCATCCAGGCGTTGAGCCAGCTTGTCAATGTTTACAGCTGGCGCTGCGCTGCCCGATTGGTGATCGTTCAAACGATAATCCTCAGGGCCTGGCACCAAACCCGGTTGTTGTTAATGCTTCTCCTGATTATACATAGAAATCGAGGTCTTCCTGATGTTTCAGGAGGTCCCGCATGACATAGGGGTCTTCACCGAAGAAATACACCAGCCCCCAGTGGGTACCGAAAGCGGTACGCTTGGTGACCGTTTCTTCAAGCGGCGCAGTCAGCTCGTGAGACTCGAAATACTCGTGATTTTCGGTCTCCTCCGGAATTTCCAGCTTGCTGACAACCCGGCGGCGCGGATACACACCGAAACAACCGGCGTAACCCTTCGCATCCACCACTTCCTTCGGGAAGAAGGCCTTGATTTCCTCTTCCGTGGTCTTCGGGTCAAAGGCCAGGATCATGCCCTGATACGCGTTGAAACCATAGGCACGCTCAAGCAGCTCGAATACCTTGAAGCCCGGTGGACGATAGGCCACCTCGCCAAAGTACATGGTCCGGTCGCTGGTCACGAAGTACTCCGGGTGGATAAACCCGAATTCGATATCGAAGGTCTTGATCAGCTTCTCGATTTCGCCGCGAATCTGGTCGCGATACTTCTCCAGGTCCGGTGTTGCGGGCACAAATACCGAATAGCCCAGCGTCACGTACTCGGAAATGTTCAGGAAAGCGATCTTGCCGTTGTGAATCCAGGCCTCGACCGCAAACTCCCAGCCATCCAGGTGCGACTCCATCAAAACCGGGAATTCTTCTTCCGGGATGGTATCGACTTCATCCGGCGTACGGATCACCCGGTGGCCAAGGCAGCCGGCCTTATCAAAGGCCTTGAGGTGAATCGGATCGTTGGGGTCACCATCCAGTTTCAGCAGAGTCTGATTAACCCGCTTGAGGAACCGGATAACATCACCCTTGTCGTGCGCTTCCTCGAAGATACCCACCCGGATACCACCGAGCTGGGCACGGCGTTTCATCAGGGCCTTGTCACGCAGCAGCATGGCCTGACCGAACAGACGAGGCTTGTCCATCAACACTGAGTTAATGGCACCTGCCCACTCCACAGTCTCCTCAAACAACGGGATGGCAACGTCTACGCCCATCTCCTTGAGGGTCTGCGCAATTTCTACCGAACGGTCATTCAGGCGCTCAAAATTCCAGGGCACGTAGGGAATGTCATGCTCTTCGCAATAGGCTTCGGCCCAGTCCGGTGCCACGACAACATACCGACGATCAAATTTGTCGGCCGCTTCAACCGCATTCAGGCTCCAGCCCAGTAATGCAATATACCCTTTCTCAGGATTGTACTTTTGCTCACTCACAGGCTCTCTCCTTTCATAAGGGTTGACTTATAACCCTACGCATTAGCTGTGAAATCGCAAATTTCACCCCCATTTGAAACGCAAAAAGCACTACAACAGCCGGGAGTGAATCCAGCAATCGCAGTGCCTTAGGCTTTCTTAGATCGATTGGGAATATCAGCCCAGTTTCAGGGTCGACAGGGTCCTCTCGCGAACTTTGGTAAGCAGTGCTTCGTCCTCTACCAGGGACTGGCCATAGGACGGAACAAGCTCTTTCATCCGTTCCTGCCACTCCGGCGTCTTGATCTTCTCCGGGAAACAACGCTCGATCACGTTGATCATGGCATTGGCTGCGGTGGAGGCTCCGGGCGAAGCACCCAGCAGCGCCGCCAGCGTTCCATCTTTTGCCGCCACAATTTCGGTGCCGAACTCAAGCTTGCCACCGCCACCATCGACCTGCTTGATGATCTGAACGCGCTGGCCGGCCATGCGCAGTTGCCAATCATCCTCCATGGCGTCCGGGAAGAAGTTGCGCAACGATGCCACCCGGTCACCGTGGGACTGGAACACTTCACCGATCAGGTAGCGTGTCAGGTCCATGTTGCTCTTGCTCACCGAGAGCATGGGCTTCAGGTTGGTGGGCTTCACCGAACCAATCAGATCAAAGATAGAGCCCTGCTTCAGGAAGCGGGTGGTGAAACCGGCGAAGGGGCCGAACAGAAGGGCCGGCTCGCCATTAATGATGCGGGTATCGAGGTGCGGTACCGACATGGGCGGTGCCCCGATCGGCGCCTTGCCGTATACCTTGGAGTTATGCTGCTTGACGATGTCGGGCTTGCCACACACCAGCCACTGACCGCTCACCGGGAAGCCACCGTAGCCACGTGCTTCGTCGATACCGGATTTCTGCAGCAGCGGCAACGCGCCACCGCCGGCGCCGAGGAACACGAAGCCGGTCTCGAGCTTGGTCAGCTCGCCGGTCTTCTGGTTCTTGACGCGGATCTTCCAACGGCCGTTGTCCCGCTGGTCGATGTAGTGCACCGGTGAGCTGAGCATCAGCTCGAAATTCGGCTGGGTTTCCAGCCAGCTCACCATGCTGCGGGTAAGCGAGCCGAAATCCACATCGGAACCGTGCTTGATCCGGGTCGCGGCAACCCGCTGCATGGGGTCCCGGTTATTGACGATCAGCGGCATCCATTCCTCGAGATCCTTCGGGGACTCGGTGTATTCCATGTCGCGGAACAGGTGATGGGCACTCAGGCGTTCATAACGACGCTTGAGGAAGGCCACATCCTTCTCGCCCCAGACAAAGCTCTGATGCGGTGTGCGGTTAATAAAGCTGGAGGGTTCGGGCAGGATGCCCTGCTCCACAAGGTAGGACCACAGCTGCAGTGACACCTCGAACTGGGCGTTGATCTGCAGGGCCCGATCGATGGTGACATCGCCATCACCGGTCTCGGGAGTGTAGTTAAGCTCACAGTACCCGGCATGCCCGGTACCTGCGTTGTTCCATCCGTCTGTGCTCTCATGGGCAACGTGGTCGAGACGCTCCACCATGACGATGTCCAGGGACGGATCAAGCTGCCTGAGCATCATGCCGAGAGTGGCGCTCATGACGCCACCGCCGACCAGCACTACGTCTGCCTGTCTAACGGCCATTGGTTTTCACCCTAGCTAGTGTTGAGCCTTTTTGCCCTCTCACGATCAGCAAGAGAGCCTGTCGGAAGCCGGTCGGGCGCGAGGTAAACGGCGCCGCCGTCTGCTTCCGGTCTGAATGTGCGCGCAATTATCCCGATTTTTGCCGGGAGAATAAATTGCGATTGTCAATCGTTGCGTCTTTCTTCGGCATCTATTTGCTTCAGGGGCCGATACGTGCACTTACGAACAGTGGTTTGCTACGGGTCAAAGGTCTAAAATCCGCCCGCGTGATCTGTCTGGCCGGCTCAGGCCTCCACTTTGACAAACCAGGACGGGATTTCCCCAATGTCTGCCCTTGATGCGTTTCTGATTATTCTCGCGGTTCTGGCGCTGCTAGGCGTCATATTTGAAGAGGTCATCCACATCAACAAGGCCAAGGTAACGCTGTTCTTTGGCACCATGAGCTGGATGCTGCTGTTCCTGTTCAGTGATAACGCTGGTGAAACGTCTGCCATTTCCGATGGTCTGTCCGAGAGCATCGCCGAAATCGCCGGGCTGTGGCTGTTTCTGGTCGCAGCCATGACGTTTGTCGCCTACCTGAACAAGAAGGGTATGATCGAAAACGTGATTTACCTGATCATGCCGAAGCAGGTAAGCGAGCGACGGCTACTGTTCCTGACCGGTCTTTTTTGTTTCATTTTCTCCTCTTTAGCAGACAATATCACCGCCACTTTAGTCTCATGCTCGCTGATTCTGTCTCTGGATCTGGAGCTGAAAAAACGTATCCAGTTCGTCACGCTGGTTGTGTTTGCGGTCAACTCGGGAGGCGTTTCCCTGATCACCGGCGACGTCACTACGTTGATGATTTTCCTGGCGGAAAAGGTTGAAATACTGACCCTTCTGACCCTGGCCATTCCGGCCTCGATCACCGTTTTCATCCTTGCGGTTTTCCTGTCTCGAGGGCTCACAGGAACCGTGACCCTGCGCTCCAACAATACCCCTGTGCGACGGGTGGACGCGATCATCAGCGGGCTGTTTTTGTTAACAATCCTGAGCACCATTGCCGGGAATGCCCTGTTCGGGATTCCACCGGTACTGACCTTTCTGTTCGGCCTGTCCATCATGTTCCTGGTGTCTCGATTCATGAGTGACGACTCCGATCTGGACCCGATTCTCGAGTACATCCGCATCATCGAGTTTGAAACGCTGCTGTTCTTTCTCGGCATCCTTCTGCTGGTGGGCATGCTCAAGGAGATCCATGCGCTGGATTCGCTGGTGGCGATTTACGACATCCTGCCGCCGCTGTACGCCAATTACCTGATGGGCATCTTCTCGGCCGTTATCGATAACGTGCCTCTGACGGCGGCCCTGCTGAAGGCCGGCATCGACATGAGCCCCGGCGAGTGGATGGGCCTGACCTATGCCGTGGGTGTGGGTGGATCGCTCCTGGTGATTGGCTCAGCCGCCGGTATAGTGGCAATGAGCAAGATTCCGGGGCTGACCTTTGCCGCCTATATGCGGTATCTTGCACACCTTCTGGCGGCCTATACCCTGGGCTACGCCGGTGTCTACATGCTCGGGCGTTTCATCAACTGAGGTCTATCTATGCTAATGGCATTTGGCGCAATCATCGCCGGCCTGATCCTGCTGGTCTGGAGTGCCGATAAATTTGTGGAGGGCGCCGCGGCGACCGCCAAACATCTTGGCATGCCCACCCTGCTGATCGGCATGGTGATTATCGGTTTCGGCACCTCGGCACCGGAACTCGCCGTCTCAGCCATGGCTGCGTCTGATGGCAACCCTGGCCTGGCCCTGGGTAACGGCTATGGCTCCAACATTACCAACATTGCGCTTATTGTCGGCCTGACAGCCATCATCGCGCCCATCGCAGTGCACTCCCAGGTGATCCGCAAGGAGCTGCCACTGCTGATCGTACTCACCCTCATTGCCGGCGCCCAGCTGATCGACGGGCAACTCTCACGCATGGATGGCTGGGTGTTGCTGGCGGTATTTGCTGTGGTTATGGGATGGTCAATCTACCAGGGCCTGAAAGGCAAGGCGGACCCTCTGGCCGGTGATGCCGACGCCGAGATCATTGCGCACCCCATGCCCCTGAAAACCGCCGTGATCTGGCTGGTAATTGGCCTGGTACTGCTGATCGTCAGCTCCCGGATGCTGGTCTGGGGTGCCGTCACGATTGCCCAGAGCCTTGGAGTCAGCGATCTGGTGATCGGTCTCACCATCGTTGCCATCGGCACTTCCCTGCCCGAACTCGCCTCGGCTCTGGCCGCGGTCAAAAAGAACGAACACGACCTGATCCTGGGCAATATTCTGGGGTCGGGCATTTTCAACACCCTCGCCGTGGTGGGTCTCGCGGCTGTTATCGAACCCCTCGCGGTGGACCCGGAAGTGCTCTACCGTGACTGGACGCTGATGCTGGCGCTCACGGTGGGTCTGTTCCTGATGGGTTACGGGCTTACCGGATGGCGAAAACTGGTGAGCCGTGTGGATGGTGGCATCCTGGTGCTGGTGTACGTGGCCTATACCGGCTATCTGCTCTCCACGGTGGTGGCTGCCGGTACGGCCTGATCTGCGTGCCGATGTGAGGCCGGTGCTAACCGGCTTCACCGTCTCCCAACAGCTCCGTCAGCCTTCCGCGCACCTCGGTCATGACTTCGTCCAGGTCGGCTTTGGTCTTACCGGCCGTATCCAGCGGTTCTCCTACCCTCACATCCACCGGCTGCCCGAGGTTGATCTGCCAGGTGCGGGCCGGTAAAACACGGTGAATACCCCGCACGGCCACCGGCACGATCACCGCCTCAGTATCCAGCGCCAGGTGAAAACAGCCTTTCTTGAAAGGCAGAAGTTTTCCGTCCGGCGAGCGGGTTCCCTCGGGCGCGGCCCAGAGCACGATTCCACTTTCCATCATCGCCCGCGCCTTCTCCAGATCCCTGACTGCACGTTGCCGATTGGAGCGGTCTACTGAGGGGAATTCCGCTGCACGCATGGCCTGCCCCAGCAGCGGGATACTGAACAGCTCCTTTTTTGCCAGCATGCGGATCGATCCCGGCAACGATACGAAGGTGACCGGAATATCATAGTGGCTGGCATGGGTGCACATGATGATGTACCGGCGCCCGTCGCCGAAATCAGGCACTTGCCCGCGCACGGTGAGGCTGGCACGAACCAGTCGTAACAGCGAGGCCGACCACTCGCGGCAGTATTTGTCGACGATGGGCCGGTTCAACCTCCCGAACAGCGCCCTTAGCAAAACCAACAGGGAAAAGAGTGCTGTCAATCCGACACTGCCCAGAACCACACCCGCCCGCCGAAGAAGCGTTGCTGACTCCGTTAGCGGATTCATCTTCAATCGAATCATCTCAGCTACCCTTCTCTGTTTCCCGGGTTCGTTCGCGGCCTCGTTGCTGCGCGTTCAATAGGGGGCGAATTATAGCGACTGAAAAACCCGTTGAATAACACACAAAAGTATTGATTAATTTTTAACCATTACCTATAAGGTATAAGGATATAACCTCGAAGAATTGGAAGAGCAGTCCCACCGTCCGACGACAACCCTAAGAAGGAGACGGATAATGAAGCAGGAACCAGCGCTGATGCGCGGCCCGAATGACCCGGGCCTTCAGAACCCCTCCCGCCGCACCCTGCTACTTGGCAGTGCCGGCGCCATGGCCGCGGTAAGCGTGCTGGGATTTACGCCCCTTGCCAAAGCCGATGAACCAAAATCACTCCCGGATTACGCCGCCTGGAAAGAACGCAACGCCCTGATTGTTCACAGCGCAAACACGATGGAAACCCAACGGGGGGCCATCGGCAATGGCGTTATTACCTCAAGTGACCGCTTGTTCGTTCGTAATAACCTGCCCGCGCCACCAGCCTCGGTAACCGATAACCCGGATGCCTGGGAGGTGCGGATTGAGGGCGTGAAAAATCCCCGAACCCTGACGGTCGGCGACCTGAAACAGATGGGGGTTACCACCGTTGCCTCCGTATTACAGTGTTCCGGTAACGGTCGCGCCTTCTTCCCCCATGGCGCGAGTGGTACCCAATGGTCTGTTGGCGCTGCGGGCTGCATCATGTGGACCGGTGTACCGCTGAAAGATGTTGTGGAGGCTCTTGGCGGCCCTGTTGACGGTACCCGGTACATCACCAGCACCGGCGGCGAGACACTTCCCGACGGCCTGGACCCGAAAACGATTATCGTGGAACGTTCCGTTCCCACCCGTGCCATGGAAACCGCATTGCTGGCCTGGGAAATGAATGACGAGCCTCTGACCCACACTCACGGTGGCCCGCTAAGAATGGTTGTGCCGGGTTACTACGGCGTGAACAACGTGAAGTACGTCAAGAACGTTGCCTTCACCGAAAACCAGACGGACGCCAAGATCCAGGCTTCAGGCTACCGGGTTCGTGATGTCGGCGTGAAAGGCGCCCCGGATCAGCCTTCCATGTGGGAAATGAACGTCAAATCCTGGGTAACATCGCCTCTGGAAAGCGGTCAGAGCGGTCGCAATATGATCTATGGCGTCGCTTTCGGTGGCACTGTTCCGCTCGAAAAAGTCGACGTTTCAGTGGATGGTGGTAAAACCTGGAAACAGGCTCGTTTCCTGGGACCGGACCTTGGTCCCTATGCCTGGAGGCCGTTTGTCCTGGCAGCGGATCTAGCGGCCGGAGAGCACCGGATTGTCAGCCGGGCGACCGACGTGCAGGGCAACACCCAGCCTGAGGGTCGGATCGAGAACGAACGTGGCTACGGTCACAATGGCTGGAGCGACCACGGAGTCACGGTTGCCATCAGTTGATCATTGGCGGAGCCGACCCGGGAGTACGGCGGCTCCGACCTATCCGGAAAGCAATGATATGAGAAAAACTGCAGTACTGGGCGCCATAGCCCTGATAGGACTGTCGCCCCTGACGATCGCCAGCGACTTTGACAAAGGGAAACAGGTATTCACTCAGGAGGCACAACCTTCCTGCACCATATGCCATACCCTGGCGGACGCCGGTTCGGCTGGTGCCATCGGCCCGGATCTCGATGAACTCAAACCCACGATGGAACAGGTGGTCAATGCCGTAACCAGCGGGGTGGGTGTCATGCCGGCGTTCAACGAGTCGCTGTCTGAGGAACAGATAAATGCTGTGGCCCACTACGTGGCGACTGTGACAGGCGGCAATAAATAGAATCGGGGGCCCTGCGGCCCCCTTTTTTTCGTCTCAGGCGTTTTCCTGAAACACCATGGCAACCGAGTTCAGGCAGTAGCGCTGCCCGGTTGGCGGCGGGCCGTCAGGAAAGACATGGCCGAGATGGCTGTCGCAACGGGGACAGCGGATTTCGGTGCGAGTCATGCCAAGACTCGTGTCCTCAATGTAGCGGATATGCTCCGGATCAAAGGGCTGAAAGAAACTCGGCCAGCCGGTTCCCGAGTCAAACTTCGAGTCCGAGCTGAACAAAGGCAGATCGCAAAGCCGGCAGTGGTAAACACCAGCTTTTTTGTTATCCAGCAAGGTTCCGCAAAACGGATGCTCGGTGCCATGGTCGAGCAGTACGCGCCGCTCTTCCGATGTCAGATCCGCAGCTTTCTCCTCAACCTGTGCTTCGTTTAGTGGTGTCAGGTCATAACCTGCAGCGGAAACTCCCATAGTCTGCCTCCTCAGGCGGTGCTGCCTGCGTCGTTGTCTGTAAATTCCGGCTTCAGGCGATCAGGATAACTGTCTACAAGCTTTTCCATTTTCGGGGCGGCCACGGCCATGATGTATGGCTGGTAGGGATTACGGGCAGCAAAATTCTGGTGGTACTCTTCTGCCGGGTAAAATGCCTCCAGCGGCTCCAGCGTGGTCACTATCGGATCCGGGTACACTTCGGCCTGATTGAGCTGGTGGATGTAGGCCTCGGCTACCCGCCGCTGTTCGGCAGTCTCGTAGAACACAGCCGAGCGGTACTGGGTGCCCCGGTCGTTGCCCTGACGGTTCAACTGGGTGGGATCGTGAGCAACCGAGAAGAACACCTTTAGCAGTTCGCCAAAACTGACCCTGGCAGGGTCATAGTGAACATCCACCACTTCTGCGTGGCCGGTAGTACCTGAGCAGACGGCCTCATAATTGGCAGAGCTGGCGTGACCGCCAGCGTAACCGGACTCAACACTGGTTACGCCATCGATGGCCAGGAAAACGGCTTCCACACACCAGAAGCAGCCGCCAGCCAGCACGACACGCTGTTCGCCCTCGGCTGCCGGCAGGTCCTGTTCAGGATCGGGAAAACGGCTACGTGGTACGTTGAGACCCGGGATACTGCAGGATGTCGTCATGGTAACCTCTGCGTTCGAATTATCTGCGTTTAACCGCTCGATTGTGGCTGGAAACCTGCTGATTTGCCAACCCGTGTGCCGGCTCAGGAAGAAAGGATTATATGTACGTTGATCAGGACAGCAGGATCACTCCAGCCAGCGCACTCAGCGGCGCCAGTAGCCAGACCGGAACCCGCCAGACAGCGAGACAGACCCAAATGGCGAGCACGAGTGCCAGATCATGCGCACCATGGACGGCGGAGACCCAGACCGGATCGTAGAGAGCCGCCAGCAACAACCCCACCACGCCTGCATTCACGCCGGCCAGCGCTGACCGGGCGCGACGATGCTCCCGAAGCCAGCTCCATAGGGGAAGACCGGCGAATACAAGCAGGGTTCCAGGGAGGAACACAGCCAGTACCGCAATCACACCACCGAGAACACCGGCCTGTGAACCACCCAGAAATCCTGAAAAGGAAAACAGCGGTCCCGGCATAGCCTGGGCAACGCCATACCCCGCCAGGAAAGTGTCCGCCGGCATGGCACCGGAGGCCACGAAGCCCTCCTGTAGCCAGGGCAGCACTACATGTCCGCCGCCAAACACCAGTGCACCGGCCCGGTACATTTCAGCGCCTATCCAACCAAGACTGCCGGTGGTCTGAGGCAGGAAGGAAACCAACAACAGAATCAAAAAGGCCCCTGCAAAAAGCGCAGGTTTCCGGGATTGTAGCGGCACATGCAGCGGCTCAGATGCCTCTCCGCTCCCCAACCCCAGAAAGGAACCCACAGCCCCGGCAATGACCAGCGCCAGTATCTGCATCCAGGTTTCGCCCATCACCAGAAGGCTCACCGCTACCAGCAACGCCATGGCGATTCGGGGACGGTCCGGGCAAAGGGTTGTTCCCATCTGCCAGACCGCCTGGGCCACCACCGCCACCACAAACAACTTGAGACCCTGTATCCAGCCGCCACTGCTGGCCTCTGGCCAGGCGCTCAATCCCAGCGCAAGACCAATCATGATCACCGCCGATGGCAGGGTGAACCCCAGCCACGCTGCGAGTGCGCCTCGGTAATGGCCGCGCAGGAACCCTATAGTCAGACCGACCTGGCTGGAAGCCGGTCCCGGCAGCAACTGGCAGAGGACCACAACTTCTGCGTAGGCACTGTCTGAGAGCCACCGCCGACGTTTGACAAATTCATCGTGAAAGAATCCGAGATGCGCTGCCGGACCACCAAACGACGTCAGCCCCAGCCGAAGGAACAGCAGAAAAATCTGGCTAAACGACAGCCTGTCATCACTCGATGGTTCCGTCATAAATCTCCTGAGTCTGTTGCTCCGCTGGTTTCACCGCCAGTTTGTGATCAAACATGAACATTGTGTCGTTTTGGTTGCATACCTTCGAGGGCCATCCATAATGACAGACAGGGTTTGCCACTTAGTACATCGGCCATGCCCGGCTCGGCATATAAGGGAAGAAAAATGACGGCAAGGGCTCGTACACCGGAGAACCAGGATGAACTCCTGGAATACCGCCTGAGCCTGAGGCTCGGCCCTGTTCACGCCCGCCAGAGGCTCGGCATTGAACGGGAAGCTGAAGCGAAGGTATTCGGGCAGGATCACAGCTCATTCCATCTGGAAAACTGGGCCACGGCACCCGGCTTTATCCGTACCTGTTTGCGCATGGTTGGCCTTTGGGGCCGGGGCCAGAGCAACAGCCGGCGTCTGAACACCGTGCACAATCATTTCCAGCTTCCCGGCCTGCCGGAAGCCTTCGAGGGCTTTCGCATTCTGCATCTGACCGACCTGCACGTAGACATGGACGAAGCCAACCTGCAGGCAGTCCTGCGCCAGATCGAACCGTTAGACTACGATCTGTGCGTGTTGACCGGCGACTACCGGAAACTCACGTGGGGCCCGATTGAGGGCGCCCTGGACGGCATGGCGCGGCTGAGGGACGGTATAAAAAGCAAGCCCTATGCGGTTCTGGGTAACCACGACAGCGTTCGCATGGTACCGGCATTGGAAGACATGGGTTACCAACTGCTGATGAACGAAATGGCGCCCATTGAACGGGAGGGCCAGACCCTGTACCTCGCGGGTGTGGACGACGCCCACTTCTTCAAGGTCCACAACCTGCATCAGGCGGGGGACAATATCCCTGCGGGAGGCACCAGCATCCTGCTCAGCCATACGCCGGAGATCTGGCGCGAGGCTGCCCACGCCGGCTACGACGTCTTTCTCTGCGGCCACACACACGGCGGCCAGATCTGCCTGCCCGGCGGTATTCCGGTGACTCTCGACTCTGACTGCCCGCGCACACTCGGTCGAGGTTACTGGCGGATGAACGGGATGCAGGGCTACACCTCACCGGGTTCCGGAACGTCCGTGGTAAACGTTCGCCTGAACTGCCCGCCGGAAGTAACCCTTCACACCCTGACTCGCGGCCCGGTTTAGTGGGGCTGCCGGCGTATACCGAGACGGTAGAGCAGCGGTGAGCCATAGATGTTGGACAGGGTAAAAACCACCACGACAACCAACACTACCCACAGGCTCACCGGCAGCCACCACATCGCCAGCAGCATGGGCAGGAGGGCTTCCGGGATCTGATCCAGCCCGACAGCCCGGGCACTCGATTCCAAACCCATTCGGCGCTTGATGAAGCTGCTCAGAAGATCTCCTCCCAGCCCCAGCAGGCCGAACAGAAGCCCGAACACGAATCCCAGCCCGGTAAACTGGGCGAAAAGCCCGCAGGCCAGTGCACCGGATACAACACCCCGCCAGGTTTTGCTTTCACCAAATACGGGGCGGCCATCGGACAGCAGTCGACCGCCGTCCACCGGGGCCGACCAGCGGTTTTTCAGCAGCCCGGCGGCAACCACCGGCGTGCCGTTGGCCAGCACCAGCATCACAAACAGCTCCAGGATGATCAGCAAGCGTTTGCGCCCCTCTGAAACGACCGATCAGGCGATACCGCCCCGAGTCAGCTTGAGCGGATCCATCAACTCCTCAAGCCGCTCCCGGCTCAGGCCGCTGCGTTCCTCCGCTACATCGATGACTGGCCGGCCCGTTTTATACGCTTCCTTGGCGATGTCTGCCGCCAGGCTGTAGCCGATCTCGGGATTAAGCGCTGTCACCAGTACAGGATTCTTGCCCACGCCCGCGTTCAGATTGTCGGCATTGACCGTGAAATCCTTGATCGCCTTGTCCGCCAGCATGATGGCCGCATTGGCGAGCAAATCGGTCATGTCCAGCAGGTTGCCGCCCACCAGCGGGAGCATCACGTTGAGCTGGAAATTACCGGACTGACCGGCAATGGCCACGGCGCTGTCCAGCCCCATCACCTGGGCGCCGACCATGGCCACGGACTCCGGGATGACCGGATTGACCTTGCCCGGCATGATACTGCTGCCCGGTTGCAATGCCGGAAGACTGATTTCAGCCAGGCCGTGAATAGGGCCGCTGTTCATCCAGCGCAGATCGTTGGCGATCTTGGTCAGCACGATGGCTGCTCCGCGCAATTGTGCGGAGAGGGCCACCGGGGCATCCACCGCGCTCTGGCCGGTGAATTTGTGATCGAGCGACGTAAAAGGATAGCCGGTGTTGGCCCGCAGGAACTTGACGAACTGGCCCGGAAATTCCGGTAGCGCATTGATTCCGGTACCCACCGCCGTGCCGCCCTGGGGAACGGCCAACAGCTCATCAGCTGCGGCTTCTACCCGCTTTTCCACGGCCAGAAGCTGTTCGCGCCAGGTTTTCAACTCCTGGCCGAGGGTCACCGGCATGGCATCCATCAGGTGGGTGCGGCCGGTTTTTACCTGGCTGGAAAACGCCGCTTCCTGCTCGTAGATCACACCGCAAAGATGTGACAGCGCCGGCAGCAGCTTCTCCTTGGCTGCAATCACGGCACTCACGTGGATCGCCGTTGGAATCACGTCGTTGGAGCTCTGGCTCATGTTCACGTGATCGTTCGGGTGCACCTCGAAGCCTGCGTTGCGGGCGATACTGGCGATCACCTCGTTGACATTCATATTGGTGCTGGTGCCGGAGCCGGTCTGGTAGCGGTCTACCGGAAACTGATCCGCGTACTCGCCCTTGACCAGATCTTCGCAAGCCTGAGAGATCGCATCCCGCAGATCGTTGTCCAGCAGGCCCAGGCTGGTATTGGCCTCGGCGGCTGCGCGCTTGATCTGGGCAACGGCGGCAATAAACGGCTGAGGCATTGGCTGGCCACTGACCGGGAAGTTTTCCACCGCCCGCTGGGTTTGAGCGCCCCAGAGCGCATCAGCAGGTACCTGGACGTCCCCGAGGCTGTCGGTTTCCGTTCTGAATTCGCTCATATTCCCTCCTGTCCGTGCATTTGCACTGTGGGCTTCTTGGCGTGTACGCCAGGGGCCCGGCCATGGCTCAGCCGCCGCCCTGGGATCTGAGCCGGACATGGTCGCAGATGCCCGTAACCTGTTCAAAATTGAGGATCAGGGTATGAACGGTGTTGGTGTAGGTGTCGTGCAGGTGAAACTTGTAACGGTGCTGCTTTTCACCCTGCAGAAACGCATCGTACTCGCGGACCAGCTCACGCACATCCCCACCGGAATCCTTGCTCCAGGTCGCATTGAACGGACCCAGCACGGCACCGCCAGCCAGGCAGATGGTGACTTCGTGATTCGTCAGACCATTCTCAGGAACTGTCATGGTTATCTCCCTTTCGATGAGCCTCTGGTAAGTGTAGTACTGCCTGGCAATTCATGTCTGAGGTATGGAGAAGGGAGATATATTTCAGGCCGAGGCAGAAGTCAGCAAGCTGGTCATCAGAGCCCTGAGCCGGTTCGGCTTCACAGGCTTGTTCAGGATGGGCAGTTCCTGGGCCCGAAGGAGTTTGCGGGTGTCGTCGCTACGATCTGCAGTGATAATGGCGGCGGGAATATTCTTGCCAAGGTAACGGCGAACCCCGTGAACTGCATCGTAACCGGTTCGCTCATTGTTCAGGTGATAGTCCGCAAGGATAAGGGCCGGTATCTGGCCGGTTTGCTCGAGAGCCTCCACGGCCTCTGCCTTGCTGGCGGCTGTGAGCACATCACAGCCCCAACGCTCCAGCAGCAACTGCATGCTCTCCAGAACCGCCGGCTCGTTGTCGATCACCAGCACCGGCACACCGTCAAAGCCATCGGCGAAATTCTGGAGCGAATCTGTACGGGCCATATCCGGTCTGGCCTGAGCGGGTTCAAGCGGCAGGGTCAGCACGAAGCGGGAGCCACGACCGGGCCGTGATGACACATCAATGTCGTACCCCAGCACCCGGACCATCCGTTCCACGATGGCCAGCCCCAGGCCCACGCCCTGCCGGCCGCCGGTGCCCTGGGGCAACAGCTGGTGAAACTCGGTGAAAATGTCCCGGAGCTTGTCTTCCTCGATGCCAACACCGGTGTCCCAGACTTCAATCCGCAGACGGTCGCCGCGGGATCTCAACGCCATGACAACACCGCCCTTGCGGGTGTACCGGAAGGCATTGCTGAGAAGATTTCGGAGGATACGGGTCAGCATGCGCTGATCTGTTCGTACCATCGCCGGAATGGTGCGTACCCGGAACCCGAGGCCGGCATTGCTGGCAACGGCCTCGAACTCCTCCCCGAGGGATCTGGCCAGGGCGGCTACATCGGTATAAACCAGATCAGGCTTCATTGCCTGCTGGTCGAGCTTGGAGATATCCAGCAGGTCCGCCAGCAGGTCTTCGGCGCCCTCCAGTGCCCGATGTACCTGGTGCACCATGCGGGTTTCCTGTTCCGGCAGCGTGCTGTCCTGGAGCGCGGATATCATCAGCCGGGCTGCATTCAGGGGCTGGAGCAGGTCATGGCTGGCCGCCGCGAGATATTTATCCTTGCTGCGGTTGGCCTCTTTGGCGGCTTCCATGGCAACAAAGAGCTCGCGCTCAACCTTCTCGCGCTCCTCAATCTGGTAGCGCAGGCCCACATTGGCATTCTGCAATGCTTCGGTCCGCTCTTCCACGCGCCGCTCAAGGGTGGCGT
The DNA here is from genome assembly GCF_000166295.1 of Marinobacter adhaerens HP15. Classification (NCBI taxonomy): domain Bacteria; kingdom Pseudomonadati; phylum Pseudomonadota; class Gammaproteobacteria; order Pseudomonadales; family Marinobacteraceae; genus Marinobacter; species Marinobacter adhaerens. Next base: position 3,287,076 of record NC_017506.1, read on the forward strand.
TCAACTGCTCCAGTTTCTGCCGGGCCAACACTCGCTCGGTTATGTCGGCAACGAAGGCTTCCACCACTTCCGGTCCGAGGTCCGGGCGTCGCAGCAGGGTGACAGCAACGTGGACCGGCGTGCGATCAGCACGCTGGAAACGGGTTTCCCGGGCACTCAGACTGCCCTCGTCGAGAAGCTCCTGACGTATGGCATCGAATTCACTGGAACTGCAGAACAACTGTTCACGGAGCCGGATGACCTTTTCCGTGAGCGCCTCGGGGCTGTCATAACCGCAGATTCTCGCCATCGCCGGGTTGCAGGCCAGAAAGCCGCCCCGCAGGTTGGCCTGGAAGATACCGTGCAGCGCGTTCTCGAACAGCCATTTGTAGCGGTTGCGTTCCTGCTCCAGCTCGTCAATGCGTTCCTGCAGAGCCGGGTAATAGTTCTTGCGGACGGACTGGCTGCCCAGCCCGAGAAGATCGCCAATTCCGTAGCTACTGTCCTGTTCGCCATCCTTGCTGTCAGAGGGCTTCTTCATAGACAACCTGGACATCCCGCAGCGACGACTTCCGGGGGTTGGTGAGAATGCACGGGTCCTGCAACGCAAAGCCGGACAGGTGGGGAATGTCGGACACCGAAACACCCAGCTGGGCGAGACGCGCCTCCAGCCCAACCCGACGCTTGAGCTCTACAATGCGGTTCATCAGCCGTTTTTTGATTTCCGGCTTGGCCATTCCACGGGTATCGATATCCATGGCTTCGGCAACGCGGCGGAAACGGTCTTCGGCAGACTGGAAGTTGTAAGCCACCACGTGCTCCAGCAACAGCGCATTACACAGACCATGAGGCAAATCCAGGAAACCACCCAAGCTATGGGACATGGCGTGTACTGCCCCGAGAATGGCATTGGAGAAGGCCAGCCCCGCCTGCATGGAGGCCAGCATGATCTGCTCGCGGAGATAGGGATCTGCCGTGTTGTCCACCAGCGGCTCAAGATTCCGGTTGATTAACCGGATTGCCTCCAGCGCATGGGTATCGGTCAGCGGGCCGCTGCCAGTCGACACGTAAGCCTCAATGGCATGCACCAGGGCATCCACCCCGGTGCAGGCGGTGAGGTAGGCATCCATGGTCTCGGTAACTTCCGGATCGATCAGGGACACATCCGGCACTACGGCCTTGCTGATGATCGAGAATTTGAACCGGCGGTTGGGATCGGAAATGATCGCAAACTGGGACACATCCGCCGAGGTACCTGCCGTGGTGGGAATCAGGATCAGAGGCGGTGACGGGTTGGTGATGGTATCGACGCCCTCGAATTCCAGGATGCTACGACCGTGAGTGGCCACGATACCGATGCCCTTGGCGCAGTCCATGGGGCTGCCACCGCCGATGGCAACGATGACATCACACTCATTGGATTTGTAGAGTTCGGCCCCGGTCATCACCTCATCCACCTTGGGATTGGGCGATACGCCGGTGTACACGGTCGAGCGGATACCCGCATCGGTCAGCAGCGTCACGATTTCATCCACCCAGCCGGCGGCGGCTACCCCCGGGTCCGACACCAGGAAGACATGACGGGCACCGAAATTACTGGCGAAGTTGGCCACGGACTTCCGGGAGCCGGCACCAAACACGATTTCCGGTGAGACAAACTTTCGCAAGCTGGATATATCGTGACTCATCAGACTGCACTCGACCGCTTGTTGTTATAGGAATAGCCGAGAGTTTAACTCAAGTTCTCCGCGTGATCATTGGCCTTTTGGCTATGCTTTCGGTAGAAGCTGAACATCCATTCGAGCATACCTGCCTGGTTGGCCTGGCGCCGGAAACCGTGACCCTCGTCTTCAAACCAGTGGAGCTCTGGCGCCCTGCCAGCCGCTTTCATGGCCTCTGCCATGGCACGGGTCTGCTCGGGCACCACAACCTTATCCTGCCCGCCCTGGAAAAAGATCATGGGCGCGGTAATGCGATCAGCGTGAAACAGAGGCGTTCTGTCCCGCCACCGCTTCGGGTGCTTTTCTGGCGAGCCCAGCAACCAATCCAGATAACCGGACTCAAAGCGATGGGTCATGGCCCGTAAGCGCATGGGATCCGTCACGCCGAACATGCTGGCACCGGCGGTAAAGCGCTGGCTTCGGATCATCGCCATCAGGGCCGTGTAGCCCCCGGAGCTGCGACCCTGGATAAACACCCTGCTGCCATCAGCCAGGCCGAAAGAGGCCAGGTGATCTGCCGCCCGTTCCATATCCGCGACATCCACTTCACCCCACCGCCCTTCCAGGGCCAGGCGGAACTCACGACCAAAGCCGGTGCTGCCTCGATAGTTGATTTCAGCGACGGCAAATCCCCGCTGACACCAGTACTGAACCTGGGGATTGAATACCGGATAGGCCGCCGACGTCGGCCCTCCGTGAGCAATCAGAATCAGTGGAGGGACGTCTGGCGTGGCCAGCTTGGGCGTGTAGAAAAACCCATGGATAGAAGCTTCGCCCGGGTTCAGGGCTGGAATCTCGATATCCAGCGGCAATGCCGCCCTCGCCTCTGGCATGGCCTCCTCGCCCCCGGCAATGGTGCGGGCCTGTCCGGTCTCGAGATCAATCTCGAGGACGGCGTCGAGGCGACTGGATGCTCGGCCGATGCAGTAGAGATGCTCGCCAGCCGACTGCAGACAACGGAAGTCGCCAAAATCCCGGGCAGCCCGGATTGCGTCACCGGTTTGACCGGAGCTGAGCCAAAGTTCACCCGTGCCATTACAATAACGAACCCTTGCCCAACCGCCCCGGCCTGTTGGGCAGTGGTGGGACTCGCCCAGCTGCCAGGGGGCATTGGCATGATCCCGGGCGGGTGAATCGCTGGCGTGCCAGCTGCCCTCGCCCGACGTATCAATACGCCAGGGTTGCCACCAACCCTCGTGGTCGGACAAAACCCAGAGTTGGTTGCCATCGAACACCGGCTGCTGTACCGAAGCCTCAGAAGGTGTTGGCCATTCCCGGCCTTGATCCAGCAATCCATCTTCAGAGCAATTTGCGGTCCACAGCCGTGAACGCAGCCAGGGCATATCGGGCAGCTGCCAGCTGGTCCAGGCAACCTGACTGCCATCGGCCGAGACCGCCGGCGCGCTGTAAAAATCCAGGCCGGAATGAAGCACCGAACGCTCGCCCTGCATGGAGACGGCAACCAGCTGCTGCTTGCCCTCTGCTTCCCGTACCGCGAGCACCCGTTGACGGTACTGGTCAGCGACCAACCCACCATAGGCCGCCCCGGGGTCATCGGTCAGGCTGTGGCACTGGCCGTCGGCCAGACTGACAAACCGTATCTGTTGATCCTCGCCAACCACGAACACACCGCTGTCGGCAGCCGCCAGGGCACCACCACCGTAGCCATTTACCCGGCTGCGAATGCCAAGATCATCAGGTCCAAGGCGAACAGGCCCCTGATTGGAAAGGTGCCAGAGCGTATTGCAGCCGCGGGCCGGATCCGTCTCCAGCCAGAACACACCCGCCGGGGACACCGCAAGTTCCCCACGCTGGACATGCGCCGAGCAGGCCTCGTAGGCACTCAGTACCGTTTTGTCGTGGTGATGGCCGACCAGTGCAGGATTGATGGCGGAGTTGTTAACCCCGGAAGAAAAGCCGTGAATTGTCCGCATTTCGATATACCAGTTCAGTCAGGCCGGCCGTGGCATGATCGGCAGCTTTCCTCGCTGCCAGTATTCGATCATGATACGACGATTTGCTGCATACTGGATCTGCGTTATCGGCGTTGCCGGTCAATAGATAGGCCTGACAGCGGCAACCACCAAAGTCTTTTTCCTTCTCATCGCAGGAACGGCAGGGCTCCGGCATCCAGCTGTCGCCCCGGTAATGGTTGAATCCAGGGCTGTCGTACCAGATGCTTTGAAGATCCATGTCTCGAACATTGGGGAAATCGATGGGCAATAATCGCGCGCTGTGACACGGCAGCGCCGTGCCGTCCGGCGCGACCGTCAGGAACAGATTGCCCCAGCCATTCATACAGGCTTTCGGGCGCTCTTCGTAATAGTCCGGTGTGACAAAGATCAGCTTCATGGCCGAGCCGGATTGCTGCAGCCGTTCCCGGTACCGGTTCACTTCCTGCTCTGCCTTCACCAGCTGCGCTTTGGAAGGCATCAACCCTTCCCGGTTTTCGAAGGCCCAGCCGTAATACTGGCATGTGGCCAACTCGACGTAGTCCGCCCCCAGGCGCTCGCACAAATCCATGATGTCGTTCATCTGGTGGATGTTGTGGCGGTGGATCACGAAGTTGAGCACCATGGGATAGCCGGCTTCCTTCACCGCCCGGGCCATGGCCAGCTTCTGGTCAAAGGCCTTTCGGGAGCCGGCCACGGCGTTGTTCAGTTCCGGATCGGACGCCTGAAAGCTCACCTGGATATGATCCAGCCCCGCCTCGGCAAAGGCATCCACCTTGGCCTCCGTCAGGCCCAGCCCTGAAGTAATCAGGTTGGTGTAATACCCCAGGTGCCGCGCCTCGGCGATCAGCTCCGCGAGGTCCTGGCGGACCAGGGGCTCGCCGCCGGAAAAACCCAGTTGCGCCGCCCCCATCGTGCGGCCCTGTCGAAGCACACTCACCCACTCCTCGGTGGTCAGCTCCTGTTGGGTTTGCGCAAAGTCCAGCGGATTGGAGCAATAGGGGCATTGCAGCGGGCAGCGATAGGTCAGCTCTGCCAGCAGCCACAGGGGCGGCCCGGCGTTGTGGGGGTTGGTCGTGCTCATGACAGTTCAATCCAGTGTTGGTGCCGGGCGTCCTGCAAAAATTCGCTGACGTCCTTGCCAAGCGGGCCGGCGTCGGGGAACTGCTGCTCCAGACTGGCGACGATGTCGGCCACGGTACGCTGACCGTCCACCTCGTTGAGAATGGCGCCGGCACTGCCGTTGAGCTTCACCATACCTTCCGGATAAAGCAGCACATAACTTTCCTGTGCCGGCTCCCACTGGAACCGGAATCCTCGCCGAAAACGCGGTACTTCATACATACCCACCTCCATTACAGTCCCCGGTGCCAGACCTGTTCGTCGGTCACGGTGTGGTACGGCGGGGTGCGGTGGCTGTAGGCCATGGTCATGGCATCCAGCATGGTCCAGAGGATGTCCAGCTTGAACTGAAGAATCTCCAGGGCCCGGGCCTGCTGTGCCTCTGTGGTGAAGTGGTCGAGGGTAATGGTCAGGCCATGTTCCACGTCTCTTCTGGCTTCGGACAGACGCTTGCGGAAGTAGCTGTAGCCGCTCTCTTCAATCCACGGATAGTGGGCGGGCCAGCTGTCCAGTCGGGACTGGTGGATTTCCGGGGCAAACAGCTCGGTCAGTGACGAACAGGCCGCCTCCTGCCAGGTCGCCCGGCGGGCGAAGTTCAGGTAGGCGTCCACGGCAAAGCGTACCCCGGGCAGCACGTGGCGTTGATCAATCACCTCTTCCCGGCTCAGGCCCACCGCCTCGGCCAGGGACAACCAGGCTTCGATGCCGCCGACATCCCCGTCGTGGCCATCGTGGTCCAGAATCCGCTGCAGCCAGAGCCTGCGCACACCAGCGTCCGGGCAGTTGGCCATGATGGCGGAGTCTTTCTGGGGAATCTTGATCTGGTAGTAGTACCGGTTGGCCACCCAGCCGCGGATCTGTTCGGGCGTGCACTGCCCGCCGTACATGGCTTTATGGTACGGGTGGTGGATGTGGTAGTACTGGCCCTTGGCGCGCAGGGTCTGCTCGAAATCCGTCCGGTTCATGGCGGTGTTGGCTTTGGCGTTCATGGCTGCCCCGACAGGTCGATGTGCATTCCATCCCAGGACACCTCGATGCCGTGGCGGGTCAGCTCCGCCCGCTCCGCGGAGTCCTCGTTCAGGATCGGGTTGGTGTTGTTGATGTGTATCAGGATCTTGCGCTGGGCCGGCATGGCGTCGAGCACCTCGATCATGCCACCCGGGCCGCTCTGGGCCAGATGGCCCATGGCCTGGCCGGTCTTGGTGCCTACTTCCTGGCGGATCATCTCGTCGTCGTGCCAGACGGTCCCGTCCACCATCAGCACGTCGGCCTGGCGCATCCAGCCGAGAATACGGTCGTCCGGCTCGCCGAGGCCCGGGGCATAAAGGACTGTCTGACCGGTGCGGGTGTCTTTCAGGAACAGGCCAATGTTATCGCCCGGGTGCGGGTTGTCCCGGCGCGGTGAATACGGGGGTGCGTTGCTCAGCAGCGGAATGGCGGTCAGCTCGATGGACGGTGCGCAGGGAATGGTAAAAGGCGTCTGCTCGGATGCCTCGATGCGCTGCCAGTTCAGGCCACCGTTCCAGTGCTTGAGCATGGTGAACAGCGGAAAACCACCGCTGAGGTCTTCATGCACCTGTTCGGTACACCAGACATCCATCGGAAGACCCTCGCGCAGGGACAGCAGGCCGGTGGTGTGGTCCACCTGGCTGTCCATCAGCACAATGGCATCAATACCCGTGTCTCTCAGTGCTCTGGCAGGCTGCATGGCGTCGAACGAGGCCAGCTGGGCGCGAATGTCGGGGGACGCGTTAAACAGGATCCAGTGCTCGCCGTCTTCACTGATGGCAATGGAAGACTGGGTACGGGCCCGGGCGTTCAGGGTGCCCTTCCGGAAGCCGTCGCAGTTGGCGCAGTTACAGTTCCACTGGGGAAAGCCACCGCCTGCAGCGGAGCCCAGAACGTGAATCAACATGGTGGGTTACTCCACAAGCAAAACGGCCAGCTCGAGGCTGGCCGCTTCAGCACTCAGCGATTGGCGAAGTACATAGTGACTTCGAAACCGATGCGGAGATCTTCGTAGGCTGGTTTGGTCCACATAATGCTCACCTCTATTGTCATGATTGTTAGCGCATTGAGGGTGAATCAACGACATTGCCGATAACCCAGTTCCCATCCTATCGGCCGGGGCAAGGGGCCAATATGGTACTTTGGAACTGTTTTTGGCCACCACAAAGTAGCATCGCTCCCACTTGGGAGAGCGAATCCCATTCCGCCCTGGCTGCACCCCATAGCAACTTCACTTGATTTTATTAGACGACCAGTCTAGTTTATTCCGATAATTAAATAGACGATCGGTCTAAATTGAGTCAAGACGATGAACCAGACAGCAGACATCAAGCGAAAACGGGGCCGCCCCCCGAAGACTGAAAATGCCGATTTCAGGGATACCCGGGAAACGCTCATCACCGTGGGCCTGTCAGTGCTGACGGAGAAGGGTTACTCCTCCACCGGCATCGACGAAATACTTCGCAAAGCCGGCGTACCGAAAGGCTCCTTCTACCACTACTTCGACAATAAAGAAGCCTTCGGCCGGATCCTGATCGAAGCCTACGGCCGCTATTTTGCGCGCAAACTTGATCGCTGGTTTGAAGATCGCGCCCTCACTCCTCTGCAGCGGCTCGAAGCGTTTGTTGAGGATGCCAAAACGGGCATGGCCAGGTTCGAGTATCGCCGCGGCTGCCTGATCGGCAATCTGGGACAGGAAATGACCGCCCTGCCCGAGGGTTTCCGTGTTCTGTTACAGGACGTTTTCACGGACTGGGAGTGCCGCACCGCTGGGGTATTGAGAGAGGCCCAGCAGGCCGGTGAGATTTCCAAGGATCTAAAGTGCGATCAGATGGCGCACTTCTTCTGGATTGGTTGGGAGGGCGCGGTGTTGCGCGCAAAGCTGGATCAATCCCCAGAACCACTGGATCGGTTCGCCCAGGGATTTTTGTCGCTACTTCGCGGCTCATGACACGGGACGAAAAACCATCCTCATTACCCAAACACGGAGGCAACATGTTTAAAGGCATACTCATTGAAGGATCACGCGGCGACCAAAAAGTGTCACTGACATCCATAGAAGAATCGGAACTGCCGGAAGGCGACGTTACCGTGGATATAGCCTTCTCAACCTTGAACTACAAGGATGCTCTGGCCATCACCGGAAAGTCACCGATCGTGAAACAGTACCCGATGATTCCAGGCATCGACTTTGCCGGCACCGTATCAAGCTCCACGCATGCAGATTTCAAGGCAGGCGACCCGGTTGTCTTGAACGGGTGGGGCGTTGGCGAGAAACACTGGGGCGGCCTGGCCGAGAAGGCCCGTGTTTCCGGTGACTGGCTGATTCCTCTGCCCAAGGCGTTTTCTCCTCGACAGGCCATGGCCATTGGCACCGCCGGCTATACCGCCATGCTTTGTGTCATGGCACTGGAAAAGAATGGCGTAACACCTGATTCCGGCGACATCCTGGTGACCGGGGCAACCGGCGGCGTTGGAAGCATCGCGGTGGCGCTGCTGGCCAAGCGGGGTTATTCCGTGACCGCGGTGACCGGCCGATCCGAAGAAGCAGACTATCTGAAGTCGTTGGGGGCCGGAAACATCCTCGATCGCGCTGAGCTGAGTGAACCAGGCAAACCCCTGGTGCGCGAGACCTGGGCCGGCGCCATTGATGTGGCCGGTGGACAGGTGCTGGCCAATGTCTGTGCCGGCATGAAATACCGTGGCGTCGTCGCAGCCTGTGGTCTCGCGGCCGGCATGGACTTCCCGTCCACCGTTGCCCCGTTCATTCTTCGGGGTGTGACCTTGTGTGGCGTGGACAGCGTGATGGCGCCCAAAGCTGAGCGACTCGAAGCCTGGAAGCGCCTGTCGGAGGATCTCGACATCGATCTGCTCGAGCGCATGATCACGGAAATACCCTTTGAAGACGCCATCGAAGGTGCGAGCCAACTGCTGGACGGCAAGGTTCGTGGGCGTATCGTCGTACCGGTCGCAGGCTGAACCGAAACTTCTTGAATCATAAAACCGCCGTAAAAGGAATTGTTATGAGCTCATCCACCGAACAACCAATAAGCCGATTCCAGGTTCCGTCGCTTGAATCACTTCCTGAGGACATTCGGGAGAAGATTCTCGCCGTTCAGGAAAAGTCCGGGTTCATCCCCAATGTCTTTCTGGTACTGGCACATCGCCCCGCCGAGTTTCGTGCCTTCTTCGATTACCACGATGCCCTGATGGAAAAAGACAGCAACCTCACCAAAGGCGAACGCGAGATGATCGTGGTCGCTACCAGCAACCTGAACCAGTGCCAGTACTGCGTGGTGGCCCATGGCGCTATTCTGCGCATCCGTGAAAAGAACCCGGAGATCGCAGACCAGATCGCCGTGAACTACCGAAAGGCCGACATCACTGATCGCCAGAAAGCCATGCTTGATTTCGCCATAAAGGTTTCCCAACAAGCCCAAGAGGTGTGTGACGCGGACTTTGAGGAACTCAAACGCCATGGTTTCAACGACGAGGATATCTGGGACATCTCCGGCATCGCCGCGTTCTTCGGGCTTTCCAATCGGATGGCAAACGTGACAAACATGCGGCCTAACGCAGAGTTCTACTCACTGGGGCGATAAAGCGCTTTGACACCACAATCCGCCCCAATAAAAAAAGGCCCTGGGAAGGGCCAAAAGAGAGTGACAGAAAAACCCGAACTCTCGTCAGAGAGCCGCCCCGGCCAGACACCGGGGAATGAAGGTGCACATCCGCTGTGCTGACTCACAGGCGGGCCCGTGTGGGAGGCCCGCTTACCGCTCATTGATTCAGAAGAAACCCAGCGGGTTGGTGTCGTAGCTGGTCAGCATGCACTTGGTCTGCTGATAGTGCTCGAGCGCCATCTTGTGGGTTTCACGGCCAACGCCAGACTTCTTGTAACCACCGAAGGCTGCGTGAGCCGGGTAGGCGTGGTAACAGTTCATCCACACCCGACCGGCCTGGATGTTGCGGCCCATCCGGTAGGCGAGATTGGTGTCGCGGGTCCATACGCCGGCACCCAGACCAAACTCGGTGTCGTTGGCGATGGCCAGGGCTTCTTCCTCGGTCTTGAAGGTGGTAACACCCACAACCGGCCCGAAGATTTCTTCCTGGAACACGCGCATCTTGTTGTCACCCTTGAACAGGGTGGGCTGGATGTAGAAGCCATTGTTGAACTCTTCATCCAGATGCTCGCGGTCGCCGCCAGTCAGCACCACAGCGCCCTCTTCCTTACCAATGGCCAGGTAGGACATGATCTTGTCGAACTGTTCTTTCGACGCCTGGGCACCTACCTGAACATCGGTGTCCAGCGGGTTGCCACGCTTGATCGACTTGGTGCGCTGAACCACCTTCTGCATGAACTCTTCGAACATGTCTTCCTGAACCAGCGCCCGTGACGGACAGGTGCAGACTTCGCCCTGGTTGAAGAACGCCAGCACCAGACCTTCCACGCACTTGTCGATGAATTCCGGCTCGGCCTTCATCACGTCGGAGAAGTAGATGTTCGGGGATTTGCCACCCAGCTCCACTGTGGACGGGATGATGTTTTCAGCCGCGCACTTGAGGATGTGGGAGCCAACCGGGGTGGAGCCGGTGAAGGCAATCTTGGCAATACGCTTGCTGGTGGCCAGGGCCTGGCCGGCCTCGATGCCGTAGCCGTTAACAATGTTCAGCACGCCCGGCGGCAGCAGGTCACCAATGATTTCCATCAGTACCAGGATGCTGGCAGGCGTCTGCTCGGCAGGCTTCAGCACGGTGCAGTTACCCGCAGCCAGACAGGGGCCCAGTTTCCAGGCCGCCATCAGAATCGGGAAGTTCCATGGAATGATCTGGCCAACGACACCCAGCGGCTCATGGAAATGGTACGCCACGGTGTTGTGGTCGATCTCGCCCATATGGCCTTCCTGGGCACGCAGACAACCCGCAAAGTAGCGGAAGTGATCAGCCGCGAGAGGAATGTCGGCGTTCAGGGTTTCGCGCACGGCCTTGCCGTTGTCCCAGGTTTCTGCAACTGCGAGCTTCTCGAGGTTGGCCTCGATACGATCCGCAATTTTCAGAAGGATGTTGGAACGCTCGGTGGGCGACGTCTTGCCCCACGCGGGTGCCGCCTTGTGCGCTGCATCCAGAGCCAGATCAATATCTTCTGCACTGGAGCGCGGAATTTCACAGATCACATTGCCAGTGACCGGTGTGATGTTCTCGAAATACTGGCCTTTTACCGGGGCAACCCACTCGCCACCGATGTAGTTCTCGTAACGGGATTTGAAAGAAACGACGGAGCCATCCTTTCCTGGTTGTGCGTAGATCATGATCTCGACCTCTTGTTGTGTTTGTCGCAGGGCAACGCGGCCTTTCGCGTTTACCCATTCAATGTAGACCCCAATTCCCAAGGTTTGAATGATGCGATGGAGGCGAAAAACTCCTCCCTTGGTAGTAGATGGCTTGAAGGCCATGCCATCATTGGTCTGGCTCTGGAATCAGTCTCCGAAAATAAATGCACTGGAAGCGCACTGACCGATGCACAAAAACGGTGCGCCCGCCCAGGCAGGAAGCAACACTGCCCCACCACGGAACTTCCACCTTAATAAAATCAGTGACTTGCCGATTGGCATGGACTCTGCAGTACATTCAGCACGCAGCGAGACGTCGGTTACTGAAACCACAATCAAAGCGCCACAATCTGACCAATGGTCAACTAGGGTTCCGGTCTGCAACCACAAACGCAGGCGACTGGTCCGAGAGTTGACGACCTTTTCCAAGGTTACACGGCGGGACAAAAGCCCGGGAGGATCGCTCAGTTACTGACGCCTCTCGCTTTTTTGGATGCCCTAACCAGGAGGAAAAGGCCATGTTGCAAACCGCAGCCCCCCTCTACGACGATCTGATTCCCGGCGGATCCCACTGGTCCTTTATCGTGCGCCGTGGCCATGTGCTGCGCCTGATTGACGAAACCGGCGGGACCAACGTCGGCATGTTGATGTACAACCCCGAGAACCCGCTCGAGCGGTACAACATGCCGGACACCCTGAAGAACCAGCACACCTTCCTGCTCACCAAAGGCCACGTGCTGCTCTCGGACATGGGCCGGGTGTTTGCCTCCATCATCCGCGATGATCTTGGCTGGCACGATACCGTCGCTGGCACCTGCAACGCCGATCTGGTGGAAAAGCGCTGGGGCAAAAAGACCTATCAGGAAGCCCATAATCACTACCACCGGAACGGGTTCAACAGCTTCCTGAACGAGCTGGCCAAGTACGGCCTCGGCAAGAAAGACCTGACCGCCAACCTGAACTGGTTCAGCAAAGTAAAAACAGATGACGACGGCAACATGGTCTTCTCCGAGGGCCACTCCCACGCCGGCGCCACCGTCGACCTGCGCTTTGAAATGGACACCATCGTGGTGCTGCACACCTGCCCGCATCCGATGAACCCGGCCAGCGAGTATCCCAGCCATCCGCTGCGGTACCAGTTGTTCAAGGCGGCCCCGGTAACCGATGCCGATCCCTGCAAGACGTCGTCCCCCGAGGCCACCCGGGCCTTCGCCAATAACGCCCTGTACCACCTGTTCCAGTAACGGAGGCCGGACATGATCAAGCAAAGCGTATTGAAGCCTGAAAACGCCGCCTTCCGTGAAACCGTACCGGCGGGCGAGTATTTCCTGAAAGTGGTAAAAGCCGGCGAGACCGTCCGGATCCTGGATCTGGAAGGCAACCAGGCCGCCGACACCCTGTTTTACAACGCCCACAATCCGACCGAACGCTACAGCGCCATCGACACCATCCGCGAGCAGGGCAATGTCTACCTGACGGCTGGTTCTAAACTGATGTCTTCTGAAAACAACGTGATGCTGGAAATCACCGCCGACACCTGCGGCCGTCACGACACCCTGGGCGGTGCCTGCGCGGCGGAGAGCAACACAACCCGTTATGCCCTCGAGAAAAAGTGCATGCACGCCTGCCGGGACAGCTGGCTGGTGGCCGTCACCGAACATGAAGAACTGGGCATGAGCAAACGGGACATCACCCACAACATCAACTTCTTCATGAATGTCCCGGTCACGGCCGACGGCGGACTCACCTTCGCCGACGGGATTTCCGATGCCGGCAAATACGTGGAACTGGAAGCGAAGATGGACGTTCTGGTGATGATTTCCAACTGCCCGCAGCTCAACAATCCGTGCAACGGCTGGAACCCGACACCGATCGAGGTGCTGGTATGGAGCTGAGCGGCAGATTCTCAAAGGTCCTGATCGCCAACCGCGGCGCCATCGCCTGCCGGGTTATTCGCACGCTGCGTGACATGGGGCTGACCTCGGTTGCCGTCTACGCCAAAGCGGATTCCGATTCGCTTCACGTACGGCAGGCGGACGAGGCGTATTCCCTGGGAGACGGCCCGGCAGCGACCACTTACCTGGATCAGGACAAACTGTTCGAGGTAATCCGCAAGAGCGGTGCCGGCGCCATCCACCCCGGCTACGGCTTCCTGAGCGAAAACGCCGATTTTGCCCGACGCTGTGACGCCGAAGGCGTGGTCTTCCTGGGCCCGACACCCGAGCAGATGGAGCAATTCGGTCTCAAGCATACGGCACGGTCACTGGCTGAAAGCGCCGGCGTACCACTGCTACCAGGCACCGGCTTGCTGACTAATCTGGAGGAAGCGATAAAAGCCGCCGACACCATCGGCTACCCGGTGATGCTGAAAAGCACCGCCGGCGGTGGCGGCATTGGCATGTCCCGCTGCTACGGCCCGGACGATCTGGGCAAGAGCTTCGAGTCGGTCCAGCGCCTGAGCCAGAACAACTTCAGCAACAGCGGCGTGTTCCTGGAGAAATTCGTGGAACACGCCCGCCATGTCGAAGTACAGCTTTTCGGCGACGGCCAGGGCCAGGTGCTGGCCCTGGGCGAGCGTGACTGCTCGGCCCAGCGTCGCAACCAAAAAGTGATCGAGGAAGCTCCGGCGCCGGGGCTGTCCGACGACGTCCGCTCCCGCATGCACGCTACAGCCCGTCAGCTGGGTAAAAGCATTGGCTACCGCAGCGCCGGCACCGTGGAGTTTATCTACGACCCGGACACCACCGAGTTCTACTTCCTGGAAGTGAATACCCGCTTACAGGTGGAGCACGGTGTGACCGAGCAGGTTTATGGCGTGGATTTGGTCCGATGGATGGTGGAACTGGGCGCAGGCACCCTGCCCGACCTGGCAAAACTGGGCAGCAACCTCGCGCCTTCCGGCCACGCCATCCAGGCCCGGATCTATGCGGAAGACCCCAACAAGGATTTCCAGCCCGGCGCCGGCCTGCTCACCAACGTGGCCTGGCCCGAGGACGAGGCCCTGCGAATCGATACCTGGATTCAGCCGGGCACAGAGGTGTCGCCGCTTTATGATCCCATGCTCGCCAAGGTGATTGTGCATGAGGCCGATCGCGAATCGGCCCGCCAGCGGTTGATGCAGGCACTCGACGACAGCCAGCTCTATGGCATCGAGACCAACCTGAAATACGTGCGCCAGGTGCTGGACGACCCGCGCTTTGCAGAGGGCAGACTGTTTACTCGAACCCTCAACGAATTCGATTACCAGCCGGCGACGGTGGATGTGCTCAGTGGCGGCACCCTGACCACCATCCAGGACTACCCCGGTCGCATCGGCTATTGGGAAATCGGCGTACCACCGTCGGGTCCTTTCGACAGTTATTCGTTCCGGCTTGGCAATCGACTGCTGGGCAATCCGGAAGGGGCTCCAGGCCTGGAAATCACCCTTAAGGGGCCGGTGCTCACTTTCAACCGCGCCACCCAGATTGCGCTGACGGGCGCCCAGCTGGACGCCACACTGGATGATCAGCCCGTGGCTTCCTGGCAGGTGATCAACGTGCCCGCCGGCGCTACCCTGAAGCTGGGCGCCACCACGGCGGACGGCGCCCGGGCCTACGTGCTGTTCCGCGGTGGGCTGGACTGCCCCGAGTATCTGACCTCCTGCAGCACCTTTACCCTTGGCCAGTTTGGCGGCCACTGTGGTCGCGCCTTGCGGGCCGGCGATGTGCTGGCGCTGGCAGATTCGGAATCTGCCCCCCTGATCACGCTGCCTGCAGAACTTAAACCGACCATCGGCAAGACCTGGAAACTGCACGTCACCTATGGGCCCCATGGCGCGCCGGATTACTTTACCGAGGAGGACATCAACACCTTCTTCGCCAGCGACTGGGAGATCCACTACAACTCCAGCCGCACCGGCGTGCGCCTGATTGGTCCGAAGCCGCAGTGGGCGCGCAGTGACGGCGGAGAGGCCGGCATGCATCCGTCCAACATTCACGACAACGCTTACGCCGTGGGCACCGTGGATTTCACCGGCGATATGCCGGTGATTCTCGGTCCCGATGGCCCAAGCCTGGGCGGCTTTGTCTGCCCGGTGACGGTCATCAGCGCTGACCTGTGGAAACTGGGCCAGCTGAAAGCCGGTGACAAGGTCCAATTTGTTCCGGTCAGTCAGGACCAGGCCGTGGCCCTGCGGGAAGCCCTCGACGAGTCCATCGCCACCCTGACCGCCGCGACCGCCCATATCAAACCGATCACACCAACCTCCCCGGTTCTGGCGGCACTCAGTGACGATGAACACGAAACCGGCGTGGTTTATCGGGCCGCCGGCGACAACTACGTGCTGGTGGAATACGGCCCAATGGAGCTGGATATCCGCCTGCGCTTCCGCGCCCACGCGCTGATGCTGTGGCTGCGTGAGCAGAATCACGATGCCATTCTGGAGCTGACCCCCGGCATCCGCTCCCTGCAGGTGCATTACGACAGCCAGAAACTGAACCAGCGCACGCTGCTGGACCTGCTGATCGGCGCCGAAAAGGAACTGGAAAAACAGCCCGAGTGGGATGTGCCCGCGCGCATCGTTCATTTGCCCCTGTCCTGGGATGACGAAGCCTGCCAGACCGCCATCGCGAAATACATGCAGTCGGTGCGCAAGGATGCCCCCTGGTGCCCGAGCAACCTGGAGTTCATCCGCCGCATCAACGGACTGGACAGCATCGATGAGGTAAAAAAGACGCTTTTCGAGGCAACCTATCTGGTGATGGGCCTGGGCGACGTCTATCTGGGCGCGCCGGTCGCTACCCCGCTGGATCCCCGGCACCGGCTGGTGACCACCAAATACAACCCGGCCCGTACCTGGACCGCGGAGAACTCCGTTGGCATCGGCGGCGCCTACCTGTGCATCTACGGCATGGAAGGCCCGGGCGGCTACCAGTTTGTTGGTCGCACCCTGCAGATGTGGAACCGCTACCGCACGACCGACCTGTTCGAGGCTGGCAAGCCCTGGCTGCTCCGGTTCTTTGACCAGGTGCGCTTCTACGAGGTCAGTGCCGAAGAACTGCAACAAATCCGGCGGGACTTTCCCAATGGCGACTACCCGATAAAGGTCGAGGAAACCCGCTTCAATCTGAAGGACTACGAGCAGTTTCTGGCGAACAACGACGACGAAATTCAGACCTTCACAGCCAAGCGCAAACAGGCCTTCGATGAGGAGCTGCAGCGCTGGATCGAGTCGGGCCAGATTAACTTCAGTTCCGAAGCACCGATCGAGGACACCGGCGAAGACGACATTGCCAACCTGCCAGCAGGCCAGCACGCGGTGGAAAGCCACGTAGCCGGTAACCTCTGGGAGTGCCTGGTCAAGCCAGGCGACACCATCGATGCCCAGCGGCCGGTGGCGGTTATTGAATCCATGAAAATGGAAATCGAATTACTGAGCCCCGTAACCGGACGCGTGGTAGACGTGCGCCGGGAAGCGGGACAGGCGGTCTCGCCCGGAACGCCGGTCGTGATCGTTGAAGAGATTACCGAGTAATGCCAGCAACCCCAAAAAACTGAAGAAAGACCAAACCTGCAAACACGGGCAAGGCCCGAGGAGAGACACCATGAATACACGCGACATCACCAAACGTCTGGCGGCCGGTCTGTTCACGGCCTCCCTGTCCATGGGTGCAATGGCCCAGGAAAAGGACTCCTTCAGCATCGCATGGACCATCTATGCCGGCTGGGTGCCCTGGCAGTATGCCGAGGACTACGGAATCATGAAAAAGTGGGCGGACAAGTATGATATCGAGGTGGATATCGTGCAGGTGAACGACTACATCGAGTCCATCAACCAGTACACCGCCGGCCAGTTTGACGGTGTGGTAGCCACCAGTATGGATGGCCTGTCGATTCCGGCCGCCTCCGGCGTGGACACAACTGCGCTTATCGTGGGCGACTACTCCAATGGTAACGACGGCCTCGTATCCAAGGATGCCAAGACCATCGAAGAGCTGGAAGGTGAAACCGTTCACCTGGTTGAGCTCTCCGTATCGCACTATCTTCTGGCACGGGCACTGGCAAGCGTCGGTCTCGAAGAGCGTGATCTGAGCGTGGTGAACATTTCCGATGCCGATCTGGTTTCCGCGTTCCAGACCGACGATGTCCGCCATGTGGCTACCTGGAACCCGCTGCTGGCGGAAGTGGAAGCCTACCCGGGTGCGACCAAACTGTTCGATTCCAGCCAGATTCCGGGTCACATCAAGGATCTGACGCTGGTGAACACGGAAACCCTGGCCGACAACCCGAAGCTGGGCAAGGCGCTTGTGGGTGCCTGGTACGAAACCATGAGCATCCTCGCCTCCGATAGTGAAGAAGGTCAGGAAGCGCGAGCATTTCTCGGCGAGCTCTCCGGTACCGACCAGGCCGGTTATGAGGCTCAACTGGCCGGCATGAAGATGTTCTGGGAACCGCAGATGTCAGTGGATTTCATTAACAGCAATGAAGCCCTGGACGCCATGGACAGCGTTCGCCAGTTCTCGTTCGAGAAGGGCCTGCTGGGCCAGGGCGCCATGAGCCCGGACTTTGTGGGCATCGAGTTCCCGGATGGCTCGATCATGGGTGACACCGGAAATGTGAAGCTTCGGTTTAACGACAGCTACATGCAGATGGCGGCAGACGGGGAGATCTGAGCGATCGTCTTCTAAAACTCTGCTAGGATCGGGCACGATTAGTCGTGCCCTTTTTTGTGGGCTTCGGAGGTGGATTGGATTTATGCGCCGTACCAAGGAAGATGCCGAGAAAACCCGCCAGACCGTGCTTGAGGCCGCGCTCAAGTTGTTTAGTCGTGACGGTTACTCACTGACGACCTTGAGCCGTATCGCCAAAGAAGCGGGCTGCAGCCGTGGGCCGATTTACTGGCACTTCGAGAACAAGGATGATCTATACGAAGCCGTTCTTGCCTACTCCCAAGAACCCCTGGAAGCCCTAGTTGCGGAGTGTTCGGGCATGCGGGAAACGCCCATTGAGGCCATGGATCATTTCATCGA
This sequence comes from Marinobacter adhaerens HP15, assembly GCF_000166295.1. Lineage (NCBI taxonomy): Bacteria > Pseudomonadati > Pseudomonadota > Gammaproteobacteria > Pseudomonadales > Marinobacteraceae > Marinobacter > Marinobacter adhaerens. Next base: position 3,305,195 of record NC_017506.1, read on the forward strand.
GCGCTGGCTGGGCCTGCTGGCCAATGATCGTAAATATCGCCAGTCGTTCGAGATTCTGCTGAACAAGACCGAACTGACCGATGCCATGAGCCGGACGCTGAAACGGGAGCGGGCGTTGACCAAGTCGATTATTACGATGTTCCGGGATCTGGTGGGCCAGGCCGCTGAGCGGGGTCTGATCAGTACGCAGGAAGATCCTAAGGATCTGGGGCTGCTGAGTTACACCTATCTGATGGGGATTACCCAGACCTGGCTGTTTGCGCCGAAGCTGTTTTCATTGAAACGAGAGACCGCGTTTTTCCAGCGACAGTTCTGGGTGTTACTCGGCCGAGGCTGAGCGTTCCTGTTCCAGCAAATGCTGCTTTCGGTCGAGCCCCCAGCGGTAACCGCCCAGAGAGCCGTCACTGCGCAGCACCCGATGGCAGGGAATCAGCACGGCGATGCGGTTTCGCCCGCAAGCGGAGGCCACCGCCCGAACGGCTCTGGGCTCACCCAGTCGCTTTGCCAACTCTGTGTAACTCACCACCTCACCTTCGCGGACGCTCAGCAGGAGTTTCCAGACGCGTGTCTGGAAAGCGGTGCCGCGGATATCCAGAGGTACATCCGGGCGAGGCGTGTTCTGGCTGAGGTGTTCGTCCAGAGCGGCAATCCAGGCATCCAGCTCCGGCGATGCCTTTGCCTCAGAGGGAACCAGTCGTGCCTTCGGAAACTCTCTCTGCAATCGATCCTGAAGCGCCGCTTCGTCATCCCCGAATTCGGCAAAACACACGCCCTGATCGGTGGCGGCCATCATCAACAGGCCGAGTGAGGTTTGCCGGCAGGCATGGGTGATGGTTTCACCTTCCCCACCCTTGCCGTAACGGGACGGCGACATGCCGACCTGTCGGTCCGCCTTTCCGTAAACGCGACTGACCGACCCAAAGCCGGCATCGTATATGGCGTCGGTCACCGTTTGACCATGCTTGAGGGCCTGTTTGAATGTCTTCAGGCGCAATGCATCCTGATAGGCCTTTGGCGAAACTCCGAAGGTTTTCTTGAACGCCCTTTGGACGTGGGATGCCGAGAGCCCTATGAATGCCGCCATGTCTTCGAGTGTCAGACGCTCATCCGGCCGGCTTTCAATAAATCGCGCCAGCTCGACCATTCTATCGGGCGCACTGGCAGACAGTTCCGGTTCGCGGTCCACCGCCGAGCGTTCATTGCAGGCCATGTGATGACTCCTTTATCTGCATCCGACCATTCGTTGAAAGGATGCGCGTTTGCGGCCGGCGCTGCCATCCGTTTCTTGCGGTGATCACACATCATTAATCAAGCGATTGGATATACGCCTGCAAGGCCCGGGGACTGCAAAGGGTAATCTGTCCGTAGCCCAAGGCGAGCAAGCTCCGGCTTTCGAGGGCCTTGATACGACTGTGCACCCCTTGCCTCGTCATGCCCATCATGTTGGCCAACTGTTCGCGAGTGAGTTTCAGGGCGACTGGTTCCACCGATGAAGTGCGCACGCCCTGGATTTCCGCCAGGAACAGCAAGCGCCGCCCAATCCGCGCGGTCACGCCTCGCAGGGCGTCATCCTCAATAATCGACATGGCTGACCAGAGTCGCCGGCTGACAAGGTCCAGAGCAATCGGATAGCTCTCAGGGTAGCTTGCCATGAGTTGCCGGAAACTTTCGCCAGGCAACTCAACGATGACAGCTTCCTCGTGGGCTGTCGCTCCATAAACTCTGGGCATACCCGGCGAGAAGACGGTATCTCCGAACCAGGATCCGGCATCAAAGATGATCAGGGTCGCCTCGCGGCCCGCTGCATTCACAGAGGTGATCCGCACGGTTCCGCTGGCAATCACGCAGAGTGTTGACTGCATTGATCCCCGATCATAAATGGGATCGTCGGCGCCAAACCGTCGCGTTCTGGCCATGGCCGCCACTTCCCGAAAAGCCGTATCCGGGAAGCCCGCCAATAAAGGGCAGGAACGCATCACCGCTTCCACGTCTGGCACCGCCATCAACAATCTCCAAAACTGGCAAGACAACCCCATCAAATGTAAACCATTTGACAGTTTGTTGACCATAAATAGGCCTAGACTCGGAGCTGATCCATTCCAACAACAACCGGACACCCCAGAGGTCACCCGAATGTCTGAACCCTTATCAATTCCGTCCAAGAAAGAACAGGTGAGTGCTGAAGAATGGCAACTGCGCGTTGATCTTGCCGCCGCCTACCGCCTGATTGCCCTCTACGGCTGGGACGATCTGATCTTCACGCATATTTCCCTGCGGATCCCCGGTGACGAGCACCATTTCCTGATCAATCCTTACGGCATGATGTTCGAGGAAATCACGGCCTCCAGCTTGGTGCGCATTGACCAGGAAGGGAACAAGGTCAACCCTGACGATTTCGACATCAACCCGGCCGGGTTCACCATTCACAGTGCCATCCATGCGATTCGTGAGGATGCCGCCTGCGTAATGCACACCCACACCACTGCCGGCGTGGCTGTCTCAGCGCAGAAGGAAGGATTGCTGCCGTTGTCCCAGCAGAGCCTGTTCCCGCTCTCGGGTCTTGCCTACCACGACTACGAAGGCGTGGCTCTGAGGGAAGACGAAAAAGCGCGCCTGCAGGCGGATCTGGGCAACGCCCGTTTCATGATCCTGCGCAACCACGGCCTGCTGACCACCGGGCCCAGCGTAGCCGAAGCCTTCCTGGGCATGTACATCCTCCAGCGTGCCTGCGAAGTCCAGATCCAGGCCATGTCCGGGGGCCAGCCGCTGGTGCAGATTCCGGACAGCATTCTCAGTTCGATCCGAGAACAGGCCAAGCAGGTCACCAAGGGTATGGGCGGCAACCTCGCCTGGCCGGGACTGCTGCGCAAGCTGGATCGCATTGATCCCGGTTTCAGAGATTAATTTCGGAGGAAATACAGCATGAGTGACGTCAATGCGCCCCAGGCGCAGTTCACCCATATGAAAGACGGCACGGCAGAGGACTGGCAGACCATCGCAAAGTCATTCGGACAGTTTGCCAAAGGGCTTCCGGACAGGATCCTGGAGCACCTCAAACTGCTGGAGGGCGATTTTGGCGGTTTTCCGGTCGACCGGCTGTCCCATTGCCTGCAGACGGCTACCCTGGCCTACCGGGATGGCAAGGATGACGAATACGTGGTCTGTGCGCTGCTACACGACATCGGCGACACCCTGGGCACCTACAACCACGCCGATGTGGCAGCCGTATTGCTGGAGCCCTTTGTCAGTGAAGCCAATCACTGGATGATAAAGCATCACGCCATCTTCCAGGGCTACTACTTCTTCCATTACCTGGGCATGGACCGGGACATGCGTAACGAATATCGGGATCACCCCCACTTCGAGCGCACCATCGAATTTGTCAGCAAATACGATTCCCCGGCCTTTGATCCCGAGGGCGAGACCCTGCCCCTCGAGTTCTTCGAACCCATGGTGCGCAAGGTCTTTGCCCAGCCGGTAAAGTCGCTTTACAAGGACGCCGAAACCGCCACGGAATAAGCCCCGGACGGGCTATCAGAACATCTTCAGGTAACGATCCACTTCCCAGGAAGAGACGTGGTTCTGATAGCTCTCCCACTCGCCTTTCTTGAAGTCGATGAAGCTGTTGAACATGGCTTCACCGAAGACTTCTTTCGCCAGCGGATCGGCCTCAAAGGCCTCCACCGCCTCGCCCAGGTTCCTCGGCAGATACTCGATGCCCTGCTCGGCGATTTCAGCATCGCTGTAGTTGTACATGTTCTCGTGGTGGGGTGCGCCCGCGTCCAGACCTTCACGGATGCCTTCCAGGCCCGCAGCCAGTATCAGTGCACTGCCAAGGTACGGATTGCAGGCAATGTCTGCGGCACGGCATTCGATGCGCCCGCCCATGCCGGGGATCCGGATCATATTGGTGCGGTTGTTGGAGCCATAACACATGAACACCGGTGCCCAGGTGGAACCGGACATGCTGCCCTGGCGAACGAGCCGTTTGTAGCTGTTCACTGTCGGCGCAATCACGGCACTGATGGCCGCGCCGTGTTTCAGCACACCTGCGGTGAAGTGATAGGCGATCTTGCTGATGCCGCAGTTGTGCAGATCGTCGCCCCTGGGTTCGAACAGGTTTTCGCCGGTTTTCAGATCCGCCAGCGACATGTTGTAGTGGGCGCCACTGCCGGTGCGGTCGGCAAAGGGCTTGGGCATGAAGCTCGCGAAAGCGCCATGTTTGCGGGCAATCTCATTGGCCATCATCCGGAAGAACACCAGGCGGTCGGACATGGTCAGTGCGTCGGCATATTTGAAGTCGGTTTCGAACTGGCCGTTGGCGTCTTCGTGATCAAACGAGTACACATCCCAGCCCAGCTCGTTCATGGCGTCTACCAGCTCATCCATGATGGGCAGGTTATCCATGAGCGTGCGGGGGTCGTAACAGGGCTTGCCCAGGTTGTCGCGATCACTCAGCGGGGCAAAGCCACCATCCTCGGTATCCCGGAACAGGAAGAACTCGGTTTCAATACCGAGATTGAAGCGATACCCCATATCGGCCGCCGCACTCAGCTGACGACGTAGAATATTCCGGGAACAGGCTTCGAAAGGCGTGCCGTTCAGGAACAGATTGCCCGGGAACCAGGCCAGCTGGCGATTCCAGGGGCAGATGGCCAGCCCATCGGCATCCGGCATGGAGGCGACCTCGTCGTCGGAGATATCCTGGGGCACGCCATCCAGGGCGGCGCCTGTGTAAAGCTCCGAGCCTTCCATCATTTGCCCCAGGTGAGCCACGGGCACGAACTTGCCTTTGGTCACACCGTGGATGTCCACGTAGCTGGCAATGGCGTATTTCACACCTTCCTCTGTGAGCTTCTCTTTCAGGGCCTGGGTGTTGGTCAATTCCGTCATCCTGTTTTTCTCCGGCCCGTCATGCGGGCAATCAGTTTGGGTTCTGGCACGTTTCTTTCTTTGTTTTTGCCATTCAACATACATGCCAGCGTGTATATATAAGAGCGAAGGCGACAGACTTCAGGCAAACAGTCAGCCTGAAAGAGAGGGGAAAATGGCGTCGAAGCAATGGCTTGTAGAAGATTACGAAGCAGGTGACCTGCCTCTGACTTCCGGCGAAACGTTGCACTCCGCGAGATTGCGGTACCACCGCATCGGCGAGCTGAATGCACCAAAAGACAACCTTATTATGCTGCCCACGTACTACGGTGGTGCAGCCGCGGGTAATCACCCGTGGGTTAGAGGCAACAGCCCCCTCGATCCGGATCGTTACTGCATCGTTATTCCCGCTTTGTTGGGCGCAGGCGAATCATCCTCACCCTCGAACACCGCCGGAGCACAGGGCGGCCCGGGCTTTCCTTCCGTGTCCCTGTATGACAACGTGATGCTACAAAAGCGGTTGGTGGAGGACATCTTCGGAGACGCCCGGATCGCGCTGGTGATGGGCTGGTCCATGGGCGGGATGCAGGCGCTGCAGTGGGGCTGTTTGTTTCCGACGCAGGTGCGCGCAGTGCTGGCCACCTGCTGCACCGCGCGGTGCTATCCCCACAACCGGGTATTTCTTGAGGGCGTAAAGGCGGCACTGACCTGTGACCACGCCTTCGAGAATGGCCGCTACCGGACTCCACCCGAACTCGGACTCCGGGCCTTCGGCCGGGTTTATGCGGGCTGGGCTTATTCCCAGGCGTTTTTCCGTCACGAGCTCTGGCGCGAACAGGGTTTTGGCTCCATTGAAGAGCTGCTGCGATTCTGGGAGCAGGATCATCTGGGCCAGGACGCCAATGATCTGCTCACCGTACTGAACACCTGGCAGAACGGCGATATCAGCGACAACCCCGTATTTGGCATGGATTACGAAGCGGCGCTCTCTGCCATTGCCATGCCTACCCGAATGATGCCCTGCACCACCGATCTCTACTTTACCGAGGAGGACGCCAGTGAGGATGGCCGCCGGATGCCCGGCGCAACCGTGGAATCGCTGGAATCGGACTGGGGCCACGTTGCCGGTGGTGCGGGCCGGGAGGCTCAAAGCCACAATCGCATCCTTGCGGCCGCCCGGGCCTTGCTCTCGGGAAAGGCGTCATGATCGAGCATCCGAACCTATGCCGCACCAACCCGGTGCATATTTTTGCCGATGCTTTTGCCGGGATGACCCGTTTTCGCCCGCTCTTCGGATCTGGCATGCCATCTGCACTGTTTCCGACTGACGGTTTTCAAAAACCCGATCCGTTCAAAGCACTGTTCACAACACCGCAGACAGAGCGACGGACAAAATGGGTGACTAGGGTTCCGGTCCGGGCAGTCAAGGTTCCCGGATGGCTGGTCCGAGAGTTACCGACCTCTGGGGAGGTTACACGGCGGGACAAAAGCCCGGGAGACTGAATCGCAAGGGACGTTGTTACCCGCGATGACCTTGCCGTGTTGTGTAACCAGAGGAGACGATTCATGCGAATGATCAACCATCACCCCGGGCGTGTTTCCGCTACCCTCTTGGGCCTGCTGCCCTTTCTGTTGATCATGCTCATCTACAGCTTGGCCTCCCAGGAGCGCCTGGCAGACAACCCCAACGACAAACTCCTTCCCGGCCTGGAGCAGATGACCGCGGCCGTGGATCGCATGGCTTTTCAGGAGGACCGTCGCAGCGGCGACTACCTGATGTGGCAGGACACGACCGCCAGTCTGGCGCGCCTTGGAATGGGCGTCGGTATCGCCGCCTCGCTGGCGCTGGTGGTCGGTATTCTCAATGGAGTGCTGCCACTGGTCAGGGCCAACCTTGCTCCTCTGGTTTCTGCCCTTTCCATGGTGCCGCCGCTGGCCATACTACCGATTCTCTTCATTGTGTTCGGGCTGGGCGAGCTTTCCAAAGTCATGCTGATCGTGATCGGCACTGCGCCCATCATGATGCGAGATGTGGCCCAGCGGGTCCGCGAACTTCCCGGCGAGCAACTGATCAAGATCCAGACTCTGGGCGCGAATTCCTGGCAAGTAATCACCCGCATGGCCCTGCCCCAGGTGCTGCCCCGCCTGATCGACGCCGTGCGCCTGAGCCTTGGCCCCGCCTGGCTGTTCCTGATTGCCGCCGAGGCGATTGCCTCCACCGAAGGCCTTGGCTACCGGATCTTCCTGGTGCGGCGCTACCTGGCCATGGACGTGATCCTGCCCTATGTCATCTGGATCACCATTCTCGCCATTGTTATCGACCAGTGCCTGCGTCTGGCAAACCGCAGGCTGTTCCCCTGGTACAACGCAGGAGGCCACTGATGAGCTTCATTACTGTCAACAATCTCTGGAAGGAATACGGCGATCAGGTGATCCTGGAGAACCTGAACCTGAGCGTGAAACAGGGCGAATTCTGCACCCTCGTGGGCGCCTCCGGGTGTGGCAAATCCACCTTCCTGAAAATGCTTCTGGGCCAGGAGACCCAGACCCGCGGCGAACTGCTACTGGAGGGCGAGGCCTTCCCCGGCGAGCCGGACCGGAACCGGGGTATCGTATTCCAGCGCTACTCGGTGTTCCCACACCTGACGGTGCGCCAGAACGTGCTAATGGGTCTGGAGCTGGAACAGAAACCCTGGCTGGGCAAGCTGTTCGGCGGCGCCCGCAAGGTAGCCCTCGAAAAAGTGGACGCCATGCTGGAGTCGGTGGGCCTGAGCCCATCGGCCAACAAATGGCCCCACGAACTCTCCGGCGGCATGCAGCAGCGGCTCGCGATAGCCCAGTCGCTGATCATGCGGCCACGGGTTCTGCTGCTGGATGAGCCTTTCGGCGCATTGGACCCCGGTATTCGCGGTGACATGCATGATCTTCTGTTGAAATTATGGCAGGAGACCGGTACCACCATCTTCATGGTGACCCACGATCTGAAGGAAGGTTTTTACCTGGGCACCCGACTGCTAGTGTTCGACAAGGTGCGCAACGATCCCCATGACCCACAGGCATTCGGTGCCACCATCACCTACGACTTGCCGATCGGGCAGACGGATCGAAAACTGTTCGAAGACATTCACCAGTCGGTCAGCGAGACAGCCCGTAATCAGGCCGCCTGATCTAACGGACAGCTCAATAAAAAAGGTCGCCCCAGGGCGACCTTTTTTGCACTTTGGCTTGGATCAGTTGCTGGCAACCCGATCCTTCGGCAGTTTGAAGGTCCAGACCATACCGCCCTGGTTGAAGTCCTTCACCACCTTGGCCACTTCGCCACCCCAGAGCGGAACCGCGCCGCCCCAGCCGGACGCCACAGAGACGTACTGCTCGCCGTCCATGGTCCAGGTGATGGGCGTGCCCACGACACCGGAACCGGTGTTGAAGCGGTAGAGCTCTTCGCCGGTCTTGGCATCAAACGCCTTCAGATGGCCCTCGGGCGTACCGGTGAACACCAGACCACCGGCCGTTGTCATCACGCCACCCCACAGCGGTGCGGTGTTCTCGTAACGCCAGACTTCCTCACCGGTTTTCGGATCCATGGCCCGAAGTACGCCGATGTAGTCATCGTTGGCCGGCTTGATGGTGAACCCTGCACCCAGGAACGCAGCGCCCTTCTTGTAGGAAACAGGCTCGTTCCAGATATCCATGGACCACTCGTTCGAGGGCACATAGAACAGACCGGTCTGCTGGCTGAAGGCCATTGGCATCCAGTTCTTGCCGCCCAGGAAGGCAGGCTGAGCCAGAACCATTTCACCCTTGCCACCTTCCATATCGGCAGGGTTGCCCGGGCGCCCGCCTTCGGCGTAAATCGGACGGCCGGTCTTCGGATCCAGGCCCTCTGCCCAGGTGATCTTGTCCACGAACGGGAAGCCACGAATAAAGTCGCCGTTCTCGCGGTTCAGTACGTAGAAGAACCCGTTACGGTCGGCGGTGGCCGCTGCTTTCACGGTCTTACCGTTCTCTTCGTAGTCGAAGGAGATCAGTTCGTTGACACCATCATAGTCCCAGCCATCGTTCGGGGTGGTCTGGAAGTGCCACTTGATGCTGCCGTCGTCCGGATCAATCGCCAGGCGGCTTGAGGAGAACAGGTTGTCGCCGGGACGCAGGTGCGAGTTCCAGGGCGCCGGGTTACCGGTACCAAAGAACAGAGAATCGGTGTCCGGATCGTAGGTGCCGCCCAGCCAGGTAGCCGCGCCGCCGTTCTTCCACATTTCGCCGGGCCAGGTCACGCCGGCCTTGCCACCGGAAATGCCGTTTTCGATCTTTTTGCCATCCTTGTAGACATAGCCCATATGGCCTTCTACCGTCGGACGGGTCCATACCAGATCACCAGTATTGGCATCGTAGGCTTCCACCTTGCCGACAATACCGAATTCACCACCGGAAACGCCGGTAATGACCTTGCCCTTGATGACCATGGGCGCGGCGGTGATTGCATAACCGGCCTGGTAATCGGCCACCTTCTTGATCCACATCGGCTTACCGGTGTCCTTGTTCAGGGCAACCAGTTTGGCGTCCAGGGTACCGAAGATCACCTTGTCGCCGTAGATGGCGGCACCGCGGTTAACCACGTCACAGCAGGGCATGATGCCATCGGGCAGGCGGGCATCGTACTGCCAGATTTCTTCGCCGGTTCTGGCATCGATGGCATAGATTCGGGAGTAGGAGGCGGTCACGTACATGACGCCGTCCTTGATCAGCGGCTGGGATTCCTGGCCGCGCATTTTTTCGCTGCCGAAGGAGAAAGCCCAGGCCGGCTGCAGATACTGAACGTTGCTGGTGTTCAGATCTTCCAGAATGCTATAGCGCTGTCCCTGGGTACCCATGCCATAGCTGACAATGTCTTCAGGGGTCTTGTGATCGTTGATGATGTCTTCGTCGGTTACCGCATGGGCCCCGTAGGAAACTGCCATGGCCAGGGCGCTGGCCGCAATGCGAATCCCGAACTTGTTGGTTCTCATGGTTGCGCTCTCCAAGTCTCTTGTTTTCAGTTCTCTTGAGTTCGTTTCAGGCCGAACCGGGAACTTTTCCCGCCTCTGATACGATTCTTCGCCTCGGGGGCAAAACCAACAATTGCTCGCCGGAACAGGTTTCCTCATCACTTGGTAGTACTACTCCCAAACTCCACGCCCCCTTCCGCCCGGGCGATGGCCTGTTCATCAAGGAACGCCCGGTAATAGCCCGGCACGCTGTAGCGAAGATTCTGGGCGGCCATCAGCTCGTTCATCTCGCCGGTTTTCACCAGCCTGTCGACGATGGCTTCGAGGGCATAACCCAGTTGCCGATGGGTATGCTTGATGGCCATACCGACATCCCACACCTGTTTGCCGATGCCCGGAAAACCGTTACTGGCCGCTTTGAACCCCTCGTTCTCGGGCTTTGCCAGTTCGTGATCAATCTCCGAACGCATGGCCATGACGGCACTCACCTCGCCCTTGCGCAGTGCCTCGAAGGCTTCAGCAACTTTGTGGTAGTGACGCACCTTGTCCCGCATGCGGCCGCCAAACGCGGAAGTCAGGTAAAAGTCGGGAAGGGTGTCGATCTCAACGCCGATCGGGTTGTACTGGAACACCGCCACGGTTTCGACGCTATCGAGCTTTTCGGGGTTGTAGGCAATCTGCCAGGTTTCCTGCTGATATGGGCCGAACAGAACGACCTGTTCGTTGATGTACTCGCCGGTGGAATCCTGCATGTAGGCGTAGGTCTTGTCGTACGGCACCCGGAGCATCACATCGGCGAGCCGCTGCTTGGCCAGGTAGTGCCCTTTCCAGACGTTGTTGCGCAGGTCGTCTCCGAGATTTTCATCGGGGATGATCCAGTGCACCTTGAATTCCACGCCCATTTCCTCGGCAATCCGTCGCCCGAGTTCAATGTCGATGCCCATGGGCTCACCATCGACCTCATAGGAATAAGGCGGGAAATTCTCGTAGACGCCGACTTTCAGATAGCCGGAGTCCAGGATGATGTCGTAGGTGCGCTCGGCAGGTCGGTTGAGGAGTTCGTTTCCGTCGTTAACCTCCTGGGCCAGGATCACCTGGGCGAACAGCAAAAGGGCGAGTATTCGAGACAGACTTTTCATTGTTTTCTCCCAACGACGAAGGGCCGGCACAGGGCCGGCCCGAGTTCAGGCATTCGTTCCGATCGGAATGGTGTTCATCACTCCGGCTTGGGTAGAGATTCCACATAGGTGCGGATAGCCCACATGGCGTTCTGGTCCATGCTCTTTTTCCAGGACGGCATGCCACGATCGGTGCCATTCATCACCCGGCCGATGTAGTACTCGTCATCCCACTCGGTCAGTTCGCGAAGATCCGGCGTGAGACCGCCGGACATCGCCCGGATGCCATGGCAGGCGGCACAGTTTCCCGCGTAGGCACTCTCACCGATTTTGATGGCCTGAGCGTTGAACTCGCCAAACTCGTTACCTTCGCGGAAAGGATTCTCTGCGCGGACGTCATCCCCCAGTTCCGGCAGATTGCCCGTATCCACTTCCTGTGGTGTGACATTGCCGTGCGCGATAGCAAAGCCGGCCAGGCCAAGCATGGCCGAAGCCACGATTGCTTTGAGTGAAAAGGACATTGCCATTGGTCTTACCTCTGTTATTGGATTCCCCGTGGTTGGCTATTGGATTTGTCAGTTGCCAACTTGCTGATCTCCAGTCTAGGAATCCCCTTCTCCAATCCGAATGCCACTTTGGGGTTTTTGACTTAGTTCCTTGGTAGTAGATGGTTGGAGCGAAGGCCAAAGCACGAGCCCCCTCAGCAAGAACGGAAAACCGACCAACTTTCATGAAGAAGGCTGCGGTTCGGGAATTTTTCCCGGTTTTTACGGATTTTTTCCCGCACTGGAAGTGGGTTTTTCCGTCGCCATCAAAGTCCGCCTGCGCCAATACTCGGGGCGTCGATGCCATGGGCAAGACAATGGTTACAACAAAAACCAAGGGGAAAGACTATGAACATCAAGACACGCAAACACCCGCTGCTTCGCGGGATCGGATTGGCCCTGGCTCTGAGCTCAGCGGCCGGACTGGCCAGCCAGGTTCACGCCAAAGACGTGACCTGGGACGACATTGCCAATGACGCGCAAACACCTGAGAACGTTCTCGGATACGGCATTGGCCCCAAGGCACAACGCTACAGCCCCATGACCACCATTAACCGGGATAACGTCGAGCGCCTGGTTCCAGCGTGGTCGTTCTCATTTGGCGATGAAAAGCAGCGGGGCCAGGAATCCCAGGCACTGGTTCATGATGGTGTGGTCTATGTTACTGGCTCCTACTCTCGCCTTTTCGCCCTGGACGCCAAGACCGGTGAGCGTCTCTGGGAATACTCCCATCGCCTTCCCGAGGGTATCCGTCCCTGCTGCGACGTGGTCAACCGAGGCGCAGCCATTTTCGGTGACAAGGTGTTCTTTGGCACCCTGGATGCCGGCATCGTTGCCCTGAACAAAGACACCGGCAAAGTTGTGTGGCGAGAAAAGTTCGCTGACCATGAAGCCGGATACACCATGACCGGCGCCCCCACTCTGGTAAAAGATCAAAAAAACCGGCAAGGTACTGCTGATTCACGGCTCCTCCGGTGATGAATTCGGCGTTGTCGGAAAGCTGTTTGCGCGGGATCCCGATACCGGCAAGGAAATCTGGATGCGCCCGTTCGTTGAAGGCCACTATGGCCGCCTGAACGGCGAAAAGAGCACCCCCACCGGCGACCCCCGCGCACCCAGCTGGCCGGATGACCCCAACACCGAAACCGGCAAGGTCGAGGCCTGGAGTCATGGCGGCGGTGCCCCCTGGCAAAGCGCCAGCTTTGACGCGGAAACCAATACCATCATCATTGGTGCCGGCAACCCCGCGCCCTGGAATACCTGGAAACGCACATCCCCCGGCGGTGACCCTGCCGACTACGACAATTTGTACACCTCCGGCCAGGTGGGTGTAGACCCCACTACCGGCGAAGTGAAGTGGTTCTACCAGCACACGCCGAACGATGCCTGGGACTTTTCCGGCAACAACGAGCTGGTGCTGTTTGAGTACGACGAGAACGGCGAAACTGTCAAAGCCACGGCCCATGCCGACCGCAACGGTTTCTTCTACGTGGTTGACCGTGAGAATGGCGAATTCAAGAAAGGCTTCCCGTTCGTGGACAACATTACCTGGGCCGAGCGCATTGGCGACGATGGCCGCCCTGTGGAGAGGAAAGGTCAGCGTCCGCCACCGGTAGCACAGGGTGAGACCCGAGGCGAAGCCATTGAGGTATCTCCGCCTTTCCTCGGCGGCAAGAACTGGAACCCCATGGCTTACAGCCAGGATACAGGACTGTTCTACGTGCCCGCGAACCACTGGAAAGAGGATTACTGGACTGAAGAGGTCACCTACAAGAAAGGTGCCGCTTACCTCGGCCAGGGCTTCCGCATCAAGCGCATGTACGACGACCACGTGGGTATCCTTCGCGCCATGAATCCCCTCACTGGCGAGATCGAGTGGGAGCACAAGGAACGGTTGCCACTCTGGGCCGGCGTACTGACTACCAAGGGTGGCCTGGTGTTCACCGGTACCGGTGACGGCTTCCTGAAGGCGTTCGATGCTGAAACCGGAGAAGAGCTGTGGAAGTTCCAGACCGGCTCGGGAATCATCTCCTCTCCGATCACCTGGGAGATGGACGGCGAGCAGTACATCGGCGTTGCCTCCGGCTACGGCGGCGCGGTTCCTCTCTGGGGCGGCGACATGGCCGAACTGACCAAGCCCATTTCCCAGGGCGGGTCATTCTGGGTCTTCAAGATGCCCTCCTGGGCACAAGCCTCCCGTTAACCATCCTCCGGACTGGGTCTGGCAATTCGCCAGGCCCCTTTTTCCACCCGGGATTCAGGAGTGAAATCATGAGACCTGTTATTAGCGCCTCGCTTTTATTATTCATTGCCCCGGCACTGGCCGGCGATTATATGGCCGAACTGGATCAAGTCCCCGTTATCAACGGCTGCAAACTGGAGAGGGAGGCCAGCTGTGCTGGCGCCGACCTGCAGGGAGCGGATCTGTCGAATATGGATCTGCGTTCCGCCAACTTCCGCGGTGCCAACCTGTCTGGCGCCAACCTAAGCCATACCAGCCTTCGGGGTGCCAACCTTGACGGGGCGAACCTTAACGACGTCACCGGATACCGCCTGCAGGTTTATCGGGCCAGCATGCGGGGCGCGTCGTTGAGGAATGCCCGGTTACAGGGTATGCAGGGGGAATATCTGTTCGCCCAGGGTGCGGACTTCAGCGGAGCAGATCTGTCTGGCGCCAACTTCGACTTCTCCCGTTTTTCCGGGGCCACCCTGGTAAACGTCAACATGCCTTTTAGCAGTTTCGAGATTTCCTGGCTGCCCAAGGCGAACCTGGAGGGAGCCAACATGAGCGGGGCAAATCTTCAGGAAGCCAAGCTGGGGCTGGCCAACCTGGCTGATGCCGACCTGACCGGAACCCGTATCCACTATGCCACCTTCGAGGGCACCCATATGGAGGGCTGCACGGCCTGTCCCTTTGACTGGTAAACCTGGGCGGGCTCAGACCCGCCTTGCTTCCTCCAGCTGACCGTAGCGAATGAGGCCTGCATCCACGGCCAGATGAATCAGCTCCACAGACGACGACACCTGAAGCTTGCTTTTCAGGCCGGCCAGATGGTTGGAAACTGTTTTACTGCTGACACACAACCGCTCGGCGATTCCACCGAGACTTTCACCTCTGGCGTACATCAGCAATACCTCCATCTCCCGCTGGGTCATATCCCTGAGCCGGTGATCGACGGGCCGCTCCTGATTCATGGCCAGCCGGGTCGCAATCGGATGTTCGATATAGGGCTGCCCGGCAGCGACCCGCTTCACCGCTTCTGCCAGTTCCTCGGGTGCGCAGCTCTTGGACACAAACCCTAAACCACCAACATCCAGGGCCTGCCTTACCATTGGCAGCTCATCATGCATGGTAAAAAACAGGATAGCCGCCCCTCGCCAGCGCTGGCGCAGTCGACGCCCAACTTCCAGACCGGAGATGTCGGGGAGCCCCATATCAAGCAGCACCACGTCCGGTCGCAACTCGCCATATCGGGCAACCGCGTCCTGACCGTTCTCGACTTCCGTAATCGCAACTGCTGGCAACATTGAGCGCAATAGATTGGCAATGCCCTGACGGACCACCTGGTGATCATCCACAATCATCAGTTTCATAAAACACCTCCGGTATTCGGGCTGAGCGGCACGGCAAGCCGAATGCGAGTTCCCTCGCCCATCCTGCTCAGAAACCTGACCTCAGCACCCAAACAGCGGGCGCGCTCACACATGGAGCGCACGCCGAGACCCGCATTGCCGGGTAGCTGATCATTGCCGACTCCGTCATCACGCACCTCAATGCTCAGCTCGTTGTCTTTGCGGGCAACCGCCAGCGTGGCGCAGGACGCGTTGGCATGTCGGGAAACATTGTTCAGGGCTTCCTGCAGAAATCGGTAAAGGTGGGTTTGCTGCTCGCCGGTAAATTCAGGCAGGCGCTCGTCCATGGCCAGGCGACATTCAAGCCCGCTGAGCTGCTGCCATTGCTCGGCCAGGTGACGGATTGCGCTGCCAAGACCCAGTTGCTCCATCACCAGCGGATGCAAATCCTGCAACAGGTGCCGAAAATGTTTCTGGATGGTCTCGCAGTGTTCCGCCAGATCCCTGGCCTGCTGTTTCTGTCGGTCACCCAGGTCCGGATCGTAGAGCAGACTGCGGGCCTGAGCCCGAATTCCGGTCAGGTACTGTCCCAGATCGTCGTGCAGTACCCGAGCGATGTGTTCCCGCTCCCGATCCTGCAACTGCAGCAGTTCGTTAAGGAGCCGGCCAACAGTCTGCTGTTCAGACTCGAGCGCATCGGCCATGGAATTGAACCGGCACACCAGCGCATCCAGTTCCTGCTCGCCCTGACGCGGCAGCCTGGAAGTCAGCTGGCCCGCGGATACCGCTCCCATGGCCTCGGACAGACTGGCAAGCGTGCGCACACCTCGCCGGACCATCACGAACAGCGCCAAAAAACACAAGCCCATACCGATTGCATAAGCACCCGAGATCAGCAGGAACCCTTCCCAGATTTCCTCAACCTCGTCGGCGGGATCAACCTGCCAGCCATTGACCACTGGTCGGGAGGATTCTCCGGCAATCAGGGCTGAGAACCAGACTGGTACTTCTCCCTCGGAACCGGATCCCACACCACCCGCCGGGGTCAGGTGGCGCATGCCGCTGACTGCGGAGCCCGGAAGACCGGCGGGGTTTCCCAGGCTCTGTGCCAGGCCGGCAACACCGTCGAGCTCACGCTGGACATCGTGTCGGGCCTGCTGGGTGTAGAGAAGCGCTCCAATCAGATAGATCAGGAGGAAAACTGCCAGCATCAACAGGGAAATCTTCCGATATACGGTCATTGTTTTTATCCGTTGCGGGTAAACAGCATTTCTACCTCCATGCTAAAGCCGCCAGTTTTCACAGGAATAGTTCTTTAGTACCGCCACTTTCCTACTTTCTGAATATTTCCGGGACTTTTTCCCTTCTCTAAGCTGGAAGCACAACAACAAACCGGAGAATCCCATGTCTTTTCTTTCCCGGACAGCGGCCACTTCACTGATCACACTGGCGGTGGCAAGCCCACTTCAGGCTGAGAGCCTCGATGTGCGGATTGGCTATCTGCAGTGGGTTCCGGATCAGGGGCCGGTGCTTTCCAACGTCATTCCCGAACCGGAAGATGCCGGCCTGCGAGGCGCCGAACTGGCCATTAACGACAACAGCACCACCGGCAAGTTTCTGGGCCAGACCTACTCACTTCAGAGTGACGTTGCCGATTCGGAAGAGGCCGCCATCGCAGCCTTTGATGCCATGCGCGAGAACGGTTTGGACCTGTTTGTGGTGAACGCGCCTGCCTCGACCCTGAAAATCCTCACCGAGAAGGCCGGCGACAACACACTGATCTTCAACGCCGGTGCCAAGGACGATGCCCTGCGCACCGGCCAGTGCCACGTGAACCTGCTGCACACCATGCCCAGCTATTCGATGCTTACCGATGCCCTCGGCCAGTGGCTGAACCAGCGACGCTGGGATGAGGTGTTCCTGATTACCGGGCCAACCGAAGCCGACAAAGGCTGGGCCGATGCCTTCCGCCGTTCAGCGAAGCGCTTCGGGCTGGAGATCGTCGAAGACAAGCCCTGGACCTTTGACGCCGACCTGCGCCGAACCGCCTCGAAGGAGCTGCCGCTATTCACCCAGGCCAGCGATTACGACGCCGTGGTGGTCGCCGATGTGCGTGGTGATTTCGGCGAATACGTGCCCTTCAACACCTGGCTGCCACGCCCGGTGGTAGGGACCCAGGGCATGGCACCGGTCACCTGGCACCGGGTCGTTGAGAGCTGGGGGGCGGCGCAATTGCAGAACCGTTTTCGTGAACTTGCCGATCGGGACATGAACAGCGAGGACTACGCTGCCTGGGCCGCTATTCGCTCCATCGGTACCGCCGTCACCGACCTGAACTCCGTAAATCCCACTGAGATTCGAAACTTCCTGTTCAGCGACAAATTCCAGCTGGCCGCTTTCAAGGGCCGCAAGGTTACTTTCCGGGACTGGAACGGCCAGATGCGACAGCCCATCCCGCTGGTTCACCCCAGAGGCCTGGTTTCCACCGCACCGTTCGAAGGCTTTCTTCACCCGAACACCGAACTCGACACCCTCGGCTTTGACCGGCCAGAGAGCGAGTGCCGGATCAACGGCTGAGCCATGGGTTGCCAACGTTCAAAACAAGAAGGAGTTACACCATGAAAACCCTGTTCAAGCGCACCGCCCTGGCCGCCATGATCGGCCTGTCGACACCGGCTCTGGCCAGCGTGGCCTATGTGTCCAACGAGAAGGACAACACCCTGTCGGTGATCGATACCGAGACCCAGGAAGTGATTGAAACCATCGACGTTGGCCAGCGGCCCCGGGGCATCCTGCTCTCCAAGGACTACACCAAGCTGTACATCTGTGCCAGCGACGACGACACCGTGCAGGTGCTGGATCTGGCCACCCGCAAGATTGTCGACACCCTGCCCTCTGGCGAGGATCCCGAGCAATTCGCGCTGCATCCGAACAACAAGCACCTGTACATCGCCAACGAGGACGACGCCATCGTGACCGTGGTGGATGTCGACAGCAAAGAGGTGCTCGCCCAGATTGATGTAGGTATCGAGCCGGAGGGCATGGCGGTGAGCCCGGATGGCAAGTGGGCCGTGAACACCTCCGAAACCACCAGCATGCTGCACTGGATCAACACAGAGACCTTCGAGATCGAGAAGAACATCGTAGTGGGTCAGCGCCCACGCCACGTGGAGTTCAGCAAGGACAGCAAGATTGCCTGGGCCTCCGCGGAAATTGGCGGCACCGTTCACATCATCGATGTCGACAACCTGGAACAGATCCACGAGATGTCCTTCAAAGTGCCCGGTGTGAACCAGGACCGGGTTCAGCCTGTGGGTATCGAACTGACGTCCGATGGCAAATACGCCTTCGTAGCGCTTGGACCCTCCAATCATGTAGCCGTTGTTGATGCCCAGACCTATGAGGTTCTGGATTACCTGCTGGTCGGCGCCCGTGTGTGGCAGCTGGATCTGGACAAGGACGAGAAGCACCTGTACACCACCAACGGGGTGTCCGGCGATATCTCTGTTATCGACGTGGAAGATCTGAAGGTCATCAAATCCATCAAGGTAGGCCGCTACCCCTGGGGTGTGGTCATCGATCCGACTTCATGACCATCGCAGCGAGCAACCTCAGCTTTCGTTACGGCGACAAGCCGGTGCTCCGGGAGGTCAGCTTTGTGCTGACCTCTGGCCGTTTTCACGCCTTGCTCGGGCCCAACGGCGCCGGCAAATCAACCCTGTTTGGTTTGCTTACCCGCCTGCTGGCCCTCCAGCAGGGGGATATTCTGCTCGCCGGGCAATCCCTGAAAAATCAGCCGGCGGAGGCCATGCATCGGATCGGCGTGGTGTTCCAGCAGAATGCCCTGGATCTGGACCTGACCGTTCGCCAGAACCTGCAATACCACGCGGCGTTACACGGGTTGTCCCGCAAGGAAGCCCGGGGGCGCGGTGACCGGGAACTGGAACGCTTCAACCTGCTGGACCGGGCCAACGATGCCGTTCGACAGCTCAACGGCGGTCACCGCCGGCGCGTGGAAATTGCCCGTGCTCTGCTGCATGAACCCTCTCTGCTGTTGCTCGACGAACCCACGGTGGGTCTGGACGTTGCAAGCCGCAAGGCGCTCAACGAGCACGTGCGTACCCTGTGCGAAGAAGACGGCCTGACCGTACTCTGGGCGACTCACCTGATCGAAGAAGTTCGCACTGACGACCGGGTGCTGATCCTGCATCAGGGCCAGTTACTGGCCGACGGCAACGGCCAGGCCATCTGCGAGGCCGAAGGCACCCGGGATCTGGCCGAAACTTTCCATTCTCTGACCGGAGCCGGCTGATATGAACGCAGCGCACTACTGGCACTGTTTTGTGGGCATCCAGACCCGGGAGTGGCTGCGGTTCTGGCAGCAGCGCACCCGCTTTGCCAGCGCCCTGGTGCGGCCACTGCTCTGGCTGGTGGTGTTCGCCGCCGGGTTCCGGGCAGTGCTGGGCATTTCCATCATCCCGCCCTACGAAACCTACATCACCTACGAGACCTACATCGCCCCGGGGCTGTGCGGCATGATCATCCTCTTCAACAGCATGCAGGGCGCTCTTTCCATGGTGTACGACCGGGAGCTGGGCAGCATGCGGGTGCTGCTGATGAGCCCCCTGCCCCGACCGTTCCTGCTGGTTACCAAACTGCTGGCGATGGGCGTGGTATCCATTGGTCAGGTCTATGTGTTCCTGTTGCTGGCGCTGCTGGTGGATGTAGAGCCACCGCTATGGGGTTACCTCGCGGTGTTGCCGGCGCTGATTCTGACCAGTCTGATGCTTGGCGCCCTGGGCCTGCTGATCGCCACCTGGATCAAGCAGCTGGAGAACTTCGCCGGGGTGATGAACTTTGTAATTTTCCCGATGTTCTTCATGTCCTCGGCGCTCTATCCCCTTTGGCGCATGAACGAGGCCAGCCCCTGGCTCTATTGGATTTGCCAGTTCAATCCGTTCACCCATGCGGTGGAGGCGATCCGGTTCTCTCTTTACCTGGAGTGGAATCCGATGGCTTACGGGATTACTGCCGGCGTGACGGTGGTGCTGGCGTTACTGGCCACGGCCGGCTTCCGGCCGCAGCGCACCCGGATTCTGGGCAGCAAGCCTGCCTAGCTGCACCGAAGACGCCTGATCCAAGCTAATTTAGTGTTGGTGGCCCCGAGTGCGACTCTGTGGCCATAGCTGGCCCTGCCAGACCACACCAAGGGCGAACCTCAGTTCATCGTCTGCCAGGGCTTCGTCCTGAATGACTTCTGCCCGAAAGGCGACATCCGGTCGCCACTGGTAACGCCAAACCGCGGTGTATCGCATCGGGTCATGGCCCGATGCATTGGCCAACCCGGAGTCCTCGGCCAAAACGGGGGCCGCGGAACCGGTCAGATGATTGTCCGTGGTCAGCATTTCCCCTCGCAGACCAAGGGTGTGCCGGCGCCACGAAACCGACGGCTGCAACCAGCCCCCCTGTTGATCGGCATCCAGACGGGCTTGCCGGCCGACGGCATCGTTAAGCGTTCCATCCATCGCAAGCTCCATCCACTCGACCTGCAAACCCAGAGACCAGTCCGTCGACAGTTCGTACTGAAGGCTGGCGTGCACACCGTAAACATCCACGTCACCGGTGAAACGGGTATCGGGGAAAGCTTCAGCCGTTGCGCCGGGCGGTGCCACCGGGGTGTGGGTATGACCTCCACCGTAGCGGTGATCAGCCCGCGCGCTGGCGTTCGCGCGATAATACCAGCCACCGGCGGTGGTGCGGATGCGACCAGCGCTCCAGGCATGCCTGGCAAACACATCCCAGGCACCGTCACCGTCTGTGTTGGCGGGAAACGCCTTACCGCGCCAGTACTCGGCGCCAGCCGACCAGCCCGCCGTTTCATGCCACCACAAGCGCACCCCCTCATCGTGAAAATCCCGCCCGAAAAACACGTCGTTCACGAGCGGCGATTCGCTCGTCAGACGGTCGCCGGCGTGGGCCGCCAACGAGGGCGAAAAGGCCGAGCTCATCCGCCCCACCTCCAGCACCCAGGGCCCCGGCTCCTCGCAGCATTGGAATCCGAGGTAGGCGTGCTGGACTTCGGCGCTGTCACCGTGTCCATCACCGCCGCCATGTGTCCCTACCTCAATCACGGCGAATGTCCGCTCATTGATTCTGGCACCAAGACCCAACAAGGCTTCGTCAACCGCCACGCCCTTTTCGTAGGGCCAGGCATGGCCGCCCATGAGCGTGCCCGGTATCTGCCAGTAGTCGTTCTGTTCCACAATGTCGTCTGATCGCCAGGTCGCCACAACGCTGGCCGAAAGCTCAACCGGGCCATCGCCGGGTATATAGTGGCCAAACGTTGGCATGGCCATGCCAAGCCCAGTCAAAAGCATAAATGTTTTTCGAATCATGGTGTTTCCTGACCGGTACTGTTCCAGGGATTGCTGAAGCGGGGATTGGTGATGAAGGATTCGTCAGTGAGCGACTCAAGGAAAGCAACGACGTCGTCGATTTCCTGCTCGCTGATTGCAAATGAGGTGATGAATCCATCCTTAAACGGATTCATTCGGCCATCACCGGGGTTGGGGCCTGTGATCAGCACCCGTCCGCCAGCGGCGTAGTTCCGGATGACTCCCTCAAGGGTCTCCACGGAGCCATCGTGATTGTAGGGCGCCGTCAGGGCGATGTTACGCAGCGTTGGGGCCCGGAATTGCCCCATGTGATCGGGATCACCCGTCACCTCATGGCGGCCGGTATTGGGTTCCGGGTAGCCGCCCATGCCATCCACGTTGTAAAGCCCGGTGTTGTGGAATATCAACTGATTGAACGTGGTCAGCCGGTCCACGGTGGCATCGGAGAAATTATAACCGGCGTGACAGTGGAAGCACTCCAGACGCTCGCTGTTGAACAGGCGCTCGCCCCGCTGTGCGGACGCGGAGAGTTCCCCCCGGTCGAACTTCGAGTCAAATGACACCAGACCACGCACGAACGAGGCGAGCGCCTTCACAACGTTGTCCCATGCGAGATCGCCAAACAGCGGGTCGTTTTGCTCTGGAAAGGCCGCCTGGAATAGCGGCCCGTAGGTCGGATCTGCCTGCAGGCTCCGTAGCACCTGTTCCGAATTCGCTTCATTCAGGCCATGCTCCACCGGATCATCGCCAAAGAGCGGTAGTAGAATCTGGCGCTCGATGGTTCCGAGGCTCGGGTTGCCCCAGGTCACCGTGGATGCCCAGGCAACATTCACGAGCGGCTGGCTGTTACGCGGATGCTGCTCACCCGTGGCGCCAAACGGTCGCGCCACGCCATCACTAAAAGCCTTGTCTTGCTGATGACAGCCAGCGCAGCTGACCGTGCTATTGGTCGAAAGCCTGCGATCATAAAACAGATGTCTACCAAGCTGGAACTTGGCCTCTGTCATCGGATTGTCTTCCGGCTCCCTCGGCAGGGGGATGGATTCCGGCAAGCCCCAGTCAAATGAGGACACCCGCGCACCCTGGTCATCCACCGTGGTGGAACTGGACTCCAGGCAACCCGACAGGAGCGCCGACACGCACAGCAGAAGCGCGGGCCAGACAGGCCCCGCGCGAAGCTTCTTAACAAACATACTGATTAGCGCTCGACAATCGAGAACACCATAGCGTTGGGGTTACCGCCGGTGTTTGGCTCGCCACCCCACGGCAGGGCAAGGCGCTCGAAGACGGCATCACACTCAGGGTCTCCTGGAAAAGACATGCAACCTGGTGCACCACCCTCGTCCAGACCAAGGTTTGATCCTGACACCAGGGCGGCGTAGTCGATCTGGATCGCCAGTTCCTCGGGATCCAACCCACCGACTGGCAGCGTTACCTGCAGCCGGTTTTCATTGGCACAGGTCTCCGGCTCAGCGCCCTGTTCGAGTTCAGACGGTGTTACTTCGCAGCCGGTACTTCCGATGTGAAGATTCCAACGGCTGGCGCCGACCGGCAATACATCAGCCGCCAGGAATTTATAACCGTTCTGCCAGTTCCAGGTCATCCCAGCGGCCTGTCCCGGACTGCGAAGCGGCTCCTCGGCACTGGTGGGGTTTGCGTGATTGAGATCGAACGGCACGCCGAGAGTGAATTGCACAGACTGGATCGTGACAGCAGGATCCAGCGTAACGGTGCCCTGAACGGCATCTTTAAAACCGGGATTGTCGTCAGTACCCGCGGTGCAAACATCCACCAGATCACCGTTGTCATTTACATCGGCCTTGTCGCGGAAGTCCAGTAGCGCGACGTTGCTATTCTGGCCTTCGGCGGAAGCATCGAGAGAAACAGGGATCACCTCGCCCTGATCGGTAACCAGCGCCAGGTCATGAATGAAGAAGCGGAAATCAGCGAAGCTGACGTCAGTACCCGAGGTGCCAAGGCCGGAAAAGGTGGTGCCACAGCTCACCGGCTCTGTGCCGACAACGGCCTTGAAGGGAAGGCTTAGCTGGGTTTCAGCAGACTGCTGGTTCGTGTCTGAAGAGGAGGAAGACCCACCACAACCCGCCAGAGCGAGAAGCCCAGAAACTACTCCCAGACCAACGCATTTATTCATAACATTCTCCGTGTTATTACGATTATTATTTCGTTCAGGGAAGTATGAGAGAGGGTTTGCCAGAAAAGTATGTGGCACAGTGTCGCACCCTATCAGCCGCGCACGTGCTACCAGCAGACGATCTGCAACTAATCGGAAAGGACCGCAGCTGAAAGACGGGCCCCAAAGCCGCAGAGCACCGAATACCAGAGCAAAGCTATGCCCAGGGTCATGACCACGATGGCTGGCCCGACCGGCACATCGAAGGCAATAGAGAGGCCAATGGCGGCCAAATGGCCAGCGACGGCACAGCAGGCAGCCAGGAACGGTGCCTTGCCAGCCAGAGTGCCAAGGATCAACGGCGTCATGATCAGGGTCGCAAACACCACGTAGATGCCCGCCAGCGAGACCGAGTAGGTCACCGCCACCGCGAACACCGGCAAAAAGGCCGCGCCTGTCATCCAGGCGGGGCGACACCATCCCAGCAACCAGACCAGAACGGTGAGCGTGGCAACGGCCAGCACCAGAGGCCAATTGGCCCAGAGCAAATCGCCCGACGCGGCTCTATGTAGTGCCTGAGCTCCATGGGGATCACCACTGACCAGAAGCACGGCCAGGCTCGCCCCAACCACGTACAGAATACCGATCCAGGCTTCCTTCGCTTCCGCCAGGCGCCTGAAGATCAGGTGCACTGCCAGGGACGCGAGAAGCGCGAACATCAGGCTGCTGACCGGTGCCCCGGCCAGCGTGTGGTTGGGCAGAAAATAGAGCCCGGCCAGGGTGCCGAGAGCCGCCCACTGGGCAATGGCCAGGTCGGCAAAGATCACGCCTCGGGCAATCACCTGGTAACCCAACGGGACCAGCAGCAGGCAGAGCATGGCACTGCCGGCTGCTGGCAAGAGCAGCCATTCATATTCCGCCATCAGAGGCTCCGGGTTCGGCCGACTCAATCTGACGGATAATCTCACTGATCAGCCCGCTCAGGGTCGCTGTAGGTGCTTCACCCGTGACGGTGCCAGGCACCACCACAACCGGCAGCCCGGTTTGCTCCGCCAGCCATTCAGCAGGCTGAGGGTCCTGATAGCTGGTAATCAGGATGGCGCTCGCCTCCAAAAGGGCCGGATCGGCCAGAAGCTGACTCAGGTGGCTGGCACTGGGGGGCAGACCCGGCTTTGGTTCCAGATCCGCTGCCGCCTCCACACCCAGCCAGCGTAACAGGTAGCTGAAGCTGGAGTGCTGAACCACCAGGGATCGCCCTTCAAGCGCCTCTGCCCTGGCGCGCCATTCGGTTCTGGCCCGATTCCAGTCACCCCGCCAGCGGATATACCGGACCTGGATCGCCGCCGCTTGCTCCGGCTCAATCTCGCCAAGGCGCTGGGCCAGGGCCCGGGCGATCTCTGGCAACTGCTCCGGGGACAGGTGCACATGGGGATTACCCTCCGGGTGGACGTCGCCCATGCTCCGATCCACGTGATCGTGGGGCGCATGCAGTTGTGCATGGTCGGCCGCAAAAAACAGTCCCGCGCGTCCGGTCTGAATGTCCGCGTTCGACGACCGTTGAAGCAACATGGGCAGCCAACCGGCTTCCAGAGAAGCGCCGGTGCAGACTGCAATATCCGCGCGCCGCACCGCCGCAATCAGGCTTGGCCGTGCCTCAATGTAATGAGGATCCTGGAGATGACTGGTCGCCGTGGTGATCTCGGCATCCGGTGCCAGCGCCCGAACCAGGGCCGCCCACTCCGGTTCACAGGCGAACACCCGAAGCTGGGCCTGAGCCGGCACGGATGCCACTATCAACATAAGTGCCGCAACCGCGTTACGAAGTGTCATATCAGTACCCATGGGCGCCGTGGGCACCAAGCGACATAATGTACTGCACCATCACGGTATTGTCGGCGTTGCTGAAGCCGGTCGCTTCCTGATGGGTGTACTGCAGCCGTACCGTGGAGAAATGGGAGCGGGACCAGGACAGCATCACGTCAGTTTCTTCCAGGGTCTGGTTGTGGAAGTGATCGCCGTGGGCTTCCTGAAGATCCACCTCACCGTAACGAACACCCGCCGACCACTGGGGTGCGAACTGGTAAACGCCGGAAACATACCAGCCTTCATTGGTATCATCAGACGCCGCAAACTGGTTCAGCTCGTCCCCGTAGAGGTATTCGCCGCTGAGCGTCAGCTGTTGTTCACGGTTGTTGCCATTGGGAGCCCACTTCCAGACCACATCGGCAATGTAAAGGTTTTCGCTGGTGTAGCCGGCACCATGACTGTGGCCGTGGTCGTGCCCTTCCTCGTGATCATGGTCGTGACTACCGTCTCCGGTATCTGCCGATTTGGCATGGCGGTTCCTAAGCCAGGAAAGCCCCAGCTGCCAGCTTTGGGACAGGCTGATATCGCCACCGAGACGGGTATTGACGGTGTAAACGCCAATGTCCTCGTCACCCTCGGTCAGCTGGTCGCCGGCAAAGGCTTCTGCGCCGACCTGCCAGAAAAAGGGTGTAGGCAACAGCACATTCAGTCGCGCACCAGTATCGTAATAGTGACTACCGAGCATCGCGCGATAAGCGGCAGGACGTTCGACGAAGTCGTCTTCATGCATGTGACGACCGTTCAGGTAGCCAACCTGCGACAGGAAACGACCGGCCCGCACGTTCAGTGCGTAAGGCAAGCCGTTCGTCTGCAGATACGCCTCTTCAATCAGCACCTCACTCTCACCGTCATGCTCTTCGAACACGGCGGTGAGTCGGCCGGAGAACAGGTCATCGATCGGGGAAGACAGGGACAGCTCTGTGTGGCCCAGGCCAAAGCCCTGTTCACGGTGGGACAGAGCGGTCTCGTTCTGTTTGTAGTATCCGTCCAGTGTCACACTGACGTCGGGATTAAGTTCGTTGGCGGTTGCGCCGCCTGCTGTCATGGCCAATGGGAGAATGGCAAAGGGTGCAAAACGTTTAAACATAGGTACTCCGGAGATAAAACAGCAGGGCGCGCCACCAGGTGTCGACGCGCCCTGCTGGATTCAAAGCAGATTAGTGTGAGTGCTCTTCTTCGTGATCGTGGTCGTGGCCTTCTTCCGCCAGACCCAGCCATGCGATTGCAGAAGCACTGAATCCAAGATCGATGGTCCGCACCACATCACCATCGGTGGCATCCACCTCATGCACAGACTGGTTGTGCAGCACGAACAGGCGTTCCTGAGCCGCAGATACGGCGACAGCGAGGGTGTCACCTTCACCCGGCGCGTCCATCAGCTCAGCCGTGGTAATCAGCGCCCAGTCGCTGGCGGGGTCGAACAGCCTCAGGTCACCATCATCGCCGAGCACATAGAAGACCTCGCCGTGGGTGGTAAAGCCCTGGGCCAGTCGGCCCACGCCTTCGCCAAGTTCCAGTTCGTGGTAAACCTCAGTGGTTGATTCCGGATGGATCACGAACAGGCGGTCACCGGCAATGCCGACCAACTCCTCAACATCGTGATTGGCAACCACGGTTCCGATGCGAGAGCCCTCCGCCAGGCCTTCGGGGTTTTCCAGTTTGGTAGCGGGGTAACCAGCTTCGTGCAGATCAATTACCAGAACGCCATCACTGCAGCCGAAGCCAAGACTATGGGCGTTGGCGGCGGCGCCATGAAGCCTCGGGCAAGCCTGGCTGTAGCGTTCTTCAAACTCGAAGTCGGAACCGTCCAGGTGGTAACGCTCGACAGCCGCCGGCAGAGTGGTGTCCGTAATCGAGCTGTCCCGATAGGTCACAAACAGGTGGCCATCGATCACCTTGGCAACACCGTGCATGTTGTTCTCCAGCGGCAGGCTGGCCACGGTGGCGCCGCTTCCCAACGTCGCATCTGAAAACACGGTCACTTTGGAGCTTGCGGCCTCACCGCCGTCGAAGAAAACGACACCTTCCGCTTCACCAGACGAGTAGTGCGTCGGTTTGTGATCGTTCAGGGTCAGGGACAGCATGCTCGGCGTCTCTGCGTAATCATGCATGTGATCGCCGTGGTCCTCGGTGTAAAGCCCACCGTCAACAAACGACACCAGATCGTCGCCCCGCTGAATGGCGACGGCATACCGGTTGCCGGGGGATGCATAGAGGCGTGGGGCCTCTCCATCCATCGCCATGGATGCGATCACTTCACTGTTGTCCAGGTCCAGAACCTTGAGCTGCGAAGCGTCGGTGTCGAACAGGGCCAGACGGCCCGCGGTGTCAATATCCGTGTGCTCATGCTCATCCCCGGAGCCGCTGCTACCGCCACAGGCCGTCAACATCGCTGCAGAGACCAGTAGTAAAGAGGTAGCCATCGGGCGCAGCCTGGAGGGGAATTGGCGGGATCGATCAGACATCAAGAACTCCTTATTTAACGTTATAACATTGCTTTTATTGCTTCAGGAAAGCCAGTCCAGTCCCAGAACCAGCCTGGGGGTATCACCCGGCGCGGGCGAGCGGTGAACAAGGCCTCGGCCTTCATTGCCAATCCAGGCTTCCCCTTTCAGGATCGCAACCGACCCGGTAGGCATGACCTGGATGCGGTGTTCCGCTAATGGCTGCTCCGGCAACGGCCCCGGGCTTTCCGGACGTAAAACATCCGATTCTGCAAGCCACTCGGTTCCACGTCCCGAATAGGTCACCAGCAATCGAGCCGGAACCCGGTCCGTGTGAAATCGGGGACACATGGTGTCAGCCAACACATGAACCCGAACCCCCACGGCGGCAGGCTCGAACAGGCATCGATACATGGCGATCAGTTCCCTGACATCCGCCAGCCACGCCCGGGCGCCGGGCAATTCCAGCGCCCAACGCGGAAGAACCTCATCAACGGGCTCGTCTTTCTCCTGCGCCACAAAGCGCTCGAAGCTGGAAACCTCTGACGCGAAATGGCGTGCAAAATCGAGACATTCAGTACGCGGCTCCCGCCGCCAGACGGCCAGATTGACCTCATCCCGGAATATCTCTGTCAGGCATTCAGGTTTGCCACCGTGAACAGCCACAGGGCCGGCAACCGAATTGGACTCTACTGTCATTAACAACCTCCCGCGCCTGCCGCATGCAGGAATGGACTTGGAAAAGGAATATTTCGAGACGGCAAATGTTATGTTATAACATTACTCAAGTAAAGGACGAAGGTTGCAGCGGATAGCGTAAAAACCAGGGGCTGTTTTTTATAGACCGGGGATTTGATCAGGACATAGTCGGATCGAGCCTGCGTAGTTTGCCGAGCAGCCCTTCGACGATGCCAGCCTCCCCAATCTGATCATCCCACTGCAGGCGCGCAGGTTTTCCGTCGAGGTACCAGAGCCGATTGGCCAATATCTCTGCATCACCACCATCGTGGGTTACACAGATCATCGCCATATCCGGTTGCGAGTCCAGGATCCCGGCGATCAAGGCTTTCAGTTCGCCGGCCATGATGGGGTCCAGCGAGGCAAACGGCTCGTCCAACAAGAGCAAGTCGGGCTTCACCGCAAGGCAGCGGGCCAGGGCGGCTCTTCGGGCCATACCGAGTGACAGTTGGTCCGGGAGATAATGGCCGTAGCCGGCCAGGCCAACCTGGCCCAGCAACGTCCCGGCCTCGTCATCGCTGGCACCAACCAGCCTGAGATTGGCCTGTAAAGTCCGCCATGGCAGCAGGCGATGCTCCTGAAACAGGTAGCCCACCCGGAGTTTGTCGCGCCCGATTACCGCGTCTTCGGGAACCGATTTGTCGAGACCGGCAATCGCGTTCAGCAGGGTGGTCTTGCCGATACCCGAGGGACCCAGCAGGCAGATCCGGTCGCCTCGCGCAATGGTTGCGAAGACCTCTCCGAGCACCGGCTGGCCGAAATCACGGCCTGCGATTCTGAGCTCAAGCATGAGCGGCCTCCGGCTGGCGCCAGCGGCTGGATCGACGCTCGAGGGGCTGCAGGATGGCCAGCTCGATCAGCTGGACGACGGCTATAAAGGCCAGGCTGTAGGCCAGAATGGCGGCCACGTCGAATACCTGAAACGCCATATGCAGCTGGAAGCCGACGCCACTGGAGCGGCCCAGCAGTTCCACTACAAGGACAATCTTCCAGATCAGGGCAAGACCACCCCGGGTGGCGGCCATGAGGTAGGGAAACAGCTGCGGCACCCACACTTCACGCAACCGTTGCCAGCGGGTGAACTCGTAAACGGTGGCCATTTCCTCAAGCCGGTAGTCGAGGCTGCGGGCGCCTTCCCGAACGGTAACGGCAACATTGGGCACTTTGTTGATCACGACCGCCATCACGGCAGCCACTTCCACCAGGCCGAACCACACGTACATAAGGATGATGGTGACCAGCGCCGGCAGGTTGAGTAACAACACCAGCAGGGGATCGAACAGGGCATTGGTGGTTTGTGACCGGCCCATCACAATGCCGATGGCGGTGCCAATCGCCATGGCCAGAACAAAGGCGACCACCACGCGGGCCAGGGTTGCCCCCAGGTGATGCCAGAGTTCGCCGGACGCTGATTCCCGAACCAGGGTATCCAGCACGCTCACCGGCGTTGGTAACAGAGGCGACTGAAGCAGCCACGCCGTCAGCGCCCAGAGCACGACAAACGAGGGCAGAACTATCCAGTAGCTCCAGAGCGGCGGGCGGCCGGGAGGGCCTTTCACGGTTGGCTCCGGTAAAACAGATTGGCGGGCATCAGGCGGTCCGGGTCGGCACCTGTGAGGGTCATCAATCGCTGCAGGTCTGCAATACGCTGTTCTGTTTGTGGCGCAGGCGTGCCGGCGACGAAGCCCTCGCGCAATGCCGTGAAGACGCCCTCTTCAGGATTACCCATCAGGGGACGCAAGCGTTGCCAGGGTGATTCACTGTCCGCCAGCTCGGCTTTGGCCTGTTGAAGGGAGGCCGCGAAACCATCTATCAACGATCCATGATCGGTCGCCCATTTCGCAGGGAAGACATAACCCAGCACCGGCAGGTTGCGATCCAGGTCCAGCTCAGTGAGCAGATCGGCCATGCTGAAGTCCGACCGCCAGCCGCCCTCACCCCGGAGACGGGCCGCGAAATGCCAGTAGGTGACGATCACGTCTACCTGTCCCCGCTTGAGAGCCTGGCTGAGCAGCGGCGGAGCAGCGAACTGGATCTCTGCGGATTCG
Source organism: Marinobacter adhaerens HP15 (assembly GCF_000166295.1). Lineage (NCBI taxonomy): Bacteria > Pseudomonadati > Pseudomonadota > Gammaproteobacteria > Pseudomonadales > Marinobacteraceae > Marinobacter > Marinobacter adhaerens. Next base: position 3,335,910 of record NC_017506.1, read on the forward strand.
TCCAGATTGATACCCTGCCGCTCTGCGACTTTCTGGAGCAGTATCCAGCCCTTGCTGTCCGGCCCGCCGGCTACGCCGATGCGCTTGTCCGCCAGATCCGCCACCGAGCGGATCGGGGAAGTCTCGGCGACCACGATATCGCCGATCTGGGATGAAAAAGGCACATAAAGGTAGGGCGCTCCTGCCTGAAACCTGGACTGCGCCCACAGCAGGTCGGCCACTGCGCCATTCACCGAACCGCTGGTGACCGCGAGCCTGGAGGCCGGCAGGTTGGCCACCGGTTTCAGGTCCAGCCGATAGCCATTCTCCCGATCCAGTTCCCGATGCAGGATATGGTCAAGCTCCCAGTGGGCCGTGCCGAACTGCAATACGCTGACGGACAGTACGGGCAGCTCAGAGGCTCCCTCCCCGGCCTGGGCACCACCTGCGAGGCTGAAGATAAGACACACCAGGGCGGTCACTCCCTTTTTGATCCAGCGATCGGCAAGAGAGGGTTGGGAGACTGGAGTTATTGTTGGTTGTAGGCTCATTGCTCCACGATACGAAGCCCACAGCCCGGCAAGAATAGTACTTTGGTGCCTGTTTTTTGGTGCGATGGTCGCATTCACCCCGAGACCAGGATGGCGTGTAATGAAACCATCACAATAATAAACAGAGGATCGACTCCGACTCCGGCGATTCTCTGCACAGGAGGCCGCTATGCTGAACGAGCTCGATGCCGCACTCTCTTCCGAAAACCGTTATCATGATTCGGAAGCCATTCCCGACACTGAAAACAAACAGGTAGACCCATCCATGGAGCCGGCTTACAAGATCCTGATTGCCGACGACCACCCGCTGTTCCGGGAAGCCATCAGCAGCGTTATCGCCTCTGGCTTTGAGGGCAGCGAGATCATCGAAACCGACGATCTGGACAGCGCTCTCGACATTACCCGTGAGAATGACGACCTGGACCTGATCCTGCTGGACCTGAACATGCCCGGCATGCATGGTCTCAACGGTCTGATCACGTTGCGCAACGAAGCCCCGACCATTCCGGTGGTGATTGTCTCTGCCGAGGAAGACAAGCAGGTGGTACTGCAGGCCATTACCTACGGCGCCTGCGGATTCATTACCAAGTCCTCGCCCAGGGCCCAGATGACCGAGGCCATCCAGCAGATACTGAACGGCAATGTCTACCTGCCCTCGGACATCATCCGAACCGGCAAGGAGAGCAATACTCGTCGTGGCCGCAATGAAGACAACCCGATTTCACCGGAGCTGCTCAACTCACTGACACGTCGGCAGCTGCTGGTGCTCGAGCGCATGTCCAAGGGCGAATCCAACAAGCAGATCGCCTATAACCTGAACATCGCCGAGACCACGGTGAAGGCCCATGTTTCCGCAATCCTACGCAAGCTCGGGGTTCACAACCGGGTGCAGGCGATTCTATCTGCCAGCGATGTGGATTTCAGTCAGTATCTGAAGCGGTAATAAGTTCAGGACTTCACAGGCTAAAAAAAGGGTCAGGTGACATGTTCATCTGACCCTTTTCGTATGAGACCGCCGTCAGCTTCTCAGTAGATGACTCAGCGCACTCCTCAGCTTCAGAGGCTTCACCGGCTTGTTCATCAGCAGGTGCCCAAGTTCGCGGATATGCTGCTTGAGTTCGTTGGTGTAGTTAGCCGTAATCATCACCACTGGCGCCGGACATCTCCGGCGGCCATTGATCTCCGCAACCACATCCACGCCGTTTTCATCGTTGTCCAGATGGTAGTCCGCCAGGATCAGGTCAACCGCACTGCTGGCCGGGTCCAGTTGGCGTTCGAGATCTTCCAGGGACACCGCCGTCACCACCTGGCAGTCCCAACCTTCGAGCAGGGTTTGCATGCCCTGGCAAATAGACTGGTCGTTGTCGATCACCCAGATCCGGGCCCCGCCCAGACCGCTATCGAAAGACAGGGCCCGGTTCTGGTCGGGCGCTGCTTGCCTCGGCTTCAGCTTTCCGACGGGGACCCGGACGCTGAAGACTGACCCCCTGCCCTCGATGGAATTCACCGTCACCTCGTGCCCCAGCATTCGGGATATTTTGTCGACGATGGCCAGACCGAGTCCCAGGCCTTTATCCGGCTGAGAACCGGCGGGGCGAATACGCTTGAATTCCTGGAAGATCTCGGTGAGTTTGTCTTCGGGAATCCCCGGGCCGGTATCCCACACCTGCAACAGCACATGATCCTTTTGTCGGCGAACGCCAAGCAGGATCCGGCCGTTGCCGGTGTAGCGAATGGCGTTGGTGAGGAAATTCCGGAGAATCCGCGCCAGCAACTGGGAATCGGACTCCACAATCGCGGAGCTGGCAATAAAGTCCAGTTGCAGCCCCTCGGCCATGGCCATCTGCCGGAATTCCCGTGCGATATTGTTGAGCAGGTCCCGAAGGTCAAAGGCGGTGACATCCGGCTTGATCACGCCGGCATCGAGCTTGGAAATATCAACCAGAGTGCCCAGCAGGTTTTCAACGTCATCCAGAGAGGTGCTCACCGATCGAACCAGGCCTTCAGCCTTGGGCCCGAACGACTGTTCCAGCAATGCACTGGTGAATAACCGTGCGGCATTCAGAGGTTGCAGCAAGTCGTGGCTGACGGCCGCCAGGAACTTGGTTTTAGAAAGATTGGCCCGTTCGGCCTCCAGTTTGGCATCCCGAAGGCGCGCTTCCACAGCCGCCCGCTCGGTGATTTCCTGGCGCAGCTGGTTGTTCAGGCCGGTCAGGGCTGCGGTGCGCTCCTTCACCCGTCGCTCGAGGTTGTCATAAGCCTGCTCCAGGGCCAGGGCGGTCTTGCGGCGGTCGGTGATGTCCCGTATCAGCACGAAGAAACCGATGATATCGCCCTGCTCATCGAAATTCGGCACGTAGGAACGCAGCATGTGGCGTACCTCACCCTGCTCACCGGTCTCCTCGAATTCGAACGTCACGTTGTGGCCGTCCATGACATCGAGAATCTGGGGAAGCAGGCGCTGGTAAAACTCCGGCGAATGCACCTCGTTAAGACGTTTGCCAAGGGGCGACTCGCCTTTGCGCCCGTACCATGACTCATAGACCTTGTTGCAGAACTGGATGGTCATGTCGGCCCCGATATAGGCAATCAGCGCGGGAACATGGTCGGTCACCACCCGGATCCAGCGCTCGCTTTCTTCGAGCGCCTTGATCCGGCGGGCCATTTCGCTGTTCTTCACATCGGTGATGTCGGAATAGAGCACCACCAACCCACCTTCCCGGGTCGGTCTCTCGGTAACCTGAACCCAGCGGCCGTTGGCCAGCAGAAACACCACGCCTTCCGAATCCGGATGGCTGTGTTCCTCCAGGACCAGACCGCAGGCCACCGCCTGCCGCTTTACGTCTGAAATCCGGGTACCCTGGCCCGGCGCGTCAACACCGGCATGGCGCCAGTAACTCCGGAACCGGCTGTTGCTCTGGATCAGGCAATGCCGGTTATCAAACAGCACAAAACCGTCGGCAATGCTCTCGATGGCATCGCTCAGTCTCTGGCGGGTTGTCTCGGCTTCTTCCCGGGCCCGGTTCAGGGCCTTGTTGCTGCCCTTGAGCTGCTCCATGGCCTGGTTCAGTGCCTCGGTCCGCTCCCGAACCTGCTCGGCAAGCACCACCGAGTGCTCGAAGGCGGCGTAGGGCTCCGGCTTGTGGGCAGAGCCGGACTCCACCCGGACAATCAGGGCATCGCGAATCCGCCGCAGGCGCTCGTTCTCCGCCTCAAGTTCGGCAATCCGGAGATCCCGCCTGTCTTCAACGGGTGCTTCAATCTTGTCCGGAATGGACATCAGGCTGGCCAATGACCACCCCCGTAAACGTCTGGTTGATGTGCATACCGTCGAACTGTTCGCCGTACGTGTTGAAGCCAATCACATTGTGGTGGCGGAGGAACTGCGAGACCGCTTCCACCTCCCCGGTGAGTTCAGCCTCCAGCCTGCGCAGAAAACAATCGCAGCCGATGGTCACCAGAGGTGGCCCCACAACCCGTTCTGCGGCTTCTATCTGGGTACGAACGCTGTCCAGCAGGGATTCCGGCTCCATGGCCGTCATCACGATTCCGGTTTCCACGGCGCAATAGAAAGTCAGACTCTTGTCCGGGTTCACCCGCTGCACCGAGCGGACAAAATAGTGGCCGCCGATTTTCACCCCCATGGGCCGTAGCGCAAACACCTTGCGATCCAGTGCTTCGACATCCACGCCAACGGCTCGGGCATAGGCATCGGCTGCCGGCTCTGCATTAAGCTCGAACACCGTGCGGCTTTCCGCGCAGGCGTCCGTCACCACCAGCTTTTCACTGCGTTCGACCATGTGGTGCGTGGAAAACACCCGGAAATCCAGCGGTGTATTTACCAGCAACACCGTGGCGGCTCCGGTATGGAACTGGCCGTCGTAGAACACATGGGTATTGGCCAGCCGCTCATCGTCGCCGGCAGAACCGCCAAACTGGGGAATGGTGCCAAGGGCCGAGTTGAGCGTTGCCAGCACCAGCTCTTCACGGCTGGACAGGCCGTCCAGCAGCGTGATGGCAAAGGTGTTGCCTTTGACCGGCGCGAGTCTGGCATCCCGGCAGGTCGAAAGCAGACCGTCGATTACCCCCTGGGCATCCTGCAGGGTGAATCGGTCCAGCTCCCGGATCAGCGCGCAATCGATGGCAAAATAGCGGCTGTCAAAGCCGATGGCGGTGATGCATCCACGTCCGTAGCCGTCCGGAGTGATCTCCCCGGCCGAGGTGCAGCCGCAGACGCGCACACCCTGAAAACTGTGCTCAAGGGCACTACCAAGTCGACCCAGGTCGTATTCCGCAGAACAGAAAAAAGCACACAGCCAAGATGCTCGTGGCTGAGCTGGCTGGCGAGATTGGTGGCGGCCAACATGGGATCGCGAACGCTGGAGCTCGCTACCCGGACCGCAGGCAGGGTCGTCGCTGGCTTCATAAACGCGGTTCCCGAAAACGGATGACTTTTCACCGATTCTACGGCATCCGTAAACGCAGCCAATGCGACTTCAGTGCTTTTAATAGGCGCGCCAAAATGATCGTAAGCCATTGATTAAACAGCCTCCTGAATCAATGCCTGGTGGCGCTGCCGGTTTGCCTCAAGGCAAACCGGCACTTTAGTCTTAGACAAACCAGCGCAGCGAGAGGCCTCCTGCCACCCGCAACGCCAGGTAGGGCTTAGAACATCACGATGGCGCCAAGGGCGATGGTGTCCGCCTCAGTGGTGGTTGCACCGGTGGTGCGGTTGTTGTCTTCGTACATGTTGTACTCGGCAACCAGCTTGAAGTTGCTGTTTACATCGTGGAAGAACCCGAGCGTTGTGCTCTCGGTTTCCAGATTCAGGATTTCAGCGTCCGTCTCGCCGTAGGAAAGCACAACGCGATTGGCACCGAAGGCATAGGAGCCCTGAACCAGGAAGCCGTCGGCATCGTCTTCGGTCACCGCACCGTTGCCAATCAGAACCGGGTTGTCACCCTTGGAAGTAAAACCGGAAGCGGCCAGGGTCAGTCCCGCGACCGACGCCTTGATACCGTACCCGAGGCCCGTGCTGTCGACGGTTGTCGTGCCGTTCTCGGCAGACTGGTAGCGGCCGTTCACCCAGCCGGTCAGGGCCACATCGTTCAGGTTGGCGTTATAGGTTACCTCGGACTCGAAGCGGGGTGCGGCGTTTTCATCGTTGGCGCCGGTCACCGTATCGGCGGGATCCAGCACACCGGCCGCGACTTTGAGGCCGCCCATATCCGGCGAGCGATAGGTAATCTGGGCGGAAGGTGTCGGGTATGGATAGCCTGCGCGGATATTGCCGAAGGAAACGCCACCGGCAACGCCCGGGGAACCGAATCCCATCAGGATTTCGTCGAGGAAAATGTTGGAGCGGGCATACAGGCCGAAGTCCTTACCAATCAGCACCTGACCAAAATCGCCGTCTACCGTGGCATAGAACTGACGCACGTCGATGGCGGTGTCTGTGGGTGAATCAAGACTGTCATTGATGGTGGTCCAGAACGAAGAACGTCCGCCCAGGGTCAGATCACCTATATCCTTGCTGAAATTGAAGCCGATGGTGTTCGGCAGGAAGCCCATCTTGATGCGGGAATCCCGAACGTCGTTCTGCTTGTCGTCACGGTTTACGTAGAATGCGTTGAAGTAGCCATCCACGGAAAAGCTGGTGCCGTCCTGGTTATACAGCTCAACAGCGGCATTGGCTCCTGCGCTGGCGCCCATGGCCGCTGCCATGGCAATCGCTAACCCTGACTTTCTGACGTTATTGTTTTTCATAGTTCCCCCGGTTGTTTTTGGAAATCTGGGATCGGAGGCCCGGATCATCCGGACGCCCCAGGCGCGGTCTGTCGCCTGAATTCCATGGTCGGTGATGCGAGGGAGGGGGAAAATGCTTCGACGGAGCAGGTTTTCTGCTCATTTGGGAGGCACTTGAATTGAAACTTTGGGAGTACGACCCGGCGGATCAGTCGCCGGGGAACTGGGCCAGTTCCTGCAGGCAGTCGTTGAGGAAGTCTTCGGGGTCGGCCATCACCGCCTCATCGGCAACGACGCCAAACTGCACCTGGTCGGCGTAGCTGACAATGCTGATGCCCAAACCGATATCCCCGGCCTGGGGCACCCAGAACATCTGTTCGGTTATCCGGCAGCCGGCAATATACCGGGCCTCCGGAGTGCCGGGCACGTTGGACACCACGGCACTGGCCTTGCGGTAGAACACCTCGGCCAACGGCTCCCGCCAAGGCTCTGGAACAATCGTGGCGCTGGCCGCGAGACCCCAGGCAATGCCGGGCTGCCAGCTTTTCTTAAGACGGCGGGTTTCGTGCTTGATGCGGAAAAGTCGCTCGAGGGGACTTTCACCATCCACCGGCAAAGGTACAAACACGGTGCCAAAATAGTTGCCCAGCGCGCCGGGTGCCGGCTTGAGCTCCTCGGGCAGGCGACTGCGAATATCCACCGGTACGGCGGCATGCAGCACGGCTTCATCGAGGTCCTCGCCTTCAATGCCCAGGCGGGTGCGCACAGCCGCCGCCACACAGCTCAGCAACACATCGTTGATGGTTACATTGGTAGCTCGGGCAATGTTTCTGAAGCGGTCGAGGGGTACCGGCTCGGACCAGCGACAATGTCGCCTCCCCAGCAGCGGCTGCCTGAGATCCGTCGCCGTGTCTTCCGGCTCCACCAGGAACTCCGAAAATTCATTGACCAGCTTCAGGCTCTTCTGGGCGACCCGCTCCAGCAAGCGACCCGCGTCCTGCCATTGATTACCGGCGGACCGGTCTGCATTGCCAGCACCGTGGGATTCTTCAGAAGGATCTTCGGATGCCATCAGTTGCCCGAACCAGGCCTTTGCCGCAGCCGTCCAGCGTGACAGCTCCGCGATTTCGGGGGCGCCGTAAATGGCGGGATGCTGCTGGGGAGAGGATGGGCACAGTCGGTCAAAGATGCCCAGCAGAGACAGGCCATCGGCGTAACAGTGGTGAATGCGCAGCAGTAGCACCGCCCCACCCTCGGCATTGGGCGCAAGCCAGAATTTCCAGCGCGGACGATACATGGGCAGAGGCTGGTTCAGACGCGCGGACACCCATTCCTGAAGGCTGTCGGGCGTGAAACGATCCACAACCACATCAAGGTGGTGGCTAACATCAAACGTCGGATCCTGCTCCCACCACCAGGCAGGTGAGCGCTTGACGGGCATGTACCGGAAACGCTCCCAGGCCATCCAGTACACCCGCAGAAACTCCCTGAAACGGGGCGCAGTGAGCCCATCAACCCGCAGCATCACGGTGATGGTCATGGGGTTTTCCGGGCGCTCCAGGGCCAGCCAGGCCGAATCAGCAGGTAGCAGGAGATGCGATTGCTCGTGACTCAAACCCGAACGTCCCTGGAGAAGTAATGAAGAAAGGGGCCCTGGATCCAATGCCAAGCACGAGGCGCCCTAAGTAAAAACCGAACTCCGCATTGTGCCAGACAAGCCGCGCCGTCTCCATATGCGGCACCAGCGCACGCTGTTACAAAAATTACACGTGAGTAACTGTTCAGTCCTATACTGGTTATAAGCCTTGGTGCAATGGTTATTAAACGCTGCCGATCCGTGATCGATTGGCCCTGAGACATCAAAAAACCCGTACTCAGAGCCAGTAACATAACGAGGTGATCGGGGTACAAAAGGCTTACCAGCACAACCAAATTCCAACAACAGGCCATTGCCGTGCTGGGTGGGAGAACAGTTATGAAAGCGAGCCATGTTCGCAAGCTGATCAAACCGATTGAAAGCGCCTACTCGGAAATGTTTTCCGGGCATGTGTATCGCGTCGGCAAGGGCGCTGTTTCCGTTCGCAACCACAGCGGCAAAGCGGAGCAGACGGTTATTGGCGTGCACGGTTTTCTGGAAAACCACTGCTACTTCACCCAAGCTTATGAAGCGCCGACCACTGAGCTGATCCTGCTCACCTGCAGCAACTACCACATCCCGGTAAACGGCGTTACGCCGGAAACGCCGGAATGGGAAGTGCCGATCAAGCAGCTGGAAGGCACGATCGAGTACGACGCCTGCATTCTTAACCAGGCGCTCTCCAGCCTCCCGACTACTCAGAACATCCGGGTTCATGGACATTCCCGTGGCGGAGCGGTCATTCTCGAGGCCATCAAGCAATGGCCCGAGCTCTATGATGACGTGGAAGTGGTTCTGGAGGCACCGGTACTCCCCAACGGCAAGCTCTCAGCTCTGGTAACCACCATTCTGGAACCGGTCAGTCACGGCATGTGGCCCTGGCTGATCCGGCTGATCAACAGCGCTCCGTCGTCGGCCTATGGCCAGACCTTTTTCGGCAAGATGAATCCGCGCAAGAAGCAGCTGTTGAGCAAGCTGTTCTCAGCCACCAAGGATCACCTGACCATTGTTCGTAACATCGAGAACATCATGGACTGGATGGCGCGGACGGACAGCAGTGTCTACGGTCATGTGCGCCACGGCACCTTCCTGATCCCTGCCGTAGATCGCATTCTCGATCGCTCATCCATGCTGGCCAGCGCCCGCCAGAGCCCGACCACCATGCGCATCGTGGAAACCGAGGCACCGAGCCACTTCATTACGCTGGACAGCAAGGAATGGGTTCCGGGGTTCGAAACGCTCCCGACAGCCGCGCAGGGCTGACGCCCGGCTTGCACCCTGCTGCAAGACCACTGCAGCTCCGCTAAACTACGCTCTTTTCCTCAGGTTTAGTGGAGCCATCGCCCATGTACCGTGAGCGCCTCGTCGCTACCGAAGCCCGCTCTGAAAGCGCTCGCCGGCTGCAGCAACTGCTTCTGGACTACCATGATTTCCGGCGCCTGAAAGCCGAGCATCCGCTTATGGAACACGCCGTCTCCGTCGCCGACTGGCAGGCGGAGCGGCTGAAGTCGACCCATGAGGATCTTTATCGCCATCCCGGATATCACCACGGCCTCGAATTTCTGCTGACCGACCTCTACGCCCCGGCCGGCATGACCCGCCGGGACGACAATATTGATCGGGTGTTTCCCAAAATGGTGAAGTGGTTACCAGATAATCTGCTGGACACCTTCGCCGGCCTCGTGGAACTGAACCTGATCACCCAGCAGCTGGACCTTGAGCTCGCCGAACTGTTCCACCAGCAGGGTGTGTCGGTGTGGGCAATCACCACGGACGCCTATTGTGCCGCCTACCGGGAGAGCCGACGGCTGGCGCAGAGAGAGAAACAGATTACCCTGGTGGCAGACGTTGGCCAGCAACTTGATCGCTATGTCCGCAACCGCTCCCTTGGATGGCTGCTATCGATGACCCGGGGCCCGGCAGAGATGGCCGATCTGACGGATCTGCACAGCTTCCTGCACCGGGGTTATTCCGCCTTCCGGAAGATGGACGATGTGGAGCTACTGATCGACCGGCTGGTTTCCCGGGAGCAGCGGGTGATGCGCAACATTCTCGACCATCACCCGGACCCGTTCAGTCTGCCGGAAAACCTCTGAGCCGGGGATAGTTGGCTGGCTCAGGCCTTGATGATCTGGTCCAGCTGGGAGTGGATTTCCTGCTCGATCCGCGATTTGAAGGGCCGTAGCATCATGCCCAGCTCCAGGTGAATGTGCAGGTCTGTCGGCGTGATGTTCAGGTGCCCCTTGACGCCACTGCGCTTGAACTTCAGGTGGTCGCCTTCCCACTCATAATGCACGTCAAACTGACTGGACAGGTCTTTGGCAAGGGATTCTGCGGCCTGCCTTGCGTGTTCTTGATCCAGGGTGTGCGGGCGATGTACATCAATTACAGACATGAAGCGGTTTTCTCTCGGATTTGGATAGATTTACAGTTTAGGGCGCTATTTAACTCACCGCCACCCTTGTAGCAACCCCGTCAGCGGTTAGAATACGGGGTTCAGATTCTGACAGGACATGCCCCATGAGCGAGCAGCAAACGCCAGCCAACCAGGCCGCAAACAGCAACGGCCAGGACGACGTAACCCATTTCGGTTTCCGCAATGTGCCCAAGAGCCAGAAAGCGAGCCAGGTGGCCGAGGTGTTCCACAGTGTGGCGGGCAAGTACGACCTCATGAATGACCTGATGTCCATGGGAATTCACCGGCTCTGGAAACGTTTCACAATTGAGCTTTCGGGCGTGCGTCCCGGCCACCAGGTGCTGGACATTGCCGGCGGCACTGGCGATCTCACCATGAAGTTTTCAGACCTTGTGGGTCCGTCCGGAAAAGTGGTACTGGCCGACATCAATGCCTCCATGCTGCAGGTGGGCCGCAGCCGGCTGACCGATCGCGGCTATGCAGGCAACATTGAATACGTACAGGCAGATGCCGAGCATCTGCCGTTTCCAGACAACAACTTCAATGCGGTATCCATCGCCTTCGGCCTGCGCAATGTCACCGATAAAGACCAGGCCCTGCGCGACATGACCCGGGTTCTCAAGCCCGGCGGCAAGCTGATGATCCTCGAATTTTCCAAGCCGACCAATCCATTGCTGAGCAAGGCCTACGACACCTACTCGTTTTCCGCCCTGCCCCTGATGGGCCAGCTCATCGCCGGCGACAGTGAAAGCTACAAGTACCTGGCTGAATCCATCCGCATGCATCCCGACCAGGACACCCTCAAGGGCATGATGGAGAACGCCGGCCTGGTGAACTGCAAGTACTACAACATGACCGGCGGTATCGTCGCCCTGCACGTGGGAATCAAGCCCTGATGTTTCCCGGCCCCACCCTGCTTTCCGCTGTCTCCGCTATCCTGGAAAGTGCCCTGAACCGGGCACTGGAACTGGATCCGGCGGGGCATAGTGCCTTGATGGAAGCGTTGGCGGGTCCGGTTCAGTTCAATATCACCGACCCGATTGCCCTGACTTACACCCTGGACCGGGCCGGAAACCGCGTCCGCGTCGGCAGCCAGCCGGTCGAACAGCCAGCGCTCGAGATCACCGGCAAACCCATCGCCTTTGCAGCGCTGGCCACCGGCGATGACCGGGTCTTTGCCGACGGCCGTCTTGACGTGACCGGCGACACAGCGCTGGCCCATCAGCTGCAACGAGCCCTGAACCAGCTTGAACCGGATTGGGAAGCCGCCATCGCCCGGCACATCGGCGATGTGCCCGCACACTTCCTGGGCCAACGGGTTCGCGGCGCTATCCGATGGAGTCGACAGGCCTTTCAGTCCCTGAATGCCAACATCGAGGAGTATGTGCACGAGGAAAGTCGCGCCCTGCCCGGTCGGCGGGAACTGGAAGCTACGTTCGAGGATATCGACGAACTGAACCTGCGCACGGAAAGACTGGAAGCGCGGCTTAATCTGATTGAAAACCGCGGCAAGACTGACGAATCGGAGAACCTGTGACCCGCCTGCAACGCCTGTTCCGAATTGCCTGGGTATTTTGCCGCTATCGGCTGGACACGTTCCTGCCAATCGCAGAACTGCCCGCGCCCCTGAAGGTGTTTTTCCTGCTGGCGCCCTGGCATCTGTTCCCGCAACCGAAGCTCAATCGTGGCGACCGCCTTCGGCTGGCGCTGGAGGAACTGGGCCCCGTGTTCGTAAAGTTTGGCCAGATCCTCTCGACCCGAAGGGATCTTCTGCCGGACGACATGGCGGAATCCCTGAAGAATCTCCAGGACCGGGTACCGCCGTTCCCGAGCAATGAAGCCCGGAGCATTATCGAAACCTCCCTCGGTGCCCCGGTTTCGGACCTGTTTGCCGAATTCAGTCCGGACCCGCTTGCCTCGGCATCGGTTGCCCAGGTGCATGCAGCCACCCTGCGCAACGGCCAGAAGGTAGTTGTGAAAGTTCTGCGACCGGGCATCGAGAAGGTAATCCGTCAGGATCTGGCCCTGATGTACCTGATGGCCGGCCTGCTGGAAAAATACTGGTCCGAAGGCAAGCGCCTGCACCCGGTGGAAGTGGTAGCCGACTACGATTCCACCATTCACGATGAGCTGGATCTTCAGCGCGAAGCCGCCAACGCCAGCCAGCTGCGCCGGAATTTCGAAAACTCCTCGCTGATCTACATTCCCTTTATCGACTGGGACTACACCCGCAAATCCGTGCTGGTGATGGAGCGGATTCACGGCATCCCCATTGCCGATACTGCGGCTCTGAAGGCCGCCGGCGTCGACATGAAGGTACTGGCCGAGAAAGGCGTGGAGATTTTTTTTACCCAGGTATTCCGGGACAGCTTCTTCCACGCCGACATGCATCCGGGCAACATCTTTGTGGATACGTCCAATCCCTCGGATCCCCGATATATCGCCATCGATTTCGGCATCGTCGGCACCCTGGCACCGGATGACCAGAGCTATCTTGCCCGAAACCTTCTGGCCTTTTTCCGCCGGGATTATCGGCAGGTTGCGCAGCTGCATATTCAGTCCGGCTGGGTACCGCCCGATACGCCAGTGAACCAGTTTGAGGCGGCCATACGTACTGTTTGCGAACCCATCTTCGAGAAGCCGTTGAAGGATATCTCGTTCGGCCACTTCCTGTTGCGCCTGTTCCAGACCGCACGGCGGTTCAATATGGAAGTGCAGCCCCAGCTCGTTCTGCTGCAGAAAACCCTCCTGAACGTGGAAGGTCTGGGCCGACAGCTGTATCCGGATCTGGATTTGTGGAGCACCGCGCAACCCTACCTCGAGACCTGGATGCGCAAACGCATTGGCCCTTCGGGGCTGATCAAGTCGCTGCAGTCGCACCTTCCCTCCTGGCTGGAACAGTCGCCGGAAATGCCCCAGCTGGTGCACGATGCGCTCTTGCAACTGCGGCAGGCGGGGCCCACCGAGCCCCAGAACCGGGCAACACTGGCGTTGCTCCGGGAGCAGCAGATCCGTACCGAGCGGCGTTGGCGGCGGGCGACATTGGCGGTACTGCTCATTGCCGGCGGCTTTCTGGGCACTCAGCCCGAGAGCCGGCAGTGGATTGAAAGCGTGCCTGCCTGGAGCTGGGCCCTGTTTGCCGTCGCCGGCGGGCTCATGCTCCGGGGCAGCCGATAACCGATAAAGATTTCAGGATTCACAAAAATGCAAAATAGCTCGGATAACGTCGAGACCCCTGACTGGCTGGATGCCATTCGCTGGACAGAGGACGGCCTGGTTCCGGCCATCGCCCAGGACGCCGACACCGGCGATATCCTGATGATGGCCTGGATGAACCGCGAGTCGCTCAGGCTGACCGCCGAAGAAGGCCACGCCGTATACTGGTCGCGCTCCCGGGGCAAGCTCTGGCGCAAAGGGGAAACCTCGGGGCACCAACAGGTCATCCGGGACATTCGACTGGACTGCGACGAGGACGTCATCCTGCTGAAAGTAGAACAAAAAGGCGGCATCGCCTGCCATACTGGCAGACGCAGCTGCTTCTACCGGACTTTGAAAGACGGTCAGTGGGTCAGCGTTGACCCGGTGATCAAGGACCCCGGCACTATTTACGGCAGCAACTGAGGAGCACGGACTGTGAGCGATGTATTGGAAAACCTGGCGAGGGTTCTGGAGGCCAGGAAAGAGGCAGACCCGGAAACCTCCTATGTAGCCAGCCTCCACGCCAAGGGCCTGAACAAGATCCTGGAAAAAGTGGGGGAAGAGTGCACGGAAACCCTGCTGGCAGCCAAGGACGCAGAGCATTCCGGGGAAACCCGGGACGTGGTCTATGAAACCGCCGACCTCTGGTTCCACAGCATGGTCATGCTGTCGAGACTGGGCCTTGGCCCGAAGGACATCCTGGACGAACTGGCCAGCCGGTTCGATCTGTCAGGCCTGGAAGAAAAAGCGTCGAGGAACAAGTGAGCGGTAATACCTCTAAAGGGGTTTCCGCGTAACGGTTCTGGTAACGTACAATGTCATTGAACAGAAACATTAAAATGAGGACCCCGTAATGGGTATCAGCATCTGGCAGTTACTTATCGTACTCGGCATTGTCATTCTGTTGTTCGGAACCAAGAAGCTTCGCAACATCGGCAGCGACCTCGGTGGTGCCATTCGCGGCTTCAAGAAGTCCATGAGCGATGAGGACTCCAAGGCCGAGAACCAGGAATCCCTGGAAGGCAAGGAAGGGGAGCAGCCACAGCAACAAGCGGCGGCCGAAGACAAGCCCCGGGACAAGTCCCACAGCTGAGACCAGGCTGAATGTTCGATATCGGCTTTCTTGAGCTGCTGATCTGCGGCGTCATAGCGCTATTGGTACTCGGCCCCGAGCGCCTGCCTGCGGCCGCCCGTGCGGCTGGCCGCTGGGTGGGTGGTGCACGGCGCATGGTTGGCCAGTTCACCTCGGAACTGGACCGGGAGCTAAAAGCCGGCGAACTCCGCGACGAGCTTCGCAAGGCAGGAGATGTTGGCCTCGACGACGTTCAGAAAACCGTGCGCGGCGCCCTGGACGAAGCCAGGAAATACGAGCACATGATCCTGCCCGAGAACGAGACCCAGAAGCCAAGGCCTGCACCTGCGACACGGCGGGTATCCGGCCAGCCAAAGGCCTCCGAGGCTCCAGCGCAGGATCAGCCCGATGCTGGTAGCTCCTCGCAGACGCCAGATTCCGGCTCTGACGGAAACGAACAACCCAAACGCGAAACCCCGCAAAGTCCGCCGGATAATCGTTCATGAATGCAAAACCCGACGGCAACCAGCTGCCTCCGGAGCAGCAGGAAATGCCACTGATCGAGCATCTGCTCGAACTGCGTAATCGCCTTCTGAAAATGGTTCTTGCGGTGCTGGTCTGCTTCGCTGCCATTTATCCGTTTGCCAACGAACTTTACCTGTGGCTGTCGGAGCCCATCCGTTCCCTGTTGCCCGTTGGCCAGACCATGATCGCAACGGATGTTACCTCGCCCTTCTTCGCACCGCTGAAGCTGGCCCTGGTTCTGGCTGTGTTCGCTGCCATTCCGATCATTCTCTACCAGCTCTGGAGCTTTATTGCCCCGGGCCTCTACGCCCACGAAAAACGCCTGGCCTTTCCGCTGCTGTTTACCTCGGTCATCCTGTTTTACGCGGGCGCGGCGTTTGCCTATTACGTGGTTTTCCCGCTGGTGTTCGGCTTCTTTACTGCGATAGGCCCCGAAGGCATCGTCGAACTTCCGGACATCACCAGCTACCTCAATTTTGTACTCAAGATGTTCTTCGCCTTCGGTGTGGCCTTCGAAATTCCGATCGCCACGGTGCTGTTGATCCTCACCGGCGCCACCACACCCGCCGATCTTGCAGCCAAGCGCCCCTACGTGGTGGTGGGCTGTTTCATCATCGGCATGCTGCTGACGCCGCCGGATATTATTTCCCAGACCCTTCTCGCGGTTCCCATGTGGATCCTGTTCGAGGTCGGTATCCTGTTCGGGCGGCTGGCAAAACGGGAAGTCGCAGACCCGGAAAGCGATGAGCCCGCCGGCGAATGAATCTGGCGTTACTGTTTGACGAGGATTTCGTGGCAACTGACCGTGCCGTTCTGCGCGGTCGACGCCTGGCGCACCTGCAGTCCGTGATCAAAGTGGTTGCTGGCGACACCGTGCCGGTCGGCCGCGCGGATGGCCAGTTGGGAACCGGCGAAGTTATCCGGCTTACCGATAACGAGGCGGAGCTGCGGGTGACGCTGAATCAGGATCCGCCGCTGCCTCTGCCGCTCACCCTGATACTCGCCATGCCCCGGCCCAAGATGTTCCGTCGCATCCTGCAAACCTGCGCTGCCCTCGGCGTGAAGGACCTCTGGCTGATCAACAGCTACAAGGTGGAGAAAAGCTTCTGGCAGACGCCGTGGCTCTCAGACGAACAACTTCGGGAGAACCTGACGCTGGGGCTGGAACAGGCAAAAGATACCCTGATGCCACAGGTGCATATCCGCAAGCTGTTCAAACCCTTCGTGGAAGATGAGTTGCCGGCGCTATTGGCGGATAAACGAGCCCTGGTAGCGCATCCAGGCACAAGCACCCCCTGCCCTGTGCACCTCAACCAGCCGACCGTGCTCTGCATTGGCCCGGAGGGTGGCTTCACGGCTTACGAAGTGGGCAAACTGGAAGAAGCCGGCTGCCAGAGCGTGCATCTCGGCCCCCGTATTCTGCGGGTCGAAACCGCGGTACCGGTACTGGTGAGTCGGTTGTTCGACGCCTGCCTCTAGAGCCCCGGTCTTCTCAGGCCTTTCTCGCCTGCCACCATCGCGTCAGTGGCGTGACAATGGCCACCAGTAGCGCACCTGCCAGCACACCGAACAGGCCATTGGCCACCGTTGGTACGAGCACACCAGCCACACCACTGAAACCCTCGGCAAAGTGATGAATAGCGTCGTATACCGGCGTCAGTCCGTGGGTAAGAATGCCACCGCCCACCAGAAACATCGCCAGAGTGCCCAGAATGGAGAGCGTCTTCATCAGATAGGGGGCCAGCCAGAGAATGCCTGACCCCAATTGCTGGAGCACCGGGTTCTCTTGCTGGCTGAGGTAGAGACCGCCGTCGTCCAGTTTCACGATCCCCGCCACCAGACCGTAAACACAGACCGTGATGAGGATGGCGACCACCGCCAGCACCATGAACTGCATGCCGATGGTCTGGGTCGTTACCGTTCCAAGGGTAATGGCAATGATCTCGGCAGACAGAATGAAGTCGGTGCGGATGGCGCCTTTGATCTTGTCTTTCTCGATCGCCCGCAAGTCGACGTCCGGGCTCTTCAGGGCTTCACGCAGCTCGCCTTTGCGCTTCTGGTCCTGCTCCCGGTGCAAAAACTTGTGCACCAGCTTCTCGAAGCCCTCAAAGCAAAGGAATGCACCGCCGAGCATCAGCAGAGGCGTTACCAGCCAGGGCATGAAAAAACTGATCGCAAGGGCCGCCGGCACCAGGATGGCCTTATTGATCATGGAGCCGCGGGCAACCGCGAGGACCACTGGCAGTTCCCGGGCAGGCTTTACACCGGTCACCTGCTGGGCATTGAGCGCCAGATCATCCCCCAGAACACCTGCGGTTTTCTTGGTGGCGGCTTTTGTCATCAGGGCAACATCGTCCAGAACGGTGGCGATGTCATCGATCAGAACCAGAAGGCTGCTTCCTGCCATTGGACAATTCCTTTTTTATTCAGCCGTTAAGCCCCATGGCCTCGGCAGCTATACGATTTTTCACCGGCCCCATCTGGTTGAGCCAGCGCAGGCCGGTATTTCGCAGCCAGCGGACCGGCAGCTCATCACGGCCGAACAGCTGCTTGAAGCCCTCCATGGCGGCCATCATGGCGAGATTCTCGCCTTTCCGGCGGCGCTGATAGCGCGCCAGAACCAGCTCATTGGCTGGACTCTGGCCCGCCTTTTTGGCTCGCGAAAGCTCATCGAGCAGAGCCCGTACATCTCCGTAGCCAAGGTTGGCACCCTGTCCCGCCAGCGGATGGATGGTATGGGCCGCATCGCCGACGAGGGCAAAACCGGGGGCAATGTAGTCCTTCGCGTGGCGCTGTCGAAGCGGAAAGGCGAAGCGACCGGAAATGGACTCCACCGATCCCAGCTCGCGCTCAATCGCACGCTCAAGTTCAGCGGCAAAGTCGGTGTCGTCCAAAGCCATCAGACGCCGCGCTTCCCCGGTATCCTGCGACCAGACAATGGAACAGAAATGCTCATCTCCGGACTCTGGCAGCAAGGGCAAAAATGCCAGCGGCCCGGTCGTCGAAAATCGCTGCCACGCGGTGAAACGGTGACTCTGGCTGGTTTTCACCGTGCATACGATTGCCTGCTGGTCGTAGTCCCACTCACGCGTTGGCAGGCCAACCCAGTGGCGCAGACGGGAATTGGCACCGTCACACCCTACCAGTAGCCCCGCCGACAGGGATCGACCATCCTCCAGCTCAACCGTATAAGTTCCAGACAACCGTTTACAACCAGTAATCCTTGCGCCATCAATCAGTTCGACCGGACTTTGTTCCAGGGCCCTGAACAGTGATCGCACGATGCTGCGGTTCTCGACAATCGTTCCGAGAGCCCGCGCCTGAAGCTCGGCGGCCTCGAACTGTATACGCCCCGTGCCGTCGCCATCCCAGACCGTCATGGTCTGGTAAGGACAGTGCCGACCGGCGGTCACCTCGGACCAGACTCCGAGTTGCTCCAGCAATTGCTGGCTCGCCACCGAAATGGCACTGACCCGAGGTTCAAAATCGGCAACGGTGGTGGCGGAGTCCGGCGCCTCAACCAGAGACTCATGGCCGGAACCTTCCACCAGCCCCACATGCCAACCCTGTTGTGACAGCCCGAGAGCCAGGGCGGAACCGATCATGCCACCGCCAGCCACAAGAATATCGAACGTTTGCGCCTCACTCATTAGCCGGCGCCTCCCGGTTCAGGTTTCCGGGCCGCTCAATCATGGCCCGTCGGCCGCCCAGGCCCATGGCCTTGCGGGCAAACCAGCGTTTTGCCCCAGGCAACAGATCAAGACCCACCAGGCCGGCATCGCGGGCCGCCGCAACCGGCAGCATGGAATGCCCGAACAAACGGACAAGCGAATCGGAGAAGCGCACCGTCTGTTGCCAGTCTTCCCGATGCAGTGCCTGGTAGCGCTTCAGGACCTCGATATCGCCAATCGACCTGCCCTGCTCTTCAGCCAGGCGAAACTGTTCGACCAGCGTCATGAGACCTCTCAGCGCGAGATTGAAGCCCTGCCCGGCGACCGGATGCAGGGCATGGGCCGCATTGCCCACAAGGGCAACCCCGGGGCGCACCGGCTCGTCTACCGTCGTCAGGGTCAGCGGGTAATGGTGACAGGTGCCGATGCGGGTAAACCGGCCCAGACGCCAGCCAAACCGGTCCTGAAGCCAACGACATTTCTCGTCGTCGGGCAGCGCCAGAACCTGCTGCAGAACCTCATCGGATAGCGTCCAGACCAGTGCCGACTGATGTCCGGCTCTGGTCGGTGATCCATGGGGCAGGAGAGCCATGGGACCGGCATCGGTAAATCGTTCAAAGGCAGTGAATCCATGGCTGTCACTGGTGGAGACATTAGCGATCAGAGCATTCTGGCCATAGCTGTGACGATCCGGCCGGAACCCGAGCCTTTCCCGCAGACCGGAACGACCGCCATCTGCAACGACGAGGCAACGGGCCGTCAGTTCCGCGGTCTCTTCACCCTCTTCTGAGAGCTGAACACGGACGCCGCCGGGAATGGGCGTCATGTCCGTTACTTCTGCCGGCGCCCGCCACTGGACGTTGGTATCCAGAAGCTCACGCATCAGACACAGCCCCATCCAGCGATTGTCAGCCACGTACCCGAGCGCCGCCTGGCCATGCTCGGCAGCATGCAACCGTGTGGCGCCGAAATGGCCCCGATCTGAAACATGGATATGTTCGATGGGTGTGGCATGTTCGGCCAGCCTTTGCCACAGCCCCAGCTCCTCAAAGATTAACCGGGAGCCCCACGCCAGTGCGGTTGAACGGGCATCGTAACTCGGCTGGTAACTCTCGGGCAGGGCGTCGGGCGAGAGCGGGAAGGCCTCGACCACGGTCACGCGCAGTGACGGCACCATCCGTGCCAGCGCCAGAGCCAGGGTCGCTCCGGCGAGGCCACCGCCGGCAATGATCAGATCGGTATCAGGCTTGGTCACAGGCTGTCAGTCCGCCATCAGGGCTTCGATTTCGGCAATGGTTTTCGGCACCGCTTCGGTCAGGACCCGGCAGCCGTCTTTGGTCACCACCACATCGTCTTCGATGCGTATGCCAATGCCGCGCCATTTCTCATCCACGTCGGTGTTATCCGGCGCAATGTAGAGGCCTGGCTCGACGGTCAGGGCCATGCCGGGTTCCAGCTGGCGCCAGGCGTCACCGACCTTGTAATCGCCGACGTCGTGTACATCCAGCCCCAGCCAGTGGCCGGTTCGGTGCATGAAAAAGGGCTTGTAGGTTTCGTTGGCAATGGCATCTTCCAGGGTGCCGGACAACAGCCCCAGATCAATCAGGCCCTGGGTCAGTACTTCCAGCGCAGCCTCATGGGGCCGGTTCCAGTGATTTTCAGGCGAGACCGCCTCGATGGCCCGATACTGCGCCGCCAGCACCACCTCGTAGAGGGCCCGCTGTTCATTGCTGAACTTTCCACTGACCGGGAAGGTGCGCGTTATGTCGGAGGCGTAGCACTGGTATTCACAGCCGGCATCAATCAGCACCAGATCGCCGTCCTTCAGCGGTGCACTGTTCTCGATGTAATGCAGGATGCAGCCATTGGCGCCCCCGCCCACGATGGAGGGATAGGCCGTAGACCGTGCGCCATGCTCCATAAAGGTGTGGATAAGCTCGGCCTCGAGGTTGTACTCGAAGCCGCCCTTGCGGGCCCGTTTCATGGCCCGGCAATGGGCCTCGGCACTGATCTGGCCGGCCTTGGCCATGATCTTGATCTCATTGGCGCTCTTGTATAGCCGCAGATCATGAAGCAGGTGCTCCAGGGCTACGAACTCGCCCGGCGGATGGGCGCCGCTGCGAACCTTGCTGCGAATCATCTTCACCCAGTCCATGACACGGGCGTCAAAATGATCATCCTTGCCGAGGGGATAATACACTCGGCTGCGACCCTCGATCATGCCCGGCAGGATATCGTCGATGTCTGCAATCGGAAACGCATCGTCCAGGCCGTAGCGTTCGATGGCGCCTTCCGGGCCAACCAGGAAACCGTCCCAGAGCTCCTTCTGCGGATTGCGCTCTTTGCAGAACAGTACCGATTCCCCGTGTTCACGGCCCGGGATCAGCGCCAGGACGGCCTCCGGCTCACCAAAACCGGACAGGTAATGAAAATCGCTGTCCTGGCGGAACGGATGCAGCACGTCCCGATTACGAACGCGCTCCGGGGCGGCCGGAATAATCGCAATGCTGTCTGGCGCCATACGCTCCATCAGCTTGCGACGGCGCTCGGCAAACTCCTTTACGGGAATCATGGAGTTCATAGTCTCTCCTGCAATCAGGACCCGGCTCAGTGCAGGGTCGGCGAATCAGACTTCGGTGGTTCAGGGGCGTTGAATTCAGTGAACACGGCGAGCGCCCCCAGCCGGATGTATTCGGTAATCTCCAGCAACTGCTGCTCGCTTTCGTCGTCCGCTTCTTCCTCTTCGGATAGCTGGCTGATGGCCACCATATCCTCGATCAGCTCCCGGATCTCGTCCGGCGCCTGGCCGAGTGACTCGCCGGCCGAAAGTGCCATACCCTCGAGAAATCCCCGCACCCAGGAAACCAGGGCTTCCAGCCGCTGCTCAATGGCATAGTCGTCATCCGGCAGTAAAGGATGGAAACTCATGTCTGCTGATTTCAAGAGCTCGAGGGTCTGTTCATAGGCTTTGTTCATGAACGGAGCGAGATCATCGGACTCTTCGGCCGCGTTCTCGGCCAGCCCCATGTGTTCACACACCATCGCCAGCCACTCCGGCTCTTCGATACGCGATCCGGCCGCCAGGCGACCACAGAGCGCGCCGTGCAATTCGGATGGGTGGCTGAATGCCTTGTGAGCTGTAAAAACGTTGGCCCAGCGCTCGAATTCTGCGGCGCGGGCAGCACCGGAAGTGTCGGTTTCTGACATGAAACAGGCGGATCCTGTGTTAATGGATTAGAGGTCTATCCTAGCATTCAGGCGGTGCCAAGGCACTGCCTGTTGATTTTTATCCGGCAAGCGAACAATATGTTATAACGTATCATTTTTGCCGAGAGATAAAGCCATGTCCTTACGAGCCAAAACCTGCTTCTTCCTGGCTGGCGCCGCTATTGCAAGCGCTGGCCCTGCGTTTGCCAGCGACAATCCAGGTGCTCACCAGCACGGTCATGCCGAACTACAACTGGCCATCGAGGGAGAGCAGATTGATCTCCTGTTCACATCGCCGGCCTACAACCTGCTGGGGTTCGAGCATCGTGCCCGTTCGGACGACCAGAAAGCACTGGTTAACGACGTAACCAACTGGCTTGGACAGACCCCCCTTGCGAACACCAGTGAGGGGGGCTGCACCGTCATGAATGCGGTAGTGCATCATCAGGCAGGTGGCGATGATCACGGACACAGTCATGGGCATGACCATGATCATCCGGACGAATCATCCCACTCGGATTTCGAAGTCACCCAGACCCTGAGCTGTCCGGGCCTGAGCTCATCCCAGGCGCTTGCAACACCCATTACAACCCGGTTTTCCGGAATAGAGCATCTCGGCGTTCAGTGGGTATGGCCAGAAGGTCAGGGATCAGCCCGTCTGGGCCACGGACAAAGCACGTTTGAACTCCGCAGCCGATGACAGCGTCTATTCTTCGTACGGCTCAACCCCGGTTGCGACCATAGAATAGGAAGACGTTCCGATGTCGTTTTCGGTGCGGTCAATTACCAGCTTGCCTTCGATCCACACCGGATCGTACAGGGCTTCGAGCGTGAAACCTTTCTTGTACTTGACGTGAATGATCTGATTGGGGGGCGGTGGCGGAACATGAATACAGGCGCCGTAGTAGGGCACCAGGAAGAACTCCAGGATGCGCATGTCCTCGGTTGTCTTGAGGGGCACCACGAAGCCGGGAATGCGGCCTTCAACATTGCCCATTTCCGGCACAACCCGACCGGTCATGATCTCATCCGGCAGCAGCGGCGGGCCATCGCCCTCGTGCTCAATCTCTGGCATATTCTCCAGCAGCGCCAGATCCTCGGCGGGCATCAGTTCAAGCCAGTCGATCTCCCGGGTTTCAGTCCGGCCTGTTGATGGAAGTACACACACCAGGGTAAGCGCGATGAAAAAAGGCAGCGCAAAGCGCGAATGTGCCGGGGCAGACATCATTGGACCAAAGACTCCTGAGATTACTATCCGCAAACCGCCATCATACACCGGGCCGACGGCAACCAACATGACCAGCAAGACAGACTCAGCCAGCAACAGTTCCCGAAGCACAGAAACTGCGATGGAAGTCAGCGGGCTCGCCTTTTCCTGGGATCCTGTCCAGCCCCGCCTCAGCTTTCCGGACATCATACTGAAACGCGGCGAACACCTTTTCCTGCACGGCCCGAGCGGCAGTGGCAAAAGCACGCTGCTCAGCCTGTTGGCAGGCATGCTTCGGCCGGCCTCTGGCACTGTCCGCGTACTCGGAACCGATATCCACCGGCTCGGTGCCGGCGCCCGCGACCAGTTCCGGGCCGACCACATGGGCGTGATCTTCCAGCAGTTCAATCTGGTGCCCTACCTGAGCACACGAGCCAACGTCACCCTGCCCTGCGGACTTTCTGAACTGCGCAGAGAGCGCACCGAACCGACCGTCGAAGACGAGGCTGAGAGATTGCTTGCCGCCCTGTCCATCCCCGCGGACCACTGGCAGAGGAAAGTCATCAGGCTGAGTATTGGCCAGCAGCAACGTATCGCAGCCGCCCGGGCGCTGATTGGCGCGCCCGGCCTGATTCTCGCGGACGAGCCGACTTCCGCACTGGATGCCGACAACCGGGACCGGTTCCTGGAACTGCTTCTAACTCTTGCGCACCGGCACAACACCTCGGTTCTGTTCGTCAGTCACGACCAGTCCCTGGCCCGCCATTTCGATAATCAGCTGGAACTGCAGGGTGACCGGACATGAAAGCACGCCTGGCCCTGACACTCGCCCTGGCCAGCCTCTGGCACCGGAAAAGAGTACTGGCCCTGGTGTGCCTGACCCTGACCCTGAGCGTTTCCCTGTTGCTGGGCATCCAATACCTCCGCACGGAGGTCAAGCAGTCCTTCACCAGCACCATCAACGGTACAGACCTGATCATCGGCGCCCGAAGTGGCCAGTTGAACCTGCTGTTGTACACCGTGTTTCATATTGGCGATGCCACCAACAACATTCGCTGGTCGACCTATCAGGGCCTGAAACAGGATAACCGCCTGGCCTGGCTGATTCCGATTTCCCTGGGAGACAGCTACCGGGGTAATCGTGTGGTCGCCACAGATGAGAACTTTTTCAAGCACTTCCGCTACGGCCGCGACCTGCCCCTCGAACTGGATGAAGGCCAGTGGTTTGAAGGCGTCTTTGATGTAGTGTTGGGTGCCGGCGTTGCCCGCTCGCTGGCGCATCAGGTGGGTGAGCAGATCGTGCTATCCCATGGCGGTGGACGCACCAGTTTCTCCAACCACGAAGACACGCCGTTTACCGTCACCGGCATACTGGCGCCCACTGGCACGCCGGTGGACCAGGCCGTGTATATCAGCCTGGATGGCATGGAGGCCATGCACGTAGGCTGGGAATCCGGGGTCGCCATCCCCGGACGGACAATCACACCGGAGCAGGCAAAGGGCCGAGATTTCACACCCGATGCCATTACCGCCGTGTTCGTTGGTATCGACCGGCAAATCCTGACCTTCCGCATACAGCGGGAAATCAACCAGTTTGCCGGCGAGCCGCTCTCGGCCATACTTCCGGGAGTCGCCCTCAGTGAACTCTGGCGGCTGATGGGCCAGTTTGAGCGAGCACTACTGGGCATAACCGGTTTTGTCGTGGTAACCAGCCTGATCGGACTGATTGCCGTACTTCTGACCCTCCAGGCCCAGCGGGCCCATGAAATTGCGGTGCTGCGGGCAACCGGTGCCTCTCCGGCGTTGATTGCCTCACTTTACATCCTCGAGTGCGTGGCTCTTGCCCTTGCCGCCTGCGTGATGGCTTTGGCCCTTGGCATGGCGGGCCTTGCACTGTCGAGCCCATGGTTACTGGCCAACTATGGCCTGCAGATTGAGCTTCGCCCATTAACGCCCGAGGAATGGACGTTAATGGCCCTGGTTCCGGTTGCCGCCTTCACCGTGGCGCTGATACCCGCCTTCAACACATGGCGCCAGAGCCGCCGGCTGGGCTTTGGCGAGGCAGCAGATCAGTGATGGGCATCACGCAGGGAACGCAATGACAAGCCTGTAAATTGACCGACTTAGCGTCCACACTTATAGTTGAGCTTAATATCATAAAACCACTGCTGGGCACGTCATGGAACAGTCCGAAGTACAGGCATTAGCGGACAAGCTGGACAGGCTGATTGAACGCTGTCAGAAACTTGAGCGGGACAACGCCACATTGCGGGAACTGCAGGACGACTGGAACCGGGAACGGGCCCAGCTGGTGCAGAAGAACGATCACGCGAAGCACAAGATCGAAGCAATGATCAGCCGCCTTAGGGCCCTGGAGCATCACTGATGGCACAGCAATCCACCACGGTTGAGGTGAAAATCCTCGACAAGGAATACCTGGTCGCCTGCCCCGAGGAAGAACAGGAGGCACTGCTGCGTGCCGCCCGACATCTGGACAGCAAAATGCGGGAAATCCGCGCCGGCGGCAAGGTTTTTGGTACCGAGCGCATTGCTGTAATGGCCGCTCTCAACATTACCCACGAACTGCTCGAGCGCGACACCATGTCCGATGCCACCAGCACCTTGCTGCGAGCCATGGACAACAAACTGGACGGAGCGCTGGGTGATGGCTCCGGTCGTTAAATCCCCGGAGAATCTCAGACAGGTGTTGCAATCGGCCCCGACACTGCCCGTATAATGAGAACAACTTCCTGGGCTGTTCGGGATAGTCGGATACGTCCTCGAGCCGATGCGCACTACCCAGGTGGCTACGTCAGGGCATTGTGAGCACGTCCCCGACAGGGGAAAGCCTAATATGTCACAGCGGCCACCGACCTTGAACTTTGGGTTCAAGGGCCACATCCGATAACGGCAGCCCGGGAAGCTTTATTTTGAGCCAGTTTATCGAGCCTCAACCGTTCCAGTCCCACCCTGATACCCTGTCGCGCAGTGAACTTCGCAAACGCCTGCGGCAGAATCGTCGCGACCTGAGCGCTGAAAAACAGCAACAGGCCGCCGAGCACCTGGCCCTCAATCTGCTGAAGAATCCAGACCTGCACCGGGCCCGGCACATTGCCATTTATCTGCCCAACGACGGCGAAATTGATCCCCACGTATACTTGGACATCGCCCGGCGCAAGGGCATCCGCTTCTACCTGCCGGTGCTCCATCCGATTCATGAAGGCAGGCTGGTGTTCAGCCCCTACTACGACGGCGTGGAACTCACCGCCAACCGGTTTGGCATCCCCGAGCCAGGATTCAGCAAAGGCCTGCGGCGCCCGGCCTGGGCACTGGATGCAGTACTGTTTCCGTTAGTGGGGTTTGACGAACAGGGCGGAAGACTGGGGATGGGGGGAGGCTTTTACGACAGAACGTTTGCCTTCAGCCGGATACGGCCAAGGCTGGCGCCAAAGCTGATTGGCCTGGCCCACGATTTCCAGAAAGTTAAGAAACTGCCAATAGAGCCCTGGGACGTGCCCCTTCACAGCGTAGTGACCGATAAGCGACGTTACCGGTTCAGCGGCTGATTCATGACCTGAACGGAGCCAACCAGATTGGCCGCTCGTGCGTCTTTATCTTCGGAGGCGTGGATGGATGTGAAACCAGTAATCACAAGGCCGATGGCAAAAATCAGCACAATGGCTTTGATGATGTCAGGCTTGCCGCCCATGGCTTCAGTTCCTCAAGATGCAGTTTTGAAATTGTTGGTAAATCAGTGAGCTATTCTTGCTTTCAAGAATCAGAAGAAAGACTAACACCTATCTTCGGTTTTACAATTTTTCACAGATTAAACTTCCGTAAGCTTTCTCAGAGCTTACGAAACGGTTGGGGACACCCTTTCTGAAACTGAGCGGAGCCATGGATGGCGGAGCCCAAGCGACACAAGGATGTGCCGCCAGGAGCGTGTTTCTGAAAGGGTGTTCACAACCGGTTCCCGCACTGAACTCACGAGCTAGGAGGACCGGGCGTTACCCTGCCCGAGAAACAACTGATAGGCCTCATTATCCGTCATGTTTTCATAGCGGAAACCGACCTTGTCGAGCATTTTCTCGAAGTCCTGCACCTCGTGGTCGTCCACCTGGGCGCCCAGCAGAACACGGCTGTAGGCTGCACCGTGGTTGCGGTAGTGGAACATGGAGATATTCCAGCGGGTACCAAGAGACATCAGGAACTTCAGCAACGCCCCCGGACGCTCCGGGAACTCGAACTGGAACACCTTTTCGTTGGTGATGGTAGGCGCGTGACCGCCCACCATGTGACGGATGTGCTGCTTGGCCAGATCGCTGTCGGTTAAATCGACCACCGAGTATCCGCTCTCCCGAAGATCCTGAACCAGATCCTCGCGGCCGTGGCCACCCGCGGCAATCTGGATGCCAACGAAAATCGTGGCATTGGTAGCATCGGCGTAGCGGTAATTGAACTCGGTGATGCTGCGCTTGTGCAGGGCGTTGATGAAGGTCTTGAAGGCGCCCGGTTTCTCCGGAATGGTCACCGCCAGGATGGCCTCGCGTTTCTCGCCCACTTCCGTGCGTTCGGAGATGTAGCGCAGACGGTCGAAGTTCATGTTGGCACCGCTCAGGGTGGCAATCAGGTTCTCGCCCTCGACTTTCTCGCGCTCGATGTATTTCTTGATGCCGGCCACACCCAGGGCACCGGCCGGCTCGGCAATGGATCGGGTATCCTCGAACACATCCTTGATGGCCGCGCAGATTTCGTCGGTGGATACGGTGATCACCTCGTCCACGTGGTCCTTGCAGATCTCCCAGGGGTACTTACCAATCTGCTTGACTGCCACTCCATCAGCAAAGATGCCCACTTCATCGAGCACCACGCGCTTGCCCGCTTTCATGGCGGCCTGGAGGCAGTTGGAGTCCTCCGGTTCGACACCAATCACCTTGATCTCGGGGCGCAGATACTTGATGTAAGCGGCCATGCCGGCAATCAGCCCGCCGCCGCCAACACAGATGAAGATGGCGTGGATCGGCTTGCTGAACTGCCACATAATTTCCATGGCCACCGTGCCCTGGCCGGCGATCACATCGGGATCATCGTACGGCGGAATGTAGGTGTAGCCGTGCTTTGCGATCAACTCCTGAGCGTGGGCCGCCGCCTCGTCGAAGGCATCGCCCTTGAGAACCACCTTGGCACCGTGATCCCGTACCGAACGCACTTTGATCTCCGGCGTGGTCTGCGGCATCACAATTACCGCCTTGATCCCGAGATTCTTGGCAGCCAGCGCCACACCCTGGGCATGATTTCCCGCCGAGGCACAGATGACACCCTTGGCCTTCTGCTCCTCGGAAAGCTGCGCAATCCGGTTATAGGCACCACGAATCTTGAAGGAAAACACCGGCTGAAGATCTTCACGCTTGAGCAGAATATTGTTGCCAAAGCGCTTGGACAGACTGCGGGCTTCAGTCAGGGGTGTTTCGATGGCCACGTCATAGACGCGCGCATCGAGAATCTTCTTGATGTAGCGTTGCGGCATAGCAGTTCCGGCTTTTGGTCGATGTGTGAGTGATGACTGGCTGAGAAAAACCCACAGTGTAGAAAGTTTGCACGGCAGCCGTCTATAAGCAGAGGGCTCTTAAGCGCTATAATGCCGGCAAAGCCAACCTGATTTGCAGCCGGAGCCAATGATGAACCAGGACGAACTGAAAAAAGCCGTCGCCAAAGCCGCCATTGATTACATTGCTCCTCGTCTTGATAGCGAGAGCGTGATCGGTGTGGGCACCGGTAGCACGGCCAATTTCTTCATCGACATGCTCGCGGAATTCAAGACCGAGTTTGACGGCGCCGTTGCCAGCTCGGAGGCCACCGCCGAGCGTCTGAAAAGCCACGGCATCCCGGTTTACGACCTTAACAGTGCCGGAGAACTGGAGTTCTACGTGGATGGCGCTGACGAAACCAACGACCGCCTGGAACTGATCAAAGGCGGCGGTGCCGCGCTGACCCGGGAAAAAATCGTGGCCGCGGTTGCCAAGACCTTCATCTGCATTGCCGATGACTCCAAGATGGTCGGCATATTGGGCAAATTCCCTCTTCCGGTAGAGGTCATCCCCATGGCCCGGAGCCATGTTGGCCGGGAAATCGTGAAACTGGGCGGTGACCCGGTCTATCGGGAAGGGGTAGTGACCGACAACGGCAACATTATCATCGACGTCCACAACATGGACATTTCCCAACCGATCCGGGTCGAAGAAAAACTCAACAACATCGTCGGCGTGGTCACCAATGGCCTGTTCGCCCTCCGCCGCGCTGATCTCCTGCTGCTGGGAACCAAGGACGGCGTGAAAAGCATCTCCAGCGAAGGCGCCTGACCGACTTCTGTCGCTCCTCGATGTCGAAGCTGGCCTTTCGGGCCAGCTTTTTTATTGCCTGAATGAACGAACAACCAAGCGCTTGCTTGGTAATAATATTTAGGCGACACTGCTTCCCATTGATTCCGATCAGGGAGAGCCAGACCGTGTCCGAATACTTCAACGAAACCCATCAGCAGGTCCGCGCGACCGCCCGCAAGTTCATCGAAACCCACGTATTGCCGCACATCGACGACTGGGAAGAAGCGGGTGAATTTCACCGGGATCTCTACAAAAAAGCCGGGGATGCAGGTTTGTTGGGCATTGGCTTTCCGGAAGCATTGGGGGGCATCGGGGAAGGCGACATTTTCCTGAAAGTAGCCGTTTCTGAAGAGCTTATGCGCTCCACATCAGGCGGCCTCGTCGCTGGCCTGGGGTCTCTGGATATCGGGCTGCCACCAGTCGCCAGATGGGCAAAAAAGGACATCCGTGAACAGATCGTGCCGCCGGTGCTGCGGGGCGAAAAAATTGCCGCCCTGGCAGTGACCGAACCCGGCGGAGGTTCCGATGTCGCCAACCTCAAAACCCGGGCCGTCCGCGACGGCGACCATTACATTGTAAACGGCAGCAAAACCTTCATCACCAGCGGCATGCGCGCCGACCACTACACCGTGGCCGTACGTACCGGCGGCGAGGGCCATGGAGGCATCAGCCTGTTGTTGATCGACCGGGACATGCCCGGATTCTCCACCGGCAAGAAACTGCGAAAAATGGGCTGGTGGGCCAGCGATACCGCCGAGCTGTTTTTCGAGGACTGCCGCGTGCCGGCCGACCGCCTGATCGGCGCCGAAAACGCCGGCTTCATCGCCATCATGAGCAATTTCCTGTTCGAGCGTCTCAGCCTGGCCATCATGGCCTACATGACCGCCCAACTGGCCTACGAAGCGGCGCTGGAATACACCCAACAACGCACGGCGTTCGGCCGCAATATCACGGGCTTCCAGGTGACCCGCCACAAGCTTGTGGATATGGCGACCCAGATCGACGTAGCCCGGGAATACACCTACCGCTGCGCCGCCCTGATGCAGGCGGGCAAAAACCCCATCAAGGAAGTGGCGATGGCCAAGAACTTCTCGGTGGATGTCTGCGAAAAGGTCACCCGGGAAGCAGTGCAGCTGTTCGGTGGCATGGGGTACATGCGGGAAACCGTCGTCGAGCGCCTCTATCGTGACGCCAAGATTCTCTCCATCGGCGGCGGCACCACCGAGATCATGAAGGAGCTCATTGCCAAGCAGATCAAGCTCTGAGCTGTGGGTTCCGCGTTCGCCCTCTTGTCCTGACCCAGCCTGCTGGGTTTTGGTGGCGGGGCATGTCAGTGGCTGTTCCAAAACACGCTACGAGCACATCCATGTGCGCTTGTTTCGGGCCATCCATGGCCCTCTACAGTTTTGGAACAGCCACTGACACGCCCCGTTCGAACACTTTGCAATCCTCGTGTTGAATATTGCGTTCTTTGTTTCGGGTTTACTTCAACGGTTTTCCTCAAAGGTTCGGGCGGGTATCTGGCGGGGCTATCCGAAAACGTGGAGCGCCAGGGATGGCGCGACCGAGCCCTACATGGACGTATTCACGGGCGCTTTTCGGAAAGCCCTGCCAGATGGCCGCTTGCACCAAACATAAAGGCCAAGCGATACCAGCAACCAAGCCAAAAACCAACGACCAAGGTTTAGTTTCGAACTGCAGGATACTCCCGTATAATTGCGCCCACTTTTTAACCGCAGTTAAACGTACCTTTAACGTACCAGGAAGGATCGCACATGCAATTCGACAACATCCCCGCAGGCAAGAACCCGCCTGAAGACATCTACGTTGCTATCGAAATCCCGGCCAACAGCTCCCCGGTGAAGTACGAACTGGACAAAGACATGGGCGCCCTGCTGGTAGACCGGTTCATGGCGACCCCCATGTTCTACCCGGCCAACTACGGTTTCATCCCGCACACCCTGGCCGACGACGGTGACCCCCTGGACGTACTGGTTGTAACCCCCTACCCGATCCAGGCCGGTTCCGTGATTCGCTGCCGCCCGGTGGGTGTGCTGAACATGGAAGACGAAGCCGGTGGTGACGCCAAGCTGGTTGCAGTTCCCCATGACAAGCTGACCACCACCTACCATGACGTGAAGGAAATTGACGATCTGCCCGAGCTGCTGCGCGACCAGATCAAACATTTCTTCGAGAACTACAAGACGCTCGAGCCCGGCAAGTGGGTAAAAGTGCAAGGCTGGGACAACGCCGACGCCGCCAAAAAAGCCATCGTGGATTCCGTGAACGCCTACAAAGGCTGAGCCGGACTCCTCTTGGTTTAATGGCATAAAAAAACCGGGCTTCGCGCCCGGTTTTTTGTTTCTGGATCGAACTCTCCTGTCATCAACCCCGGGACAACAGGTCCCGCATGTCACTGATCGCCGAGTTGGCGCGGGAAAGGTAGGCAGCCATGGTCAGCGAGTGGTTGGCCAGTACGCCAAAGCCGCTGCCATTGAGAATCACCGGGCTCCACATTTCGCCCTGAGCGCCCTCAAGCTCGATGATCACCTGCCGTACGCTGGCCATGGCGTTCTTGTCCTGCAGCACTTTCCGGAAATCCACTTCAATTGCCCGGAAGATGTGCAGAAGCGCCCAGGAGCTGCCGCGGGCCTCATAGAAAACGTCATCAATCTTGGTCCAGGGTGTCTTCACATCTTCTCCGGTCGCTTCCTCAGCAAGAGGATCACCGGAATTCATGGTGATCACGGAATCTGATACCGATGCCTTGCCTACACTCTCACCAAGGGTACGGGACAGACTCCCCAGGCGAGTCTCCAGGTCTGCCAGCCAGTTGCTCAGGTTATCCGCTCGAGCAAAAAACTGGGCGTCGGCCTGTTCCGGGCTCGACAGCCGGTCAAGGTAACGCTTCAGAGCGGTAATACCCCGACGGTACTCGGCCTCGGTAGACGGGATTGCCCAGCTCTCGCTGTCGAAATGGAACTGGGGCTCGGCGATCGTCAGATCCCGATCTTCCGCGGACTGGCTTTGCGAGCGGCTGATGTCCTTGCGCATGGCGCGCGAAAGATCCCGAAGCTGAACCAGAACGCCGTACTCCCAGTTGGGCATGTTATCCAGCCACAGTCCTGGCGGGAAAATGTCGTTGGAAATATAGCCACCAGGCTTGTCTAACAGAGTTTCTGCGATACGAATCATGGTGACCGTGGTGGCAAAGCCGGTAATCGGCTCCCTTTCCATGGTGTTGGCCACCGACCTCGTGTGCTCGCGCACCGAGAAAGTGTCCGGCTCGCTGCTCCAGATCATGCCGAGCACCAGCGCCACCAGCAGGTAGACCACAACCAACGCCAGAATCAGTTTGCCAATTACGCCGCTGCCACCGGCATAATCCTGAACATCGTCTTTCTTGTCCTTGAAGTACTGTCTGATTTTGCCTGGCATATGACTTTTAATCCCCTGTCTGTTGATTGTCAGCGGCAAACGGCCTGCCCAGATGGTAACCCATGGCCCCGTCGATACCCAGTTTACAGAGTACCGAGTATTCCGCGGCAGTTTCCACTCCTGTGGCGAAGACTTTCACGCCACGACTGTGAGCGATGGCCACCACAGACTCAAGGTAGAAGCGGTTATCTTCATGGGTGTCGATATTGTGGATGAAGCTGTTGTCGATACGCAGGGCCTGAAACCTCAGATTTCTCAGGTAACTGAACGGTACGCCTCCCACCCCGAAGCGGTCGACCAGTACCGGAACACCGAGTCGCCCCAACGCCCGGACCAGTAGGCCCACCGCGGTCCGGTGGTGATGGATTGCCTGTTCTGAAATACCGATCCAGAGATTCCGTGCCGGCGAACCAGCCTGCCGCAGCTGGTCCAGCAAATCCGTGCGAAACGCCTCGCTGGCCACGGAGGCATTGCCAAGCGAGACCGCCAGCGGCTGATCCGGGCTCTGTTTAAGGCGATCGAGCACCCGCTGGACCAGCAGACGATCAAGTTCCGAGATCAGCCCGAAACGCTCAGCCATTGGTACAAAAGTGCCTGCCTTCAAGGCCCCTTCGGCGGAATCGATCCGGGAAAACACCTGATGATAGACCGGCATGAGCCGGCCCTCGTTCACCATGGGCTGGAGCCACAGCGACAGAGCCTGCCGGCGGATCGCCTGACTGATAATCACCCGCCAGGTTTCGAGGTTGTGATGGCCGTCTTTCTCAGGGTCAGCCAGATGGCAGCCACTCTCGGCCCTGCTCTGGGCAGCGCGCAATGCTTCGTCCGCGGCCGCCATCAGATCCCGGGCACCACGACCCTCAAGCGTTCTCGCCAGCCCGGCATGAACAGAGGTGTCCATCGGCGAAGCAAGATCTGCATATACCCCATCGAGGTCCGTGACCAACTGACGACACCAGACACCGGCATCAGCCGGCATCGCACCGGGCAGAAAAATGGCAAATTCGGCGCCCGTTCGGCGCCCGGCAAACGACCCGGCATGCTGCATGACGAATTCGCCAATCCAGGTTGCTACCCTCAGCAGCAACCGGTCGGCCTCGCTCCGGCCATAGGCCTGGTTATATCCCGAAAAGTCGGCCAGTTGAATCAGCATGAGAATTCCGGGTGCCGCCTTTTCCTCGGACTCCACCTCCACCTTCAGGCGCTGGTCGAAGGCACTCCTGCTGGCCAGCCCGGTGACCGAATCCTCGTTGTTTACCCGGCGCAGGTGCTGAATGAGTTTCGCCTGGCCTTCGAAGAGCTGGCCGAGGTCATCCGCCATCCGGTTCATGGCGTCGGTCACCTGATTGATCTCGCGGGTCGACTTGATAGAGACCCGCCTCCTGAAATCCCGCTGCCCGAGTGCCTTTGCCTGATCCTCCAGTGCATGAAGCGGGCGCAGGGTACGACGAAGCAGAAGGAAAACCGCAAACAGTCCAATCCCCCCGATGACGGCAGTACTGGCAGTCAACCCGACGGTGATTCGCCAGAGGTCCTCATAGGCGCGACCGGGATGGCTGATTACCTGCACGGTTCCCAGACGGCTCCAGCCACGGACGACTTCTGCCTCGGCAACTGGCAGCGGAAGATCTGCGAGGTCGCGGAACCAGGCGGGAACAGCCACTTTATTGAGCGTCATGGCCCGACCGGCAACCTGCTCGCCCTGATGATTCAGATAGCTGACTGACAGGTAGCGGCCACTATCAAACACCGCATCAATGAGGGAGGCGGAGGCGACCGGATCGCGGCCGTCGATAGCATTGGACAGGGACAACCCGATGGCCGTGGCCCCGTCACGGGCATGACCTGCCAGCTGATCCGAGACATAGTCCCGGAAATAACCGTAGCTGGTGATAAACACCGCAACCAACAGGGTAACCAGCAGACTTCCGGTCAACACCAGAAGCAGGGTTCGCAATGTGACCGCACCCTGTTGCGTCTGCTTCAGGGGGATGTGCTTCCGTGCCATGGGGAGTTTCTCCGCATTGGCTGTGAGCCAGCCGGCCAGGTGTTTGTGACCTGCACCGCAGAGTTGACAAACATTTACATAGCGCAACCTACGCCGACAACATTAAACACTATAGACTCTGCAAAAGGACTAAGGTTGAAAAATCGTCCACACCGGGAAAGGACGACCAATAACGAAAAAGAGACAGGCTCGAGCAACATGAACGACGAAAGCCAGAAAGAAAAACTCAGGCAGCATTTCGCACGCCGTGTGACAACCCAGGCCCGGGTTGTTCTGGATACCTGGCAGAAAATTCACGAGGACCGGGACAAGGCTTCGGCCCACCGCAACGAGTTCGCGGCGGCTACGGACAAACTGGTGCGCTACGCCCAGCGGTTTGAAATGGACAGCCACGCCCGGGCCGGTCAGACCACGCTGGCGCTGATCAACCAGTGGGAACCCGGATCTGCCCTGAACGAG
Organism: Marinobacter adhaerens HP15; assembly: GCF_000166295.1. Lineage (NCBI taxonomy): Bacteria > Pseudomonadati > Pseudomonadota > Gammaproteobacteria > Pseudomonadales > Marinobacteraceae > Marinobacter > Marinobacter adhaerens. Next base: position 3,371,402 of record NC_017506.1, read on the forward strand.
AGCCTCGAGCGACAACTGCAGGATGCCATCGAGACCCTGTCCCAGAGCACTCTGCGCAGGACCGACCTCAACAGTTCTGAAGCGCCCCACCAATTTCGTCGAACCCCGGTTTACATTGCCCTGGCCAACCAGGAAATGGCAGCCCGCCTGATCCGGCAGCTGGAATTCTTCGGCTTCCGGGCATCCGCTTTTGCCAATGCCGATGAACTGACCGAAGCCTGCGCACTGCACAAGCCGGAAACCATCCTGGTAGACGTCAATTTCGGCGGCTCGCCCAATGCCGGCATTACCACCATCGAACGCCTGCAGGAACGACACGATACGCCGATTCCGATTATTTTCATGAGTGACGAGGACGGGTCTATCGAGACCCGTCTGCAGGCCTCCCGCTGCGGCGGGGAAGAGTTCTTCTACCCTGCTGTCGATCCGGGGCAGCTGATCGAAAAGATCGAGACCTACACCCACGGCAACACCGTGGAGCCCTACAAGGTCCTGGTTCTGGATGATTCCCGGGCCCAGGCAAAATATATGGAAACGGTGTTGAAGAAAGCGGGTATGACCGCCCACATCATCACCGACCCGATGCAGATCATCCACGCCCTGGAGGAGTTCTCGCCGGAGATCATCATCCTGGACATGTATATGCCGGGCTGTACGGGCATGGAAATCGCCCGGGTGATCCGCCAGCAGGACCGTTTTCACAGCGTGCCCATCATTTACCTCTCGGCCGAGGAAGACGTGACGAAACAGCTCCATGCCATGAGCCTGGGCGGCGACGACTTCCTGACCAAACCGATCGACCCGAAACACCTGATTGCCACGATCCACAATCGCGGGCGACGTGCCCGCTCGTTGCTGGCCCTGATGATTCGCGACAGCCTGACGGGCCTGTTCAACCACACCCACACCCTCCACCTGCTGGACCAGGAGATCGTGCGGGCGCGCCAGAAAGAACAGCCGCTATGCTTTGCGATGATCGACATCGACTATTTCAAGAAGGTGAACGACACCTTTGGCCACCCGATCGGCGACCGGGTGCTGCGCAGCCTGTCGATGTTCCTCAAACAACGCCTGCGCAAGACCGACCACATCGGCCGCTACGGTGGTGAGGAATTTGCCATCATCCTGCCCAACACCCGCCCGAGCGATGCCCGGAACGTTCTCAATGAAATCCGGGAGCGGTTCTCCGAGTTGCAGCAACCGGCCGGCGACCGGGAATTCAATGTCACCTTCAGTTGTGGCATCGCAGCCTGGGACGACAACACCTCACAGGCACTGTGCGAGCGGGCCGACCGTGCGCTGTACAGCTCCAAGGAGCTTGGCCGCAACTGCGTAACCCTGGCCGATTCCTGAATCCGGGCCGTGCCGCGGCCCGAATTCCTCCCCCCAGACTTTTCAGACAATTTTCGGTCGGGCATGGCTCAGTCACTGCCCGGCTGCTACCTTTTATGAAACCAACGTCGTATGGAAGTTCGTTCCGCCGTTCACGACAATGATTGTCATCAGCGGAAAGATCCCGTTTCGATTCATTTGCCGTCTTTTTACGACCAATGGACAACAGGAACGATTGTCAAAAAGTGTTGATCTGAACAAAACAAGCACGCACCATTGGGGGAACATGCCGTTAAAATCGGCGATCCTGTAAAAAGACATCAAGGCAGACAGAACCATGTCGACAATTCTCGTGCTCCACGGACCCAACCTCAACATGCTCGGTACCCGCGAGCCGGAGGTCTATGGTTACGAGACACTGGCGGACATCGACGACCGGTTGCGCTCACTGGCGGCAGAGCAGGGGCATCATCTGCTGCACCTGCAATCAAATGCCGAATACGAACTGATTGAGCGGGTTCACGAGGCCCGGGCGGAAGGCGTGGACTTCATCATCATAAACCCCGCCGCCTTCACCCATACCAGCGTTGCCCTGCGCGACGCCATGCTGGCCTCGGGAATTCCATTTATAGAAGTGCATCTTTCGAACGTGCATGCCCGGGAACCGTTCCGGCATCACTCCTATTTCTCGGATATCGCCGAAGGCGTTATCTGTGGGCTGGGTAGCCAGGGGTACGACCTCGCACTCCAGGCAGCCCTGAAACGCATTCACCGATAGACCTGACAAAACGGGACTGGACTGACTATGGATATTCGTAAAATCAAGAAACTGATCGAGCTGCTCGAGGAATCTGACGTCGAGGAGCTGGAGATTCACGAGGCCGACGATTCGGTACGCATCTCCCGCCGGCGTGAACCGGCTGCCGGCACCCAGTACGTGAGCCACTACCCTGCGCCAGCGCCTGCCCAGCAGCCAGCTCCGGCGCCGGCAGCGTCCGCTCCGGCTTCGGAAGAGTCCTCTGCGCCAGCGGCCCCGGCCGGACACAGCGTGAAGTCTCCCATGGTAGGCACTTTCTATCGCTCACCCTCGCCCACCGCCAAGGCGTTTGTGGAAGTTGGCCAGACCGTCAATGTGGGTGATGTCATCTGCATCGTGGAAGCCATGAAGATGATGAACCAGATTGAGGCCGACAAGAGCGGCACCATCCAGGACATCCTGGTCGAGAATGGCCAGCCGGTTGAGTTTGACCAGCCCCTGGTCGTCATTTCCTGAACGCGGTGATAGCTACTCATGGCCATGTTAGAAAAAGTTCTGATCGCAAACCGGGGTGAAATTGCCCTCCGGATTCTGCGCGCCTGCAAGGAGCTGGGCATCAAGACCGTGGCAGTGCATTCCCAGGTCGATCGCGACCTGATGCACGTACGTCTTGCCGACGAGTCTGTCTGTATTGGCCCTAACAGCGCGACCGACAGCTACCTGAACATCCCTACCATCATCAGCGCCGCCGAGGTAACCGATTCCGTGGGTATTCACCCCGGCTACGGCTTCCTTGCCGAGAACGCCGATTTTGCCGAACAGGTGGAAAAGAGCGGATTTCGCTTTATCGGTCCCAAGGCCGAAACCATCCGGCTGATGGGCAACAAGGTGTCCGCCATCAACGCGATGATCAAGGCCGGCGTTCCGACCGTGCCGGGCTCCGATGGCCCGCTGGACGACGATGAGGAGCGGACCCTGAGGATTGCCAAGGAAATCGGCTACCCCGTCATGATCAAGGCGGCTTCCGGCGGCGGCGGCCGCGGGATGCAGGTGGTCCATTCTGAAGCGGCCCTGCTCAAGGGTGTCCAGATCACCCAGAGCGAGGCCAAGAATGCCTTCGGCGACCCGACGGTTTACCTCGAGAAGTTCCTGGAAGCCCCGCGCCACGTGGAAGTGCAGGTACTTGCCGACATGCACGGCAACTGCATTCACCTGGGCGATCGCGACTGCTCCATGCAGCGCCGGAACCAGAAGGTGATAGAGGAAGCACCGGCTCCGAACATCAATCCGGAATCCCGGGAACGCACCCTGAAAGCCTGTACCGATGCCTGTAAGGAAATCGGTTATGTGGGCGCCGGTACGTTCGAGTTCCTGTATCAGGACGGCGAGTTCTATTTCATCGAAATGAACACCCGTGTCCAGGTAGAGCATCCGGTCTCCGAGATGGTCACCGGTGTTGATATCGTCCGCGAACAGCTCCGGATTGCCAGCGGCCTGCCGCTGCAATACACCCAGGACGACATCCGGATTTCCGGCCACGCCATGGAGTGCCGGATCAACGCCGAGGATCCGAAAACCTTTATCCCCAGCCCCGGCAAGGTTAAACACTTCCATGCCCCGGGCGGTAATGGTGTGCGGGTGGATTCTCACCTGTACAGCGGTTACACGGTTCCCCCCTACTACGATTCCCTGGTGGCCAAACTGATCACCTGGGGCGACGACAGGGACATTGCCCGGCGCCGGATGAAGAACGCGCTGGACGAACTGGTGGTCGAGGGCATCAAGACCAATCAACCGCTGCATCGGAAACTGGTACGCGATGGTGGCTTTAAACAGGTAGACTTCACCATCCACTACCTTGAGAAACTGATGCGGGATTAATCATGCCCTGGATACAACTCCAGATCCCGGCTGATCCGGACAACGCGGATCAGCTGGAGGATCTGCTCATGGAGATGGGCTCTGACGCCGTCTCCATGGAAGATGCCGCCGACCAGCCCCTCTATGAGCCGGATCCCGGCACCACACCTTTATGGAGCCAGACAACGGTGACCGGGCTGTTCGATTCCGGCCGGGATATTGAGCAGCTCTGCGCCGATATCCGGGATGCCTGGCACCAGCAAACCCAGCAGGCCCTTCCGGAGATCGACGTCACTCTGGTTGAGGACAAGGATTGGGAACGGGCCTGGATGGACGATTTCCAGCCCCTGAAATTCGGCGAGCGGCTCTGGATCGTCCCGAGCTGGCATGACGCACCTGACCCGGATGCGGCGAATCTGATGCTGGACCCCGGTCTGGCCTTCGGTACCGGCACCCATCCAACGACCGCCCTCTGCCTCGAATGGCTTGATGGCCAGGATCCCCGTGGCAAGCAGGTGATCGATTACGGCTGTGGCTCCGGCATTCTCGGCCTTGCGGCCCTGCTCCTTGGCGCAGACCATGTGATTGGTGTTGATACCGATCCGCAGGCCCTCGAAGCCAGCCGGGAAAACGCCCGCCGCAACGGTGTCGAAGACAGCAAGCTGGACCTGTTCCTGCCAGACAACGAACCCGATACCAAAGCCGACATCATGCTTGCCAACATCCTGGCCCAGCCCCTGATCGGCCTTGCGCCCCACCTTGCATCGCGGACCAGGCCCGGCGGCGATCTGGTGCTGTCCGGCATCCTGTCTAACCAGGCCCGGGAAGTAATGGCCGCCTATGAGCCATGGTTCGTCATGGACGAGCCCGAGCAACGGGAAGAGTGGATACGCCTCACAGGACGGCGCCACGACAGATGACGAAACCGGTCTTAACGACTAAACTCCGAAACTCGTAGCCTAGTCGCTTTCAGGAAGAAGCATGACCCAGAGCAGCCTGCAGACACAGTGCCCCAATTGCCAGACCCGGTTCCGGGTAACCGAAGAACAGCTTGGCATTGCCAAGGGCAAAGTGCGCTGCGGGAACTGCATGAAGGTGTTCAATGCCATTGAGCACCAGGTTATCCCGGGCGGTGGCGAGAAACCACGACCCCCCGCCACCCCGGCACAACCCGCAGGTGCATCATCGCCTGCCGGCTCTACCTCCGGCTCCGGCGTTAGCGAGGAGGATTTTGTCTTCGCCGATAACCCGGAAGAAGATGCGGCGGAAGGGCCTTACGCCGGCACCAAGCTGACCTTCTCCGATGACGAGTTAAGCGATAGTTTCCGCAGCTTTGATGAGCGCGACGAAACAGATTACAAAGACGCTGACACCGACAGCCCCGATGAGCAAGTCGATGAGAGCTGGGCCGAAGCCATTCTTCAGGATGACGAGCCAGCATCCCGAAAACCTTCTGCCCCCCAGCGCCCCGAGCCTGCCCCCGAACCGGAACCTGAAGACACCTCTCCCGAACCGGAGCCGAGGCCAGAGCCTCGCCCTGAGCTGAGCCTCGAGGAAGAACCGGTATTTGAGCAGACCGGAACACCCTCTTCCGCGGCGACCGGGCCGGCCAAAGATTCCGATCCGTTCGATGACTTTGTGGACGAATCCGGTTTCGATTTTGATGAGCCGGAGCGACCGGCCGACGCGTTCCATGCCGACCCGCCCTTCCGGGATCTACGCCGGGAGCCGGTTGCTGTCGATTCCGGTGGAAGTGGCGTCCGCACGATCGTGTGGAGCGTGATTGTACTGGGCCTGATCGGTGTTCTGATCGCCCAGGTAACCTGGTTCCAGTTCGATCGACTGTCGGCCATCCCCGAGCTGCGCCCCTTCTATGAGAAAGGCTGTGAACTGGCCGGCTGCGAACTCAAACCGCTGATCAATGTGGAAGCCATCCAGAGCCGGAAACTGGTGGTGCGGACCGATCCGGATAATCGCTCGCAACTGGTGGTCGATGCCGTGATCATTAACCGGGCCGACTTCGAGCAACCCTTTCCCGCCATTGCCATCACCTTTTCCAACCTGAATGGCGATGTGGTGGCACAGAGTCTGTTCACGCCCGAGGAGTACCTGGCCGGCGAAGGTCGGGAGCTGGACGCCATGCCCACGGATACTCCCGTTCGCATTGCCATCAACATTCGGGATCCGGGCCGTGACGCGGTGAATTACAACATCCTCTTCCGCCCCCACGCACCCTGATGCCGTAAGCAAGTATTCACTCGACAGCCATTCCAGACGGCCATCGTACAGAACAAAAGTCAACCAGAAAGGGCGAAAAATAATCAGTTTTTTCACCGCCCAGCCCCTTCAATCATGGTCCACCCGGCGGTATCATTACCGCCCTTCGGATGCTGGATCGGTTACTTATTGAACAACCGCTCAGCCCGACCTTTGCTTAACCCGCTGTGACACGGACTCAGATCATGCTGCCAACGGCAAAAATCGGGCCGTACACTTTGCCCAACCCCTTGATTGTTGCGCCCATGGCTGGCGTGACAGACCGCCCTTTCCGTCTTTTGTGCCGGAGGTTGGGCGCGGGTCTGGCGGTGTCGGAGATGGTCATAGCGGACAGCAAACTCTGGCATACGCGCAAATCACAGACCCGCCTGAACCATGAAGGCGAGCCTGAGCCCCGCTCGGTGCAGATTGCCGGCGGCGATCCGCAAATGCTGGCCGATGCCGCCCGTCAGAATGCGGAATTCGGCGCCCAGATCATCGACATTAATATGGGCTGCCCGGCCAAGAAGGTCTGTAACAAGGCCGCCGGTTCCGCCCTGATGAAAGATGAAGCCCTGGTTCGCGACATTCTGGAGTCGGTGGTTCAGGCGGTTGATGTCCCAGTCACCCTCAAGATGCGAACCGGATGGGACCGGGACAACCGCAATGCACTGGTTATTGCCCGAATGGCGGAGGATGCCGGCATTCAGGCAGTGGCCATTCACGGTCGGACCCGTGCGGACAAATACGAGGGCAATGCCGAGTACGACACCATCGCCGATGTGAAATCCCGCATCAGCATTCCGGTGTTTGCCAACGGGGATGTTACATCGCCTGAAAAAGCCCGGGACGTCCTTCGCCATACCGGCGCCGACGGCCTGCTGATTGGCCGCGCTGCCCAGGGCAGCCCCTGGATTTTCCGGGAAATCCGGCATTTCCTGGAAACCGGTAGCCACATGGCCGCACCGGAGCTTGATGAGGTCGAGGAAATTCTGACCGAGCATCTCCAGGCGTTGCATGCTTTCTATGGTGAGACCATGGGCGTGCGTATTGCCAGAAAACACGTGGGCTGGTACCTGCAGTCCCACGATCCGGGTAAACAGTTCCGCAAACGCTTCAACGCGATCGACGATGCGCTGGAGCAGAGAGACACGATTCAACGGTATTTTGCAGGCTTACGAAATGGAGAGGTATTCGCAGCATGAGCGCTGAGACTTTGGCAAACGACAACCTGAGCACCCCGGCCAACGATGATATCCATCAGTTGCAGACGGTGAACAACAGCGGCAACACCGTCACCCTGCGCGACAGCGTTGAGGTTGCCCTGAAAAACTACTTCGCCCAACTGGACGGCGCTCCGGTGACCGAGGTCTACCAGCTGGTGCTTTCCGAAGTGGAAGCTCCGTTGCTTGAACAGGTGATGAAATACACCCGCAACAACCAGACCAAGGCCTCCACCATGCTGGGCCTGAACCGCGGGACCCTGCGCAAGAAGCTGAAGCAGTACGGTCTGCTATAATCCAGACACCCTGATTTGAAGAGGGCCTCCCGGACACCATTCGCGAGGCCCTTATTCGTTCATCTCCAGCGAAGAAAGTGACCCATGGCAAACCAGGCTAACACCTCCGTCCGTCGCGCCCTGATCAGCGTGAGTGATAAAACCGGCATCGTCGATTTCGGCCGTGCCCTGACCGAACGCGGCGTCGAGCTGCTCTCCACCGGTGGCACCTACCGTCTCCTGAAAGAAAACAGCATCCCGGTAACCGAAGTCTCCGACTACACCGGCTTTCCCGAGATGATGGATGGCCGGGTAAAAACCCTGCACCCGAAGATCCATGGCGGGATTCTCGGGCGCCGGGGCACTGACGATGCGGTGATGTCCGAGCATGGCATTAGCCCTATCGATATGGTTGTGGTCAATCTCTACCCCTTCGAGGAGACCGTGGCAAAGCCGGACTGTGATCTGGCGACCGCCATCGAGAACATTGATATCGGTGGTCCGACCATGGTTCGCGCTGCTGCCAAGAACCACAACGACGTCGCCATTGTGGTCAACGCCAGTGATTACAGCCGGGTCCTGAAAGAACTGGAGGCCAATGATGGCCAACTGAGCTACAGCACCCGGTTCGATCTGGCCGTAAAAGCGTTTGAGCACACCGCTGGCTACGATGGCGCCATCGCCAACTATCTGGGCGGCCGCACGCCGGATAACGACAACGCTGATTTCCCGCGCACCTTCAACGCCCAGTACGTGAAGGTCCAGGACATGCGTTATGGCGAAAACCCGCATCAGCGCGCCGCATTCTACGCCGAGCGCAACCCCAAGGAAGCCTGCGTGGCCACGGCCAAACAGCTTCAGGGCAAGGAGCTCAGCTACAACAACGTGGCCGATACCGATGCCGCCCTGGAATGCGTGAAGCCTTTCGCGGATCCGGCCTGCGTGATCGTCAAACATGCCAATCCCTGTGGTGTGGCGATCGGCGCCGATATCCGTCAGGCCTACGACCTGGCGTTCGCCACGGACCCCACATCGGCTTTTGGTGGCATCATCGCTTTCAACCGTGAGCTGGATGCGGAAACTGCCAAAGCCATCATTGATCGCCAGTTTGTGGAAGTGATCATCGCGCCTACCGTTGCTCCGGAAGCAGTGGAACTGGTAGCCGCCAAGAAGAACGTGCGTCTGCTTGCGTGCGGCGAGTTTGACGGCGACCGTGCCCGCTCCATGGATTACAAGCGTGTGACCGGTGGTCTGCTCGTTCAGGACCGGGACCTGGGCATGGTGGCCATGGAGGACGTCAAGGTGGTCACCGAGCGCCAGCCCTCCGAGCAGGAACTCAACGACCTGTTGTTTGCCTGGGAAGTGGCCAAATACGTCAAATCCAACGCCATTGTCTACGCCAAGGCGGGCCGCACCATCGGCGTCGGCGCTGGCCAGATGAGCCGTGTTTACAGCGCGAAGATTGCCGGTATCAAGGCCGCCGACGAGGGCCTGGAAGTGAAAGGATCGGTCATGGCGTCCGATGCCTTCTTCCCGTTCCGCGACGGCATTGACGCTGCGGCGGCGGCTGGTATCACCGCTGTCATCCAGCCTGGTGGCTCCATGCGCGATCAGGAAGTGATTGATGCGGCCAACGAACACGGCATCGCGATGGTCTTCACCGGCATGCGCCACTTCCGGCACTGAGGGGTTATCACCATGAATATTCTCGTTATTGGCTCCGGCGGCCGCGAACACGCCCTGGCCTGGAAAGCCGCGCAATCCCCCAAGGCAGACCGTGTTTTTGTGGCGCCTGGCAATGCCGGCACGGCACGGGAAACCGGCCTGGAAAATGTCGACATCGACGTGATGGACCTGGACGGCCTCGCCAACTTCGCCGCCACCAACCACGTTGGGCTTACCATCGTCGGCCCGGAAGCTCCGCTGGTTGCAGGCATAGTCGACAAATTTGAGCAGCGTGGCCTGAGGGTTTTCGGCCCGAGTGCCGGCGCTGCCCAGCTTGAGGGCTCCAAGGCTTTCACCAAGGATTTTCTGGCGCGCCACAAAATCCCGACAGCCGGCTACGGCAACTTCACTGATGTGGACGAAGCCCTGGCCTATGTTCGCCAGCAGGGCGCTCCAATCGTCGTCAAAGCCGATGGCCTGGCTGCCGGCAAAGGCGTGATCGTTGCGATGACCCTGGAAGAAGCCGAAGATGCAATCCGCGACATGCTGGCCGGGAACGCGTTTGGTGATGCCGGCAGCCGTGTCGTCATCGAAGAGTTTCTGGAAGGCGAAGAAGCCAGCTTTATCGTGATGGTGGACGGCGAGAACGTTCTGGCCATGGCCACCTCCCAGGATCACAAACGCGTGGGCGACGGCGACACCGGTCTCAATACCGGTGGCATGGGCGCCTACTCGCCGGCCCCGGTGGTGACCGCAGATGTTCATCAGCGCATCATGGATGAAGTAATCTATCCGACCGTGCGCGGCATGGCGGCCGAGGGCCATCCCTACAAGGGTTTCCTCTACGCCGGCCTGATGATTGACAACAGCGGCACGCCCAAAGTGATCGAGTTCAACTGCCGTTTTGGCGACCCGGAAACGCAACCGATCATGCTGCGGATGAAGTCGGACCTTGTAGAACTCTGCGACGCGGCCATCGACGGCAAGCTCGACCAGTGCGATTCCGAATGGGATGACCGAGCTTCCGTCGGTATCGTGCTGGCTGCCGGTGGTTACCCGGGCAGCTATAACAAGGGCGACGCCATTTCCGGCCTGCCGGACACCGAGACCGAAGGCGAGAAAGTGTTTCACGCCGGCACCCGTCTCAACGGTGACCAGGTGGTTACCAACGGCGGTCGGGTGCTCTGCGCCACGGCGCTTGGCAATACCGTTACCGAAGCCCAGAAACGGGCCTACGAGCTGGCCTCCAGGATCCAGTGGGATGGCGCGTTCTACCGCAAGGACATCGCTTTCCGTGCCATTGCCCGGGAGCAGTCCTGACGCCTGGCCTGAACCAGTCCTCGAAAACGCAGCCCGGTCATTGACCGGGCTTTTTTATGGAGTAATGTAAACGCCTCGCAACGGATGCCGATGAGCCGCCCGACAGGAGCCCCAGATGCAACGCTCTCTATCACTGAACCTTGTTTTCATTCTGACTGCCTCACTGCTTCTGAGCGCCTGCTCACGCCAGGGCATTTACGAGACAGCCATCGGGCTTGAGCGGTCCTCCGCCGGCCTGGAAGCGGATACCGTGATGGTTGATGACCTCGAGATCGCCTATCTGAGAAATCATCAGGCGGTTGATGGCGACACCATCGTGATGATCCATGGCTTCGGGGCCAACAAGGACAACTGGACCCGCCTGGCCGGCCACCTGACCGACGACTTCAACGTCTACGCGATCGATTTGCCGGGGCATGGCGAGAGTAGCAAACCGCTGGACATCGGCTACCGCCTGGAAGACCAGGCCGGCTACGTTGCCCGGATTATGGAGACGCTGTCGGTCGGAAACGCCCACATCATGGGCAACTCCATGGGTGGAGCAATTACCGCTCTGTACGCGGCCAGTTACCCGGAAAGAGTCAAGTCAGCGGTATTGTTCGATCCGGCCGGCATTCTGGAATACGAGAGCGAACTGGTAGATCTGGTGATGGATGGCGACAATCCCCTGATCCCGAAGCAGCCTGGTGATTTTGAACGACTCATGGATTTTGCGCTGGAGAAAAAGCCTTTCGTGCCCTGGCCGATCATGGGTGTGATGGAGGAGCGCGCCATCGCCAACCGGGACGTCAACGAAGTCATTTTTGCAGCCATTCGTGATGCCGGCTTCGAGTCGGGCTTTCGCAATGCCATTACCCGTATCCAGGCCCCGGTTCTGATCATCTGGGGTAAGGAAGACCGGGTGATCAACTACAAGAACGGCGAGGTGTTCGCCGCAGCAATCCCGGATGCCAGGCTGGAACTGATGGAGGGCATCGGCCACGCTCCAATGGTGGAGGCCCCTGAAGAATCCGCAGAGCTGTTCCGGGCGTTCCTCGACCAACGGGTCAGGTGAGCCTCAACCAAGAGATACGGCAGCATTCCACCTTCAGCGACTACAAGGGCACAGCAAAACAGGGTAGCCTAGCAACCATTGTGCTTTCGACGTCTGAACTGATATCCCATGCCTGAAGCGATCTGGATTACCTTTGCCTTCGGCCTTGGCCTGCTGGTCAAGCTCGTTGGCCTCCCCCCTCTTGTTGGCTATCTGGCTGCCGGCTTCGTGCTAAGTGGCATTGCCGAGGCGACCGGCGTCGTGATTGAGGCGACCGACGTTCTCCAGCACATCGCGCACCTTGGCGTACTCCTCCTGCTGTTCACCGTGGGGCTCAAGCTGAAGCTCCGATCCATCGTCAGTCCGGAAGTGATTGGCGGCAGCCTTCTGCACTTTGGCATCACCTGCGCGGTATTTACCCCCGGTGTCTACCTGCTGATGGACCTCGATTGGTCGACCGCGCTGATGCTGGCCATCGCCTTGTCATTCTCGAGCACGGTGCTGGCCGCCAAGGTTCTTGAATCCAAACGGGAACTGCGGGCGTTCCATGGCCGGGTCGCCATCGGCATCCTGATCATGCAGGATCTGATCGCCCTGGTTGTCATGAGCCTGGCCGCTGGTAAAACGCCCTCCGAATGGGCCCTGATTGTATTCGGACTTCCCCTGCTTCGCCCGCTGCTGTTCCGGTTGCTCGATGCCAGCGGCCACGACGAACTGCTGGTGCTCCTGGGACTGCTTCTGGCACTCGTTGTCGGCGGGCTTGGCTTTGAGGCCGTCGGCCTCAGCTCGGAGCTCGGAGCCCTGGTTTTCGGTGCCATGCTGGCCAATCACCCCCGGTCGCAGGAACTCTCCAAGTCGCTCTGGAGCGTCAAGGAAGTGTTCCTGGTGGGTTTCTTCCTACAGATTGGCATTGGCGGTCTGCCCGACGGGGATGCGCTCATTTTCGCAATCATTGCGGGGCTGGTGCTGCCACTGAAAGGCATCCTGTTCTTCTTCCTGCTGCTGGCCTTCCGTTTACGGGCCCGCAGCGGCTTCCTGAGCGCCCTGGCACTGACCAACTACAGCGAATTCGGCCTGATTGTGGCAAGCGTTGCCTTGCCGGAGTGGTTGGTACCTCTGGCAATTTCGGTGTCTCTGTCGTTCCTGGTTTCTGCCCCGATCAACCGGTTTGCGCACGGCCTTTATGAACGTTACTCCCAAGATCTCAGCCGCTTTGAAGGCAGCAAACATCATCCCGATGAACAACCGATTTCCCTCGGGGATACCCGCGTCCTGATCATGGGCATGGGGCGGACAGGGACCGCAGCCTACGACTGGCTCTGCGAGGATCAGCCCAAACTGATGGGGCTGGATTCCGACCCTGCGAAAGCCAGTCAACACCAGAAAGAAGGTCGCAACGTGGTTTTTGCTGATGCCGAGGATGCGTCCTTCTGGAACGGGTTGCACATGCCTGCAGTGCAGTCGGTGATCCTGGCAATGGGTGACATAGAAGGCAAACTGATCGCCGCCCGAATGCTGCGCAAACTGGGTTTCAAGGGTTTTATCGTGGCCCACACCATGTATGAAGATGAGGCGAAACAGATCCGGGAAGCCGGGGCCGATGAAGCCTACCTGACCATGAGTGAAACCGGCGTGGCCCTTGCCAGTCATCTGATCGATAAAAAGCCCGCCAAACCATCCCTGGTTGTCGGCAAATCTGATTAACTGTATCGGCGATTACAGTCGACGTTCAGGGCTTTTCGAGCGCGCAGGTTCGAAAACCAGTGTATACGTCGTTCCGAAGCGGGAGATAGGCCTGCCGATAGGTACCCCGGATAAGGCAGGATGACGTTGCACAACTGCCCCCCTTGGTGACTTTGTGATCACCGAACTGCAGGGTGGACATGAAAGGGTACATATCCACTTTGAAACCGTCGTAGGGCAGGAACTGATCGCCGGTCCACTCCCAGACCGTGCCAGTCATCTGCCGGCAGCCGAACGGACTGTCACCCGCAGGAAAGTCGAACACCGGGTTCTGCGCCATGGCGCGCCCGTTGAGATCCGCCAGCTGTTCGGTCGGCGCCGAGTTGCCCCAGGGAAAACGCCGGAATGGCTCGCCCGGGCGATTGCCCAGAGCCGCCACTTCCCACTCGTATTCCGTTGGCAGCCGACGCCCTGCCCAACGGCACCAGGCCTCCGCCTCCCAGAATGTCACGTGAGTGACCGGTGCATCCGGATTGAGCGACTGCCAGCGATCGAACACCCGCTCCTGCCACTGCTCATCATGCCAGCGCCAGTAAAGCGGGTGACGGGGCGTCCGTAAAAGAGGCTCGTCACTGCCGTGAACCAGGGCAACATCGGTTTCGGTCTGGAGCCATTTCCGCCCGCCAAAAGACCAGAGCTCTGGCCGCCGGTAGCCACCGTCTTCCACAAACTCCATAAATTCCCGGTTGCTGACCAGGCATTTTGAAATTGCGAACGATTCCAGCTTCACGGTAAACCATGGCTTTTCATTGTCGAAGGCAAAATCGTCACTGGCGTACTGCCCGGACTCACCCGGCATCCCGATCAGCCACTCTCCTGCCGGAACATAGGCGTCTCCCTGATGCGAGTCACCTGGCGCCGGTCGGTACAAATCAGTACCCGGCGGAGCCGGGTAGCCAACGGTCTGACGGCACCAGATCATCGATTCGATGTGCATGTTCTGGTGGTAGATTGCGTAGCGGTAGAGGTAACGGGCCTGGTCGGTTAACGGTTGCTTCTCGATCCGCTCGGCCACGCGGTCATAGATGAGATTGAAGTAGTCGAGGGTTTTCTGCCGCCCGGGAAACAACTCCCGGTTCCATCGATCCCGGTGTTCGATGTGGAACGAATCCCACAGGTCGTCCATGGCAGGATCATGGCTCGGTGTGCCATCCAGCAGGTTGAAGACGAAGACTTCGTAAAAGAAGGCCGCATGCCCCATTTCCCAGAGCGGTGGATTGACGCCCGGATGGTAGGGAACGTCCAGCGCGGTCTCGGGAAGAGAACACACGAGAGTCTCGGTTCGCTTCCTTGTCCATTCAAGCTGCTCCAGCAATTCCGACTTTGCCAGATCGATTTGCTCAATCACTGTCATCGTGCCAGTCACCCATCAAAACAGATGAGCAACAGCATAACAGAGAGTACAGAGACCGGTTAAACGGCGTCACGCCCAGACCGCCAGAATGACCGGCACAGCTACCACGGTCACGAGGAGAGACAGCGGCAGCCCCAGCCGCCAGTAGTCCCCAAAGCGATAACCTCCGGGCTCCATAACCAGAGCATTGGATTGATGCCCTACCGGGGTCAGAAAGGCGCAGGAGGCGCCAACCGCCACCGCCATCAACATGGCATCGGCGGCAATGCCAAGCTGCCCGGAAAGACTCAAGGCAATCGGCGCAACCAGGATGGCCGCTGCCGCGTTGTTCACAACGTTCGACAGCAGCATTGTGCCCGTGAGGACAATGGTAACAACCACCCAGGCATCCCCTCCAGAGCCCAGCATCAGCATCCAGGACGCGATCAATTCTGCCCCACCGGTAGTCTCGAGGGCCTGCCCGACAGGAATCATGGCGGCCAGCAGAACGATAACGGGCCAGTCAATCGCCCGGTAGGCTTCCTGGTTGCTGAGAACCTTGCTGAGAACCATGACCACGGCGCAGGCGACCAGCGCGACGGGGGGCGATAACCAGCCAACCACAATCAATGCTATGGCGGCGATAAAAAGGCCGCCAGCCAGAAGGGAGTTGCGCTCCCTGCCAAACCGGAGACCCCGCTCGGCCAGGGGCAGGCAGCCGAGCCCCTGAAGCGTGACACGCAAGGTTTCCTCCTCGCCCTGGACCAGAAGGATGTCGCCAGCCTGAAAACGAATATCACCGAGGCGTCGCTGCAACCGTTGCCCCTGACGCGCAATCGCAACGATGTTGAGACCGTTCTGCTCGCGAAGATTGAGCCTGTTGGCGGTTTTTCCGATCAGCCCCGATTCCGGCGTGATGACCGCTTCGATCAAACGCACGTCGCCTTCGGACAGGGACTTTTCGCCCGGCTTTCCCGATTCTGTTTCGTCCTGATCGGACGCCTCGGAAGAGGCTTCCTCCACACTCGCCAACTCGAGCCCGGTGCTGTCCAGAAAGTCCTGCAAGGCATCGGTATCCGCTTCCACCAGGAGCAGATCGTCGCCGCGCAGGACGGAGAACGTAGAGGGAGCCAGCGACCGCTTGTCATCCCGGATAAGCGCCAGAACCACGACGTCCTTCTCGGCATCCGCGCGCGTCAGAAGCCCATGAAGGGTCGCCCCAATGTGGGAGGAATCCTCCGGCACCCGAAGCTCGGTAACATAGTCGCCCACACTGAACAGCTTGCCACCGTCGTCGGGTTTACCCCGTCGCGGCGTCAGCCGCCACCCGACCAGCGTGATAAAGCAAATGCCTGCCAACGTAATAGCAAGGCCCACCGGTGCGAAGTCAAACATGCCGAAAGAACCAGCTTCCCGATAACTGGCAATGATGATGTTCGGAGGCGTGCCAATCAGTGTCATGGTTCCCCCGAGCAGGGAACCAAATGCCAGGGGCATCAGCAGCAGCGAGGGCGACCGCCCGGCTTCCCTGGACATCCAGACCGCCACCGGCATCAACAATGCGAGTGCACCAACGTTGTTGATAAACCCCGAGCAAAGGGCCACCACTGAAGTCAGCATCAGCACCTGCAGCGTGGGCCGGTGCCCGACCTTTCCAAGCAGCCTGGCCAGGCGGTCAACCACACCGCCGTTGACCAGCCCCTGGCTGATCACCAGAACCGCCGCCACCGTGACAACCGCCGGATGACTAAAGCCGTCGAACAGTTGATCCACAGGCACGATCCCGGCAATCGAGACAGCAAGAAGCGCGATCAGGGCGACCAGATCGAACCGGATTCGGTTCCAGACGAACAGCACCAGGGCGATACCCAGTATCGAAAAAACAATGGCCTGATCCGTGTTCAACACCTTCCCTCCGGTTGGCACCGAGCTTGTTTCTCTTCAGGTTACAGTATCGAACACATCACGAGCGATACACCAAATATCCTCGCCTCAACGAAAAAACCCCGCCGAGGCGGGGTTTTTGTGGCTTCCGGATTACTCCAGAAGAGACAACTGAACTGTTCTATTAACCGAACTGGTTCATGGTGTTGTCTTTACCACCGGCCTTCAGGGCCGCTTCACCAGCGAAGAACTCCTTGTGGTCGTCACCGATGTTGGAACCAGCCATGTCCTGGTGCTTAACGGTAGCGATACCCTGACGGATTTCCTTGCGCTGTACACCAGCCACGTAGGCCAGCATGCCTTCGTCACCGAAGTAACCCTTGGCCAGGTTGTCGGTAGACAGGGCCGCGGTGTGGTAAGTCGGCAGCGTGATCAGGTGGTGGAAGATACCCGCTTCGCGTGAACCGTCACGCTGGAAGTTACGGCACCACTCGTCGGCCAGCTGACCCAGCTCGGTGTTGTCGTACTCTTCGCTCATCAGCTTGGCGCGGTCGTAGGCAGAAACGTCCTTGCCTTCTTCCTTCCATGCGTCGAATACCTGCTGACGGAAGTTCAGAGTCCAGTTGAAGGACGGGCTGTTGTTGTAAACCAGCTTGGCGTCGGGAACCACTTCCTTGATGCGGTTAACCATGGCTGCAATCTGGCCAACGTGCGGCTTCTCGGTTTCGATCCACAGCAGGTCAGCACCGTTCTGCAGGCTGGTGATGCAATCCAGAACCACACGGTCTTCGCCAGTGCCCGGCTTGAACTGGAACAGGCCAGACGCCAGACGCTTCGGACGAACCAGCTGACCGTTCTGCTTGATCACAACGTCGCCGTTGTTGATGTCTTCTGCCTTCTCGATCACTTCACCGTCGATGAAGCTGTTGTACTGGTCGCCCAGATCGCCCGGCTCGTTGGTCACGGCGATTTTCTGAGTCAGGCCAGCGCCCAGGGAGTCAGTACGGGCAACGATAACACCGTCGTCCACACCCAGCTCCAGGAACGCCAGACGAACGGCGTTGATCTTGGACAGGAAGTCGGCGTGGGGAACAGTTACCTTGCCGTCCTGGTGACCACACTGCTTCTCGTCAGATACCTGGTTCTCGATCTGGATGCAGCAGGCACCGGCTTCAATCATCTGCTTGGCCAGCAGGTAAGTCGCTTCGGCGTTACCGAAACCAGCGTCGATGTCAGCGATGATCGGAACAACGTGAGTTTCGTGGTTGTCGATCTGCTTGATCAGCTCTTCAGCCTTGGCGTTGTCGCCGGCATTCTCGGCTTCTTCCAGGGCACGGAACAGGTGGTTCAGTTCCCAGGCATCCGCCTGACGCAGGAAGGTGTAGAGCTCTTCGATCAGGCCAGATACGGCAGTCTTCTCGTGCATGGACTGGTCAGGCAGCGGACCGAACTCGGAACGCAGTGCAGCAACCATCCAGCCGGACAGGTACAGGTAACGACGCTTGGTGGTGCCGAAGTGCTTCTTGATGGACAGCATCTTCTGCTGACCGATGAAGCCGTGCCAGCAGCCCAGGGACTGGGTGTACTGGGAAGTGTCCTTGTCGTAGTTCGCCATGTCTTCGCGCATGATCTTGGCGGTGTACTTGGCGATGTCCAGACCAGTCTTGAACTTGTTCTGGGCGCGCATGCGAGCGGCGTGCTTCGGGTTGATGGCGTTCCAGGTCGGGTGCTGCTTCAACAGGGAAGCGATCTGGTCAACGTCTTGTGCGTAGGGCATGGTCTCAATCCTTTCTACGTTGGTTTTCTAAGTCGATGCGGAGAAGCGTACAGCCACTTCCGAAGCCAACAACCTGCTCACTTTTTGAGCGAAGCGCTGACGTTGATGGTTACTTTAGTGGTTTCAAATTTATAATTGAAATTTATATGATCTATTTTCGGCATTTTCCTGGTGAATGGTAAGAGCCCCTTATTCTTGAGTTGGATCAACATCGGAAAAGTGGCTATTGTTACTGTTACCAGTGAGCAAGCATCACCCGACCCCATCAGGCGCAAACAGTGTTCTACCTGCGAGCTTTCAGCCACTCCCTTGTGCATGCCCTGAAGAACCTGTTTCCTATCATCGCCGTCGTTGTCTTCTTCCAGCTTGTTATTCTCCGGCAAATGCCGGACAACACGTTTGCGATGGCAGCGGGTCTGCTGATCGTGGCTGTCGGCGTTGCCTTGTTCCTCCAGGGCCTTGAGCTGAGCATCTTCCCGGTTGGCAAAAGTCTGTCCAATCAGTTTGCCCGCAGGGGCTCTGTGCCGGTTCTGCTCTCGTTCGGCTTCGCAATGGGCTTTTCTGCGGTGGTGGCAGAGCCGGCACTGATTGCCGTGGCCCAGCAGGCGGAGGAAATCAGCGAGGGCAAGATAAAGGCCCTGACACTCAGGATACTGGTGGCCGTTTCCGTTGGCCTCGTCGTTGCCCTGGGCGTGTTCAGAACCATATTTGGTTACCCGCTGCACTGGTTCATGATCATCGGTTACATCGTGGTGGTGATCATTACCTGGTTCGCGCCACCCGAGATTGTTGGTCTTGCCTACGATTCCGGTGGCGTGACCACCAACATTGTCACCGTTCCCCTGATTGCCGCCCTGGGCATTGGTCTCGCGGCTTCCATTCGGGGTCGAAACCCCCTGTTGGACGGCTTCGGACTGGTTGCCCTCGCGGTGATGGTTCCCATGATTACCGTTCAGCTTTACGGGATTTTCGTCTATTCCGGTGTGACAACCGATCCGACCACGGTGCCAACCCTGGTACACAATGGAACCGCCGATCAGACTCCCGTTCTGCTGACGATGCTGCTCGATCTTGCCGGCATGATCCGGGATGTACTTCCGATCATTATCACCATCCTTTTTTTCCAGTACCTGGTGTTGCGCCGGGGGCTGACCAACCCGCGCAAGATCCTGTTCGGGTTTGCGCTGGTGGTGCTCGGTCTCTATGCCTTCGTGGTCGGTCTGAAACTCGGCCTGTTCCCGATCGGCACCAGTATGGCCCGGCAACTGATGAGCATGGAGGGCTTCGTCTTTGTCTATCTCTTCGCCTTCATGATCGGGTTCGCCACCACCATGGCCGAACCCGCGTTGATCGCAATCGGACACCAGGCGGAACAGGCCGCGGCCGGTACCATAAACGGCAATGCCATCAGGATTATTGTGGCGGTCGGGGTCGCTGTCGGGATCACCCTCGGCGTCCACCGGATCATCAGTGGCGACTCCATTCACCATTACATCATTGGCGGCTATATTCTGGTCATCATCCTGACCGCGCTGGCCCCGAGATACATCATCCCACTGGCGTACGATCTTGGCGGGGTTACCACCTCCGAGGTTACCGTACCTCTGGTAACCGCACTGGGTATTGGTCTGGCCAGCAGCATTGAAGGCCGTAACGTGCTGATCGACGGGTTCGGCCTGATTGCCTTCGCCTCCACCTTTCCGATCGTGACGGTGATGGGCTACGCCATCATTGTTGAAATGCTTGCCAAGCAGAGGAAAACAGACTCATGAAATTTTCGGTTCTGGTAGCAATTGTTCCAGAGGATCAGGAACAGGACTGCGTTAATGCCGCGAGGGACCTTGGCGCCGGTGGTATCACGGTGATTCCCGGCCGCGGCATCAGCAACACCGCGAAAAAAACCTTCTTCGGCCTGACCTACGACGGCAGCCAAAGCGTTCTGCTGATGGTGCTGGAGAAGGGCCTCTCGCTCGATATTCTGAAGGTTATCCAGAAGATACTCATGCCCGACCACAACGATTCCAGAGGACTGGTGTTCACACTTCCCCTGGAACACTTGGGCGGGATCGACATGTCCCAGGTCGCAAAATTCGAACAACATCTGAAAGATTCACTGTAACCGGAGAACAGCCATGAAACTGGTCAAAGATGTGATGGTGCGGGATGTAATGACCATCTCTCCGTTTGCCAGCATCCGTGAGGCGCTGTCACAGATGAAACAGCACTCTGTGAAATCGCTGGTGGTGGAGAAAACGAGCGAGCACGATGCCTGGGGTCTGATCACCTATACCAACGTTTTGAAAACGGTTATTGCCGAAGACGGCGACATCGACCTTCTGAACGTTTACGACGCCTGCGCCAAGCCTGTCATCAGCGTTGGCGAGAATCTGAACGTCCGACACGCTGCCAGCCTGATGAGCAAATACCGGGTAAAGCGCCTTCTGGTGCTGGCCGACAATGATCTCAAAGGCTTTGTGGTCATGGACGACATCATGGCGGCCCTGCTCGACAGCATCGACTGACCGGCATTCAGGTCATGCAAAGCACAACCAACCGGTCACCCGGTTGTAACTCAAGGTAGTCCTTGCGGGGAGGGTTCAGCTGCAGGTGGCGCCCGCTTTCATTGGCACGGTGCCGAAATATCCCGAGTGCCAGTTCACCTTCGGCCGCCACCGTTTTTTCCAGCACCTGAAACGTCGCACTGGCGGGCAAAGGGTAATCCGCCGGATCCCGGAACTGGATCTCGGCACCGCCAACGGTGAACAGTTCATCCAGCACGATGCGAAGCTCGCGCCGCAACGCCACCTGCGCCAGAACGTGACTGAGAATCATGGGGCTGATCATCATCTCGCTCTGATGCCCATCCAGCAGGTGCCGGTTGTCGGGGTCGCTCAACTCCATGATCAGTTGAGGCCTCCGGGCAAAATCGGCCAGGATGTCTTCAAGCTGCAGGTAGCCCACCATCGCGCGGGCATCGGCCTCTTCACCAGAAGCCAGCCGGTCACTGCTCAGCAGGATCACGGTATCGTAGCCTGCCGGCCCTATCCGGCGGAGCTCCCCCTCCACCATGTAGTCCGCCTCGATATGCCGACAGGTCAGGCGGCCCGAATTGTCGACATAGCGTGCAATGGCCTGTTCCCGTTCGGCTTTGGGAACCACGGAGACCAGATCCACCTCAAAATGACGGTGGCCATAGCTGAGGAACTCCGCGATCAGGCTGGGCACGCGTCGGTTCCAGCCTAACACCAGAACCCGATGATTCATCTGGTCCACGGGCCGCTCAACCCGTACCGCCTGCCCTCTAACCAAGCTCGGCAAGGGCGCCTTTTTGGGATTCGGCTCGGTCTCGGAGTAATCCCGGGCCATGATGACCACCCGATCAGCCGATGCAATGGGTGAGTCTGAGGGCGCCAGCAACTGGACGTCCCATCCTGAACTGCCCGGCTTCAGCAGCCCCAGCACGATAACTTCGGGCCGGGCGGCCGCCAGCTCGCCCAGCGTCATGCCAGCCAGCGACTCGCCTCCGCGGATATAGATCTCGTTACCCTCACCGGCTGTCAGCAGCTCGTTGAACACTTCCGACAGGCCGGGATGAAGGATGTTCTGCACCATCAGGCGACTGATGGTGGCATCGCCGGCCACGACCTCCACGGCCCCGGGGTAGGCCCGCTCTATCACCGGGAGTTTGCGGACGTCCTGGATCTCGGCCACCACAAACGGCAACGAGGACTGAAAATGCCTTGCCTGCGCGGCTATGGACAGCAGCGCCTTGACCGTCTCCACATCCGACGTAACCAGGCTGCCAGCTTCGTGGGCGGCACTGGGCACGATAACCGCCGCTGCATCCAGGCAAGCCACTCGGTGCAGGGCATCCGGCTGGATTGCGGATCCCGATCGCAGGATGATCTGGCGGGCCCGGCGCCCGATACCAGGCTCGGTGCGCAACTCATGAACCTGGGCTGCAGACGCCTCTTCAGACAACACCACGAGGTTGAGCTTCTGGGCATCGTGCTTTTCCAGAAAACGGCGCACCCGGCCACTGGAGCCCAACAGCTCGGAGAGCAACGGGAGGGTCTGGCTGGTCCAGCCCAGCACCACCACATGATTCTTAAGCGTAACCGGCGTAAGGCCTCTCTCAAGATCCGCCATTTTAGCGATCAACCACCGTGTCAGGATCGCCACCAGAGTGCCCATGAACACCACATAGCCGCTGATAGTCAGCAGGGTCGAGACAAAGCGCTGCCAGGTGCCAACGTCGTCACCCAGGTAACCTGGATCGGTCAACCGAAGAAACGCCCACCAGATTGCCGAGCCCGGATCTTCGAAGTCGCCGCCCTGGGGAACCACAAGCAGGCCACCGATTAACGAGATCAGGCCAATGAAGACTCCGACCACGAGAAGCTGAAATCCCGCGCCTTTGACGAGCTGGCGTTCCAGTATGAATTTGACTCGGTCGATCAGCCGGAAAGGCAGCATGGCAGTCCTCTTGAAGAGAGTATTTTCGTCGCGTCAGGGTAGACCATCCGGAAACGGATGAAATCACGTTTTTATCCGGAAGCCCGATCAGTTTCAGACGCAGGGCAACTGATCAGACGCAAAGCTTCGTCCAGGGAGGAAGTATAGCGGCTAACGCCAGCTATCGGCGCAACCCCGGCACGAGCGAGGGTGCGCAAAGGCTGAAACTGAAGATCGGCAATCACAATCTGGGTACCGTCCCTTTCACAGGTAGCAATAAGCTTGTTCAGGGCGGACAGCCCGCCGGCATCGAGAATCGTCACGCCGTCCATGTACAGAATGAATCCGCGGGCGTTCCGGGCGAGCACTGCCAGCTCCCCGAAAATCCGGTCCGCGGCGGCAAAAAACAGGGGTCCGTTAATCTTGAACACCTGCCAGCCATCGGGCAGCCGGGATTCTGCAATCCGTTTGCTCTGGGTGATATCTGTAACCCGGGTCATCTGGGCCATTTCCCGCATGAACAGGACCGCCGCCAACAGGACGCCGGTGGTGATGGCAATCACCATGTCGAGCAATACCGTCAGTGAAAAGCAGGTGAGAAAAACCAGGATGTCGCTGCGCGGCGCAGTTTTCAGAAGATGCAGGGACTTGGGGGCCTCACTCATATTCCAGGCCACCATCACCAGCAGGGCGGCCATGGCCGGCATGGGAAGATACGCCAGCAGGCCCGCCAGCGAAACCAGCGCCAGCAGAACGACCAGCGAATGCACCATTGCGGAGACCGGCGACTCGGCGCCGGCCCGGTAGTTGGCCGCCGAGCGGGCGATGGCGGCCGTGGCGGTAATGCCGCCGAAAAACGGCGTGATGATGTTGCCAAGGCCCTGCCCCATGAGCTCGCTGTTGGCGCTGTGGCGTTTGCCAGTCATGCCATCAAGCACCACGGCGCACAGGAGGGACTCGATGGCCCCGAGCATGGCGATGGCAAAGGCTGCAGGCAGCAGATCCCGGACCAGCGACCATGACAGCCCGACGGGCTCGCCCGATGCCCCTGCCTGCTGCCACGGCCAGGCGAATTCCGGCAAGAACGGCGGAATACCCGCTCCCTCGGTGCCGTCCGGCAGGAGATAACTGAACCTTGAACCAATGGTATCGATAGCAGCACCCTGGGCATTCAACCAGAGCGCAAGCAGGCTTCCGATCACCACCGCTGGCAGATGCGGGGGCACCGGGGTTTTCAGGCGTGGCCAGAGCAACATGCAGGCAAGGGTGACACCGGCCACCAGGGCACTCATACCATCAAATTCCGGCAGCGCACCGGCCAGCAGGGCCAGCTTGTCCCAATAATGCTCGGGCATATCGCTAACCTGAAGGCCCAGAAAATCCCGGATCTGCAGGGTGGCAATCACCACGGCGATCCCCCCGGTAAATCCCAGGGTAACCGATTCTGGAATGTACTCGATAAAACGACCCAGTCGCATCAGAGCCATCAGAATCAGCAAAACGCCCGACATCAAGGTGGCCAAAAGCAGACCGCCCAGCCCATAGCTCTGGGCGATAGGGTACAGAATGACAACGAAAGCAGCGGTGGGGCCGGAGATGCTGAACCGGCTGCCACCGGTCAATGCGATCACAAACCCGGCAATAATGGCGGTGTAGAGGCCGTACTGGGGTGCAACACCACTGGCGATCGCCAATGCCATGGCCAGGGGTATGGCAATAATGCCCACCGTCAAACCCGCCATCACATCGCGCAGGAAACGGCGGCCCCGGTAGGGCTCATCAATACACGCTTCCCGGAATGCGTGGGCCATCCGGAGAGAAAAAAGGTGGGCACGATGCGGCATGAGTGACTCGTTAATTGCAACTTTTAACGACTAATTATATGCTCATTGTATCTGCATTCAATGTTAATACGGTTAACATAATCGAAAGCCACCCGAGGTAAAGAAGAACTCAATGGAAAACCGCACTGCCCGCCTGACGCTGCTGATCGATCCCGAGAAAAAGGCCGCCTTTGAAGAACTGTGCAAGCAGGAAGATGTGACGCCATCCCAGAAAGTGCGCCAGTTCATTCGGGAATACGTGGAAGAAAGACTGGGATCGGACTGGCGCGAAGACCGTAAAAAGAAATCCTGACGGGGTTCATTACGTAAGGACTATGATGAAACCTATCGCGCCAATCCTGCTGTTTGCCACTCTGTCTGCTATGAACGGATGCACTGCCATGCCTTCATTGAAAGCCCCCGACACACTGAATTCGGCACCGCGAACCCAGTACGATGCCAAGCTGGTAAACCCGGCAAACAAGACCGCGCTGACTCCGGAAGAACTGGCGCAGCAACTGGCCGACGTCGATGTTGTGGTTGTCGGGGAATACCACGGGCACCATGGCTCACACCTTCTGCAATCCCGGCTTCAGAGCGCCCTGTTTCGGCTGCGGCCGGAGCAGATTCTCAGCATGGAGCAGTTCAATCTGGATCATCAGGACGAGCTGAACCGTTATCTGCGGGGAGAGACGGGCGAAACCGAAATGATCGAAGACGCCGAAGCCTGGGATAATTACCGTGCCTCCTATCGGCCATTGGTGGAATTTGCACGCCGGCACGACCTTCCGGTGATCGCGTCCAATGCGCCGGCCGACGTGGTCCGCTGCGTTGGCCGCAAGGGCCCGGGCTATCTCGACCGTATTTCAGACACCTTGAGACAGAATTTACCCGCCACCCCCTTCATGGACACCTCGGAATACCGGGAAAAGTTCATGGCGGCCATCGGTGCCAGCCACCAGGCAGACGACACCATGAGCGAGCGGATGGACAACACCTACAAGGCCCAGTTGCTCAGGGACAACACCATGGCGACACGTATTCTTCAGGCGCGGACAGAGCACCCGGAGCACCAGGTACTGCACGTGACTGGCACCTTTCACAGTGAAAACGGCCTGGGCACCGTGGCACTTCTGAAACAGCGTGCGCCGGAAATCTCGGTTGCCGTCGTAAGCCCGGTGTTCTGGCCTTCGGAGGTCAACGAAGCGCCCCTGGATAATAATCGCGCCAAGGGTGATTTCATCTACTTTATCCAGCCTCTGCCCGACGAATTCCGGGATGCCCAGCGGGAACGCGAGGCGATGACAGCCCGCTTCCGCCGCTCGACCGACAAAAGCTGTGACTGAAACAGCCGGCTACCGGCCTGACAGGCCCGATTCCAACTCAAGAGCCTGTTCAAACACCTTCCGGTCCTCGTCGCTGAACAGCACAAACCGGACAAGGCGAACAGAGTTGAGCTCCGCCAGCGTGTCAGACACCGCCTTCATGGCCACTGCCGCCGCATCCTGCAGTGGATAGCCGAAAACCCCTGTGGAGATGGCGGGAAAAGCGATGGACCTCAGCTTATGCCGATCTGCCAGCAACAGGGCATTTCTGAAACACTCAGCCAGCAAACGGTCGGATGGCTCGTCGACCCCGTAAACGGGGCCCAGACAATGGATTACGTGCTGGTTTGGCAGCTCGTGAGCCGAGCTTATGACTGCCTGCCCCGGCCTGATCGGCGCCAGAGCCCGGCACTCCTCTGCCAGCCCCGGTCCGGCGGCGCCGTGTATGGCGCCTGCCACGCCACTCCCTGGCAAAAGTTCGGCGTTGGCGGCATTGACGATCACATCCATATCCTGCTGTTCAGCAATGTTTCCTCTGATGCACTCAACTTTCACAACCGTCATGTTTCCTTCCTTTTCGCATGGGGCGTGAAACGCTAATCTTGACCATGACCTCAGGATAGCAGCCAGACACCGGATGCTTTCAGGAACATTCCGGTGACGTAATACAGGGACACCCCATGAAACTTTTTGCCTCAGTGATTCTCGGCGTCAGTGCCATCATTTCTGCCGCCCTGATTGGCAATGGCCTGACCGATCTGCGCACCGGCGACCGCTACGTGACCGTTAAAGGCGTGGCTGAACGAGAAGTGAATGCCGATCTGGCCTTGTGGCCGATCCGCTTTGTCGCCACCGGTGCGTCCCTGAGTGAAGCCCAGGAAAGGGCCAGAAGCAGCCGGGACGCGATCATGGCGTTCCTCAAACTGCAGGCCATTGACCAGAATGCGGTCGAACTCCAGCGCCTGGATGTCACCGATACCCGGGCCAACCCTTACCAGGCCAACAACGGAGAGCAGAAGTTCATCATCAGCCAGACGCTGATGGTACGCAGTACTGACATCGACCGAATCCGGCAGGCAGCCCAGGGTGTCAGTGAACTGGTGGACTCCGGAGTGGTGCTGTCTTCGGACTACGGCCCGTCCGGCCCGACGTACGTGTTTAACGGGCTCAACGACATCAAGCCGGAGATGATTGCCGAGGCCACGGCATCGGCCCGGGAAGCTGCCGACCAGTTCGCCCAGGATGCAAAAGCGGAACTCGGGGGGCTGCGACGCGCCAATCAGGGCGTTTTCCAGATTCTGGCCCGGGATCAGGCGCCGGGCATTATGGAGCAGCAACAACCGGTAAAAACCGTCCGGGTAGTCTCAACCGTCGAATATTACCTTCGCTAGGCCAACCGCCTACTGCGTGGCCACCATCTCATCGGTCACCTGATATTCACCCGCCAGCCAGCGCAGAATCTCGTTGGCTGCAGGGTGGTCAAAGGCATCGTAGGTGTGCTGAAGGCTCTGGCGCTTTTCATCACTGATCCGGCCCAGGCCGGCGTCCTGCAGCACCAGTAAATCCGAATGCAGCTGCGCCGCCAACTCCCTGCCCAGCACCTCGCGGGCGACATGGCGGAATGCCTGGCCGTATTGATAGGAGGGTCCCAGGCGGTAGGACTCCGCCAGCGTGATAGCCGGGATGGCCGTCAGCGTTGGCTGCAGGGCCGGATTGATACCATGGCCGGCAAGGTGCGCCGCGTTGGCCGCCGGTCGCCCGGTGAAGGCTCGCAGGTGCAGATGTTGCGACATCCGGTCGCCGTCGTTGACCGGGTAGTTGTCCCAGAGCACCGGCTTGCGGCCAAGCAGGTCTCCGACACGTTTCAGATGGCCGGGTGACACTTCCCGGGAACACACTTCCTCTCCGGTCCAGAACACGTTCACCGAGTGGTCCAGCTTGCGCCCGAGCGTCTCCAGATAATCCGCCGGACGCTCCCCGAACACGCGGTCGAGAACCGGATCATCGGAATAATAGCTGGGACAGACACTCAGCTGTTTGATTGAAGTACGGTCACGGACCCAGTGCACAATGTCCGTCTGGGTACCGGCAAGGTCCGGAGTGTCTGACCGCATGTCATCGAACAGAATCGCCAGCTCATCTATCCCGATGCGCTCCAGCAGGGCGAGTTTTTCTGCCAGCGCCGCCCTGGCCTCGTCGTCAAACCGGTTGAACACCTCGAACGGACTCAGGCCGACACCAAAACGAACGCCTTCGCTACGGCAAAAGCGCGAGAAATCGGCCAGCTCCGCGGCCATCGCCGGCGGGTGCGGCTGCTGCCACTTCCGACGCAGAAAAACATCCGCCTTGGGGGCATAGAGATAAAATCCGTAACCATGGGGCGCCAGGGTGCGAACCAGTTGCCGCCGCTCCTGCCAGGTCCACATGGGGCCGTAAAATCCTTCAATGATGCCGAGTGTCGTTGCCATGGCCGATTTCCGCTCCGCTGGTTCCCGGGCCCGGTTCAGGTACCCTGTAACCTCCAAGTTTGACTAGACTTACCGGTAAAGCCAACTACAACCGAACTGCCCGACAAGGAGCAACTCAATGGAAATAAAAACGTTCGAGGATCTCATCGAATGGACGAGGCAACTGCACGCGCATCTTGCAAGGTGCCTGAAGGAGTCCGCCAAGCTCAACAACGACGAGCGAGCCAGCGCCCTCCTCGACTACGTTTCCAGCCACGAAACCATTCTCGAGAAAGCCGTACGGGAATTCGAGAAACAGGCTGATCCAAAGGCTCTCAATACCCGCATGTACGACTACCTGAACCACAAACCGATCAGGGCCAGTGCTGACTCCTACACGCACTACGCGTCAATGAGCTTTCAGGATATTGCCAGGGAAATCTTCCAGTTCCACGACCAGGTGATGGATCTCTACGATTCCCTGATTGGCAAGGCAGAGATTCCCGAGGCCAAGGCCTTGCTTGAGGATCTGCTTTCCCTCGAAGAGCACGAGGCCATGCGACTGTCGAGCCAGATCAGCCGCATGGAAGACATCTGATCCGCCGTACGACCAAGGTCGTACACCAAGCGGTTTTTGATTTCGTTTGTTAACGATAATTGCTAACGTGAACTAGCATTGAGAGTGGTTTTCCCCAAAAGGGGAGACGCTCGACCCACAAAAAAGATAAGAGGATAGAAGAGCAATGAAGATCCGTTCTGTTCTTTCCGCGGCTGTGCTGGCTGTGGCAACAACCTTTGCCTCCTCGCAGGCGCTCGCCCAAGACACCTTCACACTCCGCCTTGCAGAAACCTGGGGGCCAAACTTCCCGATTTTCGGTGACACCACCAAGCGCTTTGCCGAAACCGTCGAGAAAATGTCTGACGGACGCCTGAAAGTCCGCATCGATTCCGCCAACAAGCACAAAGCCCCGCTGGGCGTGTTTGATATGGTCAAGGCCGGTCAGTACGACATGGGCCACTCCGCATCCTACTACTGGAAAGGCAAGGTTCCCGAGACCCTGTTCTTCACCAGCATGCCATTCGGCATGATTGCCATGGAACAATACGCCTGGTTCTACCACGGCGGTGGCATGGAGCTGATGCAGGAGGTTTACGAGCCGCACAACATGCTGTCGTTCCCGGGTGGTAACACCGGTGTTCAGATGGGTGGCTGGTTCCGCAAGGAAATCAACTCCATTGACGACCTGAAGGGTCTGAAAATGCGCATCCCCGGCTTCGCCGGTGAAGTGTTCGCAGAAGTTGGCGTTAACCCGACTAACATCGCCCCGGGCGAGCTTTACACTGCCCTGGAACGCAACACCATTGATGCGGTTGAGTGGGTGGGTCCTGCCCTGGACTTGCGTCTCGGCTTCCAGCAGATCGCCGACTACTACTACACCGGCTGGCATGAGCCTGCGACCGAGCTCCAGTTCCTGGTGAACAAGCGGGTTTGGGACAAGCTGCCGGCGGACCTGCAGGAAATCATGCGCGTTGCCATGCGCACTGCTTCCTACGACATGCTGGTTCAATCACAGCACGCTAACGCTGAAGCCTGGGCCAACATCAAGGAAGAGTATCCGAACGTACAGATCAAACAGTTCCCGGATGACGTGTTCGACGCTATGTACGCTGCCAACGAAAAGCTGCTGGATGAAGCCGCCGAAGGTAGTGAAATGGCTGCGAAGATCATCGAATCCCAGCAGAACTACCTTGAGAAGAGCCGCGCCTACACAGACATTTCTGAGCGCGCCTACCTCAACACCATGGCCGAAGTCGAGTAAGATATAGGCTTTAACGGAGCCGGGATCGCTCTCTGAGTGATCCCGGTTTTGTCGTTTATAGCAACGGATAAAAGCGCCAGTCCGTCTGGCGGGGGATCATCAATGCGGTGGATTATCAAACTGGACGACGGGCTTGCCCGGCTGTCCATCTTCTGTGGCTGGGTTGCCTGTGTCGCGATGATACTGATGGCAGCCAACGTCTTTTACGACGTAGTGGCCCGATACGCTTTTAACAACGTTTCAATCGGCATGCAGGAAATGGAGTGGCACCTCTATTCTGTGGTGTTCCTGCTGGGTATTCCCTACGCATTGCGCACGGATGGTCATGTTCGGGTCGACGTTTTCTATACCAAATGGAGCAACAAGGCCAAGGCCTGGGTCAACCTTGTTGGCGCCTTCATTTTCGTCATTCCCTTCGCTTACCTGATCGGCATTTACGGCTACGATTTCGCCCTCGACTCTTACAGCATGGGTGAAGGTAGCGGTGATCCGGGCGGGCTGCCGCACCGCTGGATTATCAAATCCGTTATCCCTGTCAGTGCCGTCTTCATCGGTATTGCCGGCCTCAATATGGCGACTTACGCCGTACGAGTGATGGCGGGGGACAAGGAGTATGAAGGTGAACACAGCGGAGGAGGCCTCGCATGATCGGTATGATTATGTTCGGTGTGGCCCTTGTGATGCTGATGCTGGGCTTCCCGGTTGCATTCACCTTCGGTGGCGTTGCGCTGTTTTTCGGAATTTTCGCCGAGGGCATGGATCTCTTTGCCTTCATGCCCTATCGCATCATGAGCGTGATGCAGAACACCGTTCTGATGGCAGTACCGCTGTTTATCTTCATGGGCGTGGTGCTCCAACGCACCAGGCTTGCGGAACAACTGCTCACCTCCATGGGCCGTCTGTTCGGTGGCCTGCCCGGTGGCCTGGCTATCTCGACGATTCTGGTCGGTGCACTGCTGGCCGCCTCTACCGGTGTTGTAGGCGCCAGCGTGGTTGCCATGGGTCTGATCTCGCTGCCGGTCATGCTGGCGCATAAATACGACAAGAGACTGGCCACCGGTACCATCTGTGCGTCCGGCACCCTCGGTCAGATCGTGCCGCCATCCATCATCCTTATTATTCTGGGCGATGTCCTTGGCCTTCCGGTTGGGGATCTGTTCAAGGCCGCGGTCTGGCCCGGTGTTGTGTTGGTGGGGCTCTACATCATCTACATCCTGGTGCTGACCAGACTGAAACCTGAAACCGCGCCGGCCATGCCGGATGAGCCAGGCGTTTCCCGTAAAAAGGAAGTTTTCAATGCGCTGTTGGCGATCATCCCGCCGCTGGCACTGATTGTGGTGGTTCTGGGCTCGATCTTCACCGGCATTGCCACGCCAACCGAGTCATCCGCTCTGGGCGGCGTTGGCGCTGTGGTTCTGGCCATCATCTACCGCCAGTTTTCCTTCAAGATGGTATGGGATGCATCCAAGGATACGGTCAAGGTGACCGCCATGGTCTTCGCGATCCTGATCGGTGCAACAGCCTTCTCCATGGTGTTCAGCTACACCGGCGGCGACTATCTGCTGGAAGAGTGGCTGCTCCAGCTGCCCGGCGAGAAGTGGGGCTTCATCATTCTGGCCATGGTGGTCATTCTGGTACTGGGTTTCTTCATCGACTTCGTTGAAATCTCTTTCATCATCGTGCCGATCCTTGCCCCGGTGGCGGAAGCTATGGGCATCAACATGCTCTGGTTCGCCATCCTGATCGCCATGAACCTGCAAACGAGCTTCCTTACGCCACCGTTCGGGTTCTCGTTGTTCTACCTCAAAGGCGTCGCACCGCCGGGAGTGCGAACGACCGATATTTATAAAGGCGTACTGCCCTTCATCCTGATACAGATGTTCGTGCTGGCGCTGATTGTGATTTTCCCTGAATGGTTTGGTATGAGCTCCTCATACTGACCCGAATAATGCCGGGCCCCTGGGCCCGGCATTTTTTTATCCGCCTGTTTTCGCTCTTCGCTATCCTTCCAATAGTTTTCCTCTATTTTCAGCCAACCTGACAAAATCTCACTGTTTTCTATACTGAACGGACAACCGGCGATTCTCAGACTGGTATTCGGGAACCCTGGCGCGCGCATCGACAAAAACATTGATGTTGAGGTTATCAAGGGAGAGCGGAGTCCATGAACCAGAGCACTGCCCAGAAAACCCGTGACAACGGGCAAGAATCCAAAAGCCATGTTCTGACCCTGCCACTGGAAAATACCCACGTGGACCGGTCACCGCACACTTACGAGCGCTGGCTGATCGCGAAGCTCATGCGGATGGCGGGATCACCGCCGCTGCGCTTCCGGCTCTGGAACGGCGATGTGATCGAACCGGAGGGCCAACACGCGCAGTTCACCCTGCATCTGACCGACCCCAAAGCCCTGTATGCGCTGGTAACCAATCCCAACCTGGCGTTCGGAGACCTCTACAGCGCCGGTCGCCTGGAGGTGGAGGGCGACCTGCCGGACCTGATGGAAACCCTTTACCGGTCCGTTCACCAGGCGCGTCAGAAATGGCCGAAATGGCTGGAGGCCCTGTGGCGCAACCACAACCCCCGATCCACCGGCATCCCGGAAGCCAAGGAAAACATCCACCATCACTATGATCTGGGCAACGAGTTCTATCAGCTCTGGCTGGACAGCGCCGAAATGCAGTACACCTGCGCCTACTACGAGACGCCGGATCTGAGCCTTGAACAGGCCCAGCTAGCCAAACTCGAGCACGTTTGCCGCAAACTCCGGCTAAAGCCGGGCATGACGGTGGTCGAGGCCGGCTGCGGCTGGGGTGGCCTGGCCCGCTACATGGCCCGCAATTACGGCGTGAAGGTCCATTCCTACAACATCTCCAGGGAACAACTCGCATTTGCCCGAGAAGAAGCTCGCAAGCAGGAACTCGATCATCTGGTGGAGTATATCGAGGACGATTACCGGAACATCAGCGGGCAATACGACGCCTTCGTATCCATCGGCATGCTCGAACATGTGGGCAAGGAGAATTACGAGGCCCTGTCCGAGTTGATCAAACGCAGCCTCAAGCCTGACGGCATTGCCCTGCTGCATAGCATTGGCCGCAACCGCCCGATGTTGATGAACGCATGGATCGAGAAACGCATCTTCCCGGGTGCCTATCCGCCGAGCATCGGCGAATTCATGCAAATCTGTGAGCACGGCGATTTTTCAGTCCTGGACGTCGAGAACCTGCGCCTGCATTACGCCCAGACCCTGAGTCACTGGATGGAGCGCTTCAACCAGAACGAGGACAAGGTCACTGCCATGTACGACGGCCACTTCACCCGGGCCTGGCGCATGTATCTGGCCGGTTCCATCGCCGCCTTCCGGGCAGGTTCTCTGCAGCTGTTCCAGGTGGTCTTCAGCCATGGCGACAATAACCAACTTCCCCGGAACAGAAGGGATCTTTACGACTTTCCTGCGGCAGCCGAGGAGGCCTGATGGACTACTACGACCTGATCATCGTTGGGGCCGGCCCTGCCGGATCCACCCTGGCCAGCGCCCTCGAAAACAGCGGCAAAAAAGTGCTGATCATTGATAAACAGAACTTCCCCAGGGACAAAACCTGCGCAGGCTGGGTTACGCCTGCCGTGATGGAGACCCTGAACATTGACCCGGAGGAATACTCCCGCGGACGAACCCTGCAACCCATCCGGCGGTTTCGCATCGGGATGATGGGCCAGCCGGCCGTGGAGAACGATCACGGCGACGTAGTCAGCTATGGTATTCGCCGGTGTGAATTTGACGACTACCTGCTCAGCCGCGTCAACGCTCCGAAACAGCTGGCCACGCCGGTCAAATCCATCGTTCGTAAAGACGGCAACTGGGTCGTCAATGACACCTGGGAAGCGCCTCTTATTGTCGGTGCCGGCGGTCACTTCTGCCCGGTTGCGCGATTGTTGGGGGATGGCCCCGGTGGCCATGAAACCGTTGTGGCGGCCAAAGAGGTTGAATTTGAAATGACACCGGACCAGGCTTCAGCCTGCCTGGCCCGGGGCGATACGCCCGAACTCTGGTTCTGTCGGGACCTGAAGGGCTATGCCTGGGTGTTCCGTAAGGGCAATTTCCTGAATATTGGCCTGGGCCGGGAAGACAACCACAAGCTGACAGGGCATCTGGAAGCGTTTGTTGAGGAAATGAAATCCACCGGCCGGATTCCACAAGACCTGCCCGGACGTTTCAAGGGCCACGCCTATCTGCTCTACGCCCATGCCGACAGACCCCTGGTGGACGACGGTGTGATGCTGATTGGCGACGCCGCTGGCCTCGCCTACACCCAGAGTGGCGAGGGTATCCGGCCGGCGATCGAATCCGCCCTTCTGGCAGCCGATGTGATCGGCGAGGCCACCGACTACTCAGCCTCCTCCCTGCAGATTTACGGTGATGCCATTGCCGAACGCTTCGGCACTCGCGCCTCCGAGCCAGACCAGGGCTGGCAGGTTCCTGACTGGGTCAAGATGCCTCTGGCCAGCAGCCTGATGCGCTCCCACTGGTTTACCCGCAAGGTGGTTACAGAGAAGTGGTTCCTGCACCAGGAGGTGCCACCGTTGAAAGTTGCTGTCTGAGGCGAAAAGCAAAACCCGGGAGCACCTATCATGATGCTTCCGGGTTTCTTTCAGGGTCAGAACTCAGTTTGCAGTCAGTTCAATCACGTCGATGCTGTACAGCGTCGTGGTGCCGCTCACTTCGTTGCCAACCGCCAGCATTGGCTTACCGCTGGGGCTGTCATCCGCAGAAATGAACGCCAGGCCTTCCGGTCCAAGATCACCGGCCATACCCGCCTCCAGATCCGCCTGGGACACCGAAAAATCTCGATTATTCAGATATTGGACAAACTCCGGATTCTGGGGATTAGTAACGTTGTAGACCATGATGCCGCCAACTCGCTCCAATCCAATAAACGCGAAAGTCTGGCCATTGATTATGCCTACGGCCACCGCCTCCGGCTCAGGGCCCTTGTCGTCCGATCGATTGTCGAAGGAATTTTCGTCATTGTTGCCGTTGAAGTTGTCGGGGATCAGGCTAGCGGTGACTCGTTCGAATTCGCTGCCGCTGTCGAAAACACGCTGGCCGTCAGCGCTCCAGATACTGAATGAGCGTGCCCCATAGCTGTACAGGGTGTCGTATTCGCAGCTGTTTTCCACGTAGAACTTGACGTCGTCCACGTCCACATTGGTGTCACCGTTCAGGTCGCCGAGTTCAGCGGGCAGCTGTGATGGGTCGCAGCCGTTGCTGATGCCCATGGTGGAGGTGGTGTTGAGACGACCCAGGTTTTCGTCTTCCAACAGATTGGTTATGGCCGCCAGCTCACCGGCTGGGTTCAAGGTCAGGTCGCCCATGCGGAATTCTTCGGTCCAGCCATCGTAATCCCGCGAATCGCCCTCGTTGGCGGTGATGTAGTAGGTTTTACCGTTGTAGCCGTAGCTTGCGATGGCGTCGGGCATGTACATGCCTTTCACTGGCCAGTTGCGAATGTTGATACCGCTGTCACGGTTGCTGGCGTCCAGTTCGTTGCCGATGATGCCGTGGTCCTTGAAGCCAAGCGGCACGATGGCCGTGATTTCACCGGCAGCGATGTCCAGTTCGGCCACGGCGTTATTTTCCTGCAGGGCTACCCAGGCTTTGGTGTTGTCGATGGATACGGCTATGTATTCCGGCTCCATGTCCTGAGCCAGTGTGGCGCCTGGGCCGAAGACCCGCAGGCCCGCGGTTACCAGGTCCGCCTGGTCAGCATTGAAACCGGTGAAATCGGCGGTGGTCACGGTGGCAGACGCTACGCCGTTGGACAGATCAATAATGCTGACTGAGCCTTCAGGATCTACGCTATAGTCGTCACTCGGCTCGCCTTCGTTGGCAACCAGCACTTTCATGCCATCCCGCGTGAAGGTCACCATGTCGGGCAGCGCGCCAACCACAACTTCACCAACTTTGTTGAGGTCCGTGCTGTTGTAGAACACAACCTTGCCATTTGCCTGCTTGTTCTCGGCCTCAATGGCTACGGCGACAAGATCACCATAAACCGCGACGCTATTTGCAGCAGCACCCTCAGCTGTGGCGTCAATCGTGCTCAGTTTCACAGGCATCGCTGGATCATTGATGTCGAGCACATCGATCGTACTGGCGAGGGCATTCACTACGAATAGTCGCTGATTCGAGGGGTCGTGGGCGACAATCTCGGCAGCACTCTCGTCAAAAACCTCTCCTTCCGCCTGATAGGAGCCCACCACATTCAGCTCAATGAGCGTCTGACTGGTGCCAGGTGCACCGTCTGTGCCGTCGTCGCCGTCACAGCCGGCAAGGCCGAGAACTGTTGCCAGTATGGCGGTACCAAGGAGGGATTTACGCAGTTCCATATTCGCCTCGTCTTTTAAAGTGTGTTGGTTCACGACACACGTTATTGAGGCAAGGTGACATAACTGCGTCAGACAGAAGACAATCTGATGACAAACGCATTGCAGCGACAAAAAAATGGCGACCCCGCAGGGTCGCCATTCATTCAGCGCACTCGGCTCAGTGACCGAGGTAGCTGCGATACATCCACACCGTCTTCTCTTGCTGGGAGATATAGTCGCTCATCAGGGCAACGGTACCCTCGTCGTCCGCTTCACCGGCCAGACTGAGCAGTGTCCGCTGTTTGCCGATCAGCTTGGCAAAACTTTCAACGATGTTGTCCATCGCTTCCTTGCCGTCGGAAACATCTTTTCGCTCAGGCACTTCCGAACGCTCTATGTAGGTACTGTAGGCATGGGCCGGACGATGGCCGAGCGTGAGAACCCGCTCTGCGATCTCGTCGATCTTGAGTAGCAGATCGTCGTAGAGCTCCTCGAACTTTACATGCAGCTCAAAGAAGTTGTCGCCTTTGATGTTCCAGTGGTAGCCGCGAACATTCATATAAAAGATCTGATAGTTGGACAGCAGATCATTCAGGGAATCAGCAAGCTTTGCCGTTTTCTCGGTATCAAGACCAATGAAATTCTTACCCATAACGCTTCTCCTTCGCGGTTATATAACAGGTTTATATATGAATATACGCCTGATCGGCGGTCGTCAGGAAGTTTAGTTTGCTAATCTCGATGATAGGAGCGATGCATGACCCTATAGAAGAAGAAATTAAGATAGCTCTAACCTATCAATCATCTCAATACATTTCATTTAACAATCATTCTCACCCGGCGTCTAATGATCACATTAAAGAACGACACCGGAGACAATCATGAGCGCGTTAAAACTATTCGTACACAACCATGGCACGAATGGCGACCAGTCGCTGATAAAGACGGTAACGTTCGCCCTCACCCATTTTACCGTCGCTTTTACCGTAGCTTACCTGCTCACTGGTGACCTGCTCATCGGAAGCCTCATAGCCATGGTGGAACCGGCAATCAACACGGTTGCCTATTTCTTCCACGAAAAGATCTGGGCGCGGCGCCAGCGAAATACAAGGGTCCCAGAGGGAACGCTGAGCAAGGCGAGGCCTCATATCTGTTGATTCCTGCTAAGGGCCGACTCAGACACCCGGCCCGCAATCGGTGCAACCCTCCTCTGGCGCCGGTCCGATGCTGAGGTTGCGGTTCAGGTCCTTGAGCGCGGTCCTCAGGCCTTCTTCGATAACCGGATGATAAAACGGCATTTCCAGCATCTCGGTGACGGTCAGCCTTCGCTGGGCAGACCATGCGAGCAGGTGGGCAATATGCTCCGCGGCCGGGCCAAACATCTCTGCGCCCATGAACAGGCCGCTTCCATGTTCTCCATAAAGTCTGAGTAGGCCGCGGTTCTTGCCGATAACCCGACTGCGACCCTGATCCTCGAAGGACACCTCTCCAACGGCGAAACAGCCGCGGCAGCGCTCATCAACCTGGTGAATCGTCAGCCCCACCGTCGCAATCTGCGGATCGGTGAAGACCACGGCCAACGGCGTGCGGCGAAGCCCGGTTCGCACATCCGGGTATGACCCAGCGTTGTCGCCCGCGATCCGGCCCTCGTCGGCTGCCTCATGCAACAGCGGCAGACTGTTATTGGCATCGCCTGCGATAAATATGTGGCTCTGGCCACAGCGCAGGGTATGGGGATCAAACAGGGGCGTTCCCTTTTTATCCAGCTCAATACCGGCGTTCTGGATATCCAGCCCGTCGACGTTGGGACGACGCCCGGTAGCCGCCAGCAGGTAATCGAAGGTTTCCGTCTTTGCACCTGCGTTGCCATTCTCAAAGGTAATGGCAACGCCGTCTTCAACACGTTCAACCTTCTTTACATCCGAATCCGGATC
Organism: Marinobacter adhaerens HP15; assembly: GCF_000166295.1. Classification (NCBI taxonomy): domain Bacteria; kingdom Pseudomonadati; phylum Pseudomonadota; class Gammaproteobacteria; order Pseudomonadales; family Marinobacteraceae; genus Marinobacter; species Marinobacter adhaerens. Next base: position 3,410,033 of record NC_017506.1, read on the forward strand.
CAGAGGAAATTCTTCGTTAAACGTTTTCAGCGCGTAATTCCGGATGGTTTCATCCTGGATAGGACCAACCGAACCGCCAACCCCGAACATACGGACACGCACGCCCAGCCTGCTCAGGGCCTGGCCCAACTCCAGACCAATCACCCCCGGGCCAAAGACTGCCACCGAATCGGGAAGATCCTGCCATTCGAAGATATCGTCGTTTACAACCAGCCGATCCTTGGCATCTTTCAGAAACCCGGGAACATTGGGTCGGGAGCCTGTGGCGATGATGATACGCCCCGCCTCAACCTCGGCATTGCCGTCGACGACCAGACGATTCGGGCTGGCAAACCGGGCGTGGCCTTCAATGCGGTGCGCATCCGGAAACTTCTCGACCGAATCAATCACCGAAGCAACAAAGCGGTCCCGTTCGCTTCGCACCCTTTCCATCACCCGCTTTCCGTCGATCCTGATATCCCCGGCAGACACGCCGAAAAGCTCACCAAGCTGCATCTGATAAGCGTTGTCGGCGGCCGCGATCAACAACTTGCTCGGCATACACCCGACTCTGGCGCAGGTGGTTCCATAATGGCCGCCTTCGATCAGCACAACCTTGGCGGTTACTTTGCGCACGCGCTGGTAAGCAACCATACCGGCGGTTCCAGCTCCGATAATGGCAACGTCTACGGTTCGCTTTTCCATACAAGGGTCTCCTGACAGGCATTCCCGGAATCGGGAACAGGGAAGATTGGGACGGCAGTGCCCCCAGTATAGAAGCCGTGACAAGTTTCACCCACACGATGAAAAACGCACCGATTCCGCCTATGCTGTCAGACTTTTCAGGCAACGGACGTCTCAACGGAGGAATTGGGAAGATGCAGAGTTACTGGCCGGAATTTCTGACGGTAGCCTTTGTCCACCTGCTGGCCGTGGCCAGTCCCGGGCCGGACTTTGCCGTGATGCTCAGACAGGCTCTGTGCCAGACCCGGCGAAACGCGCTGCTAAGCGCCATTGGTATCGGCGGGGGCATTCTGGTGCATGTCTGTTATTCCCTACTTGGCATTGGCCTGCTGATCCAGCAATCGATCATGCTCTTCAATGTTCTCAAGGTGCTGGGGGCACTTTACCTTGCCTGGATTGCTGTCCAGTGCCTGCGGGCAAGGGCCAACGGCATTCATGTGGAACAGGATCCGACGGGTGGACAGTCCGGTATTGCAGCCCTGCGATTGGGCTTTCTGACCAACGCGTTGAACCCCAAGGCAACGCTGTTCTTTGTGTCCCTTTTCTCTGTTGTGATCAGCCCAGGCACACCCATTGTGCTCCAGGCCGGCTATGGCATTTACATGGCCCTGGCCACGGCACTCTGGTTCGCCATGGTTGCCATTTTCTTTACCCTGCCCCGCGTCCGCCGCGGGTTTAACCGGTTCGGGCACTGGCTCGACCGGCTGATGGGCGGCGTTCTCCTGTTGCTGGCCGGACAGCTACTGCTGTCTACAGTGAGCGGATCAGAGCCTCCGTCTGCGCCCATCCAAGACACGGATCGGTGATCGAACAGCCGTAGCGCAGATCTTCGCCGTCGTCCTGACGCCCCGGCTCCAGGAAGCTTTCCAGCATCAGACCCCGGATATGGTGGTTACCGGCGCGGCGCTGCGCCATCACGTCCTGGGCAATATCCAGCTGTCGTTCTGACTGCTTGCAGGCGTTGTCGTGACTGCAGTCCACCATGACGGCTGTGGACAATCCCGCCTCTGCCAGGGCGCCCACGGCCTGCTCAATGCTGGCCGCATCGTAATTGGTGATACCGCGGCCACCGCGCAACACCAGATGGGTGTCGGGGTTGCCCCGGGTGGTAATCATCACCGGCGCGCCTGTTGCCGAAACCCCAAGATGATGATGGGGATGGGACGCCGACTTCATGGCATTGGTAGCGACAGCGATACCACCATCGGTGCCATTCTTGAAGCCGGTCGGCATGGGTAGCCCACTGACTATCTCCCGATGCACCTGCGACTCGGTAGTTCGGGCACCAATAGCCGTCCAGCTCACCAGATCCCCAAGGTAATCCATGGCGAACGGGCTCAGGGCTTCGGTGGCCAGTGGCAGCCCCATGGCAGCCAGATTCAGGAGCAGGCGGCGGGAGCGACGCAGCCCCTCATGCAGATCGCCTGCACCCGTGCGCTCGGGGTCGTACAACAGCCCTTTCCAACCCACCGTGGTCCGAGGCTTTTCCAGGTAGGCCCTCATAACGATAAGGAAGCGATCACTGACTTCATCCGCCAGGGCTTTCAGCTTTTCCCCGTATTCGAGTGCGGCCACCTCATCGTGGATGGAGCAGGGCCCCATGACGATCAGCGTTCTCGTGTCGCTGCCCTGCAGAATCCGCCGGATTGCCTGCCGGTGTTCATCGACCTGCCGGACAATGTCGTCGCTGGCCGGCATCTGAAGTTTGAGCTCCGCCGGCGTTGGCAGAACCACTTCTTCCCGGTGGGTGGCCGGTGATCCGACTACCTGGTGTGTCAGTTCAGTGTTCAAGGACATATTCATGTCAGTGCTTCCGTTTCCCTGCGTCAGAATCAAAAAAGCCCCGGCTGGTGGGCTACCAGTCGGGGCTTTTCGAGTCCGGTGGCAGCCTGGGTTTTCTGCCGGGCTGCCTTCCTCGTTATTCGTTCGATGAAGATCCTATGGGCGGCCCCGGCTCTGGCTAAAATAAAAGCCATAACCAAACCACCAGAAAAACACAGCAGCGACTGCAGCCGCCGGCTTGGCGCCGAAAGCTTGCAAAACATTCAATTGACAGGTCGCGTGTGTCGTCTTCATGCTTTTCAATATATACCCACGGTTTTCACCTTGGCAACCCGCATGCCGGAGTTTTTTCACCACCGACATCAGGGTTGGGAGCAATCAATGGTCTATTTTGTCCGACGATATCCTCTGCAGCTGGCCCTGGCGTTCTTGCTCGGGCTGATCTCCAGCCAGGTTCTGGCCCAGGCCGAGTCCCGCACCTACCAGCTCAACAACAGGCCGGGCGACGATGTGGCGGTGCAGATCCGCGAGCTCTATCAGGGCTCGCCGGTAACCGTGACTGCAAGGGGGCAACAACTGGTGGTGCGCGGCGAACCGCCCTTGCTGGAGGAAATCGGACGGCTTGTCGAAACGCTGGATGTAGCGCCAGTCCAGGTTCGGATCACCGTTCGCTCCAGAACCGACAGCGGCGGCAAGCGCTCAGGTGCAGGCATCTCCGCGTCCAACGGTCAGGCAGGAATATCCGCAGAGCGTCGCGTTACCAGTACCGGCAGCGCTCAGGAACGATCAGTGATCATGCAGGATGGCCAGTCGGCGCACATCACCTCGGGCCAGGTCCGGACAATCCCCGTCGCTGTTCGTGGTGGCCGAAATCCTGCTGCCTTTCTACAGCAGGTCGAAACGCGCAGTGGCTTTCTGGTCAGCCCCCAGGTTATTTCTGATCAGGCGGTCGAACTGAGCATTGTTTCCTTCGAGGAAGAGCCGGCAAACCTGAACGGCTACGAAACGGAGGCGGTGGTCACCATCCGGCGTGTGGAGCCGGGACAGTGGGTAACATTGGGAAGCACCGCAACCCGATCAACCCAGGAGCGCAGTGGCATTACCTATCAGGTGAACAGCAGTCGGTCCGAGAACCGGAGTTTTGAAGTGCGGGTCGACGTTCTGCCCTGATATCAGGCGTGGCGCTTGCCCAGCAGGACCTGCTTGGCTTCGTTCAGCTTGGCCGCCAGGTAGTCGTTCCCGCCGCGATCCGGGTGCAGTTTCTGCATGAGCCGGCGGTGGGCCATCACGATGTCCTCCTCGGCACAACCGGCTTTCACGCCGAGGATATCGCAGGCTTCGCGCTCTGACATCTGGCCGACCAGATCAGCGCCCGGACCAACGTGATCGTTCCCCTGCGCATGCCCGTCTTCCCGCTGTTTCGACCCCATGAACCGGTTGATTTCAGGGGCAAACTTCAACAAGGCGGGGAGTTTGCGCAACAGCGGAATAACGGCCGCCACCGCCGCTGTCAGCACATGGATCCGGCCCGTTAGCACCATAAACACCAGCAGTGCGCCGCCCACGACCAGGATAACTTTCCAGGTGGCCGCCTTCTTCTTTTCGGCGGACAACGCACCCCATTGTTTCAGAATCACAAACACGGCGGCTGCCAACGCGATTCCCAGAATCCACTGCATTGTTGATCCTCACCCTGAATACCGTCGTAATTCTGTCACTGTCGCCTGTTACATTACCAGTGCCCTGCGCGGAAAAGCTCCCGCCAAGAAAACGACCATGATATCTGTCAAATCTGACCAACCCGAAGTCTAGATAGAAATACTTACAACCCGGTGACATTAGCGACCCTGTTTTGTAGGATGCTATGCTTCCCAAAATCTGACACAGATCCTCAGGACCCGAATCATGCGCACTGCTTCCCGCTTTCTGATCGTCATTATATTTCTCGGCGTAGTGCTCGGAGGCATCTTCGGCTACAAATTCTACCAGTTTGGCCAGATGCAAGAGCAGATGTCCCAGCCCCAACCGCCGGCGCAGATTTCCGCCGTTGAGGCTCAGAACGAAGCCTGGACACCCGCCATAAAGGCCGTGGGCAGTGTTGAAGCCATTAACGGCATCCGGGTGGCCAATGAGGTACCCGGTGTGATTGAGGCCATCAATTTCGAATCCGGCGACGTGGTCAAACAGGGCGATGTATTGATCCGCATCGACGCCGCCATTGATGAGGCTGCCCTTCGCACTCGCCGTGCCGAGGCGCAACTGGCCGAGCAGGAATTCAAACGGGTATCCGACCTGTTACCCAAGCGCGCAGTGTCGCAGTCCCAATACGATGAAGCCAAGGCCAATTTCGACGCCGCCCGTGCGCGGGTCAATGAAGCCGAGGCCCAGTTGAGCAAGAAAATCATCCGCGCGCCCTTCGATGGCACGCTCGGCATCCGGATGGTCGACCAGGGCGAATACATTGCCACCGGCACCCCAATTGTCGAGATCAACATGCTGGATCCGATTTATGTCGACTATACCCTCTCCGAGAAAAACCTGCCGAACGTAGCAACAGGCTACCCGGTGGTCGCCACCGTCGCAGCTGTTCCGGAGCAGGATTTCGAGGGTTCCGTCAGCGCAATCAACACCTCGGTTAACCCGGAGACCCGGACTGTCCGAGTCCGCGCCACGCTGTCTAACCCGGACAACCTCCTGCGCCCGGGCATGTTTGCCACCGTGTTGACGCAGCAACCGGAAGACAACGAGGTAGTCACGGTGCCGCGCACCGCCATCTCCTACAACACTTACGGCGACTTTGTGTTTGTCGTTGAAGAGAATGACGACGGGAATCTGGTGGTTAATCGTCGCACGGTAACCACCGGCGAAACCCGCAACACCCGCGTAGCCGTTCTGTCCGGGCTGGAAGCCGGTGAAACCGTTGTAGAGAAGGGGTTGCTGCGCCTGCGCGCAGGTCAGAAAGTTGCCATTCAGGACGAAGAGCAGAAGCAGGGGGCGTCTGAGTAATGCGCTTCACCGACATTTTTATCCACCGTCCCGTGCTGGCGACGGTGGTCAGCCTGCTGATACTGCTCCTGGGCGCCCGCGCGGCCATGGAAATGGAAATTCGGCAGTACCCTGAGCTTGAAAGCACCACGGTGACCGTGACAACGGCCTACCCCGGTGCCAGCTCCGACCTGATCAAAGGCTTCATTACCACGCCGCTGCAGCAGGCCATTGCCGAGGCGAGTGGCATTGACTATCTCACATCCACAAGCTCGCAGGGCACTTCCACCATTGAAGCCAAAATGGTGCTGAACTATGACGCCAACGCAGCCCTTGCTGAAATCCAGGCGAAGGTGGCGAGCCAGCGCAACGTGCTGCCGGCGGAGGCCCAGGACCCGGTCATCACCTCCACCACCGGTGACTCAACCGCCCTGATGTATATCGCCTTCTACAGTAACGAGCTGGCGGTGCCCGAGATCACCGACTACCTGACCCGCGTTGTCCAGCCCCGACTGCAGGCGCTTTCCGGTGTCGGCAAGGCCGAACTGCTGGGACGTAAATTTGCCCTTCGGGTTTGGCTGGATCCGGAGCGCCTGGCGGCCGTCGACATGACACCGCAGGAGGTAGTCGCAAAGCTCCGCGCCAACAACTATCAGGCTGCCGTAGGTAACACCAAGGGCACCTACACCGAAATCAGCATGACCAGCGACACCGACGTCGCTGATCCGGATGCGTTCCGCAACCTGGTCGTCAAACAGTCCGAAGGCACCCAGATCCGACTGCAGGACATCGCCCGAGTCGAACTGGGCTCGGAGACCTACGATCAACTGGCTCTTTACAAGGGACAGCCTGCCACTTACGTGGCGATTGAACTGGCCCCCGGAGCCAACCCGCTGACCGTCGCCGGCCTGGTGAAGGGCGAGCTGCCGGACATCGAAAGCCAACTACCTTCGGGCCTGGATGTTCGCCTGGCTTACGACGCCTCAGACTTTATCGAAGATTCCATCAACGAGGTTATCCAGACACTGCTGGAAGCCATGATCATCGTTCTGGTGGTGGTGTTCCTCTGCCTCGGCTCGGTTCGGGCTTCGATTGTTCCGTCGGTTGCGGTGCCGCTGTCACTGATTGGCGGCGCCTTCATCATGTTGATGTTCGGTTTCTCGCTGAACCTGCTTACCCTGCTGTCGATGGTTCTCGCCATCGGTCTCGTTGTGGATGACGCCATTATCATGGTAGAGAACGTTCACCGGCACATTGAGCAGGGAGAATCCCGTTTTGACGCCGCAATCAATGGTGCGCGGGAAATGGCGGTTCCCATCATTGCCATGACCACCACCCTGGTGGCGGTGTACGCCCCGATCGGCTTCATGGGCGGGCTTGTTGGCTCCCTGTTTACGGAGTTCGCCTTCACGCTGGCCGGTACCGTGGTTATTTCCGGCATTGTTGCCCTGACGCTTTCTCCGATGCTGTCGGGCAAGGTTCTCAAACCCCACGGCAACCCGGGTAAATTCGAAAACCTGGTAGAGAAAACGTTCAACGGCCTCGCCGCCACCTACAAGTCGGCCCTGAGCTCACTGATGCAAACCAAGTCGGTCGTGGTTTTCTTCGCCGTCGTGGTGCTGGGCTCAATCTATTTCATGGTCTCCATGAGCCAGAACGAGCTGGCTCCCACCGAGGACCAGGGCATTCTGTTCTATCAGGGCCTTGGCCCACAGACGTCGACACTGGATTACCTGCTGGAGCACGGCGATGAAATCCAGGAGCGTATGTCGACGGTTCCGGGCTACAACGAAGACTTCATGATCATCGGGATCACCGGCCCAAATGCCGTATTCGGTGGTTTCAAGATGGCGCCCTGGAGCGAGCGGGAAATCAGCCAGTTTGAGGCCCAGCCCAAACTTGATGCCGAGCTCAAAAACGTCACCGGGCTGCAAACCGCAGTCTTCCCGCGCCCCTCACTGCCGGGCTCCGGCGGCGGTTTGCCGTTCCAGTTCGTAATCACCACCGGCAACAACTATGAACAGCTCGACCAGGTGGCTGACGAACTGCTCGGCAAAGCCATGGGCAGCGGTAACTTCATGTTCCTGCAGAAGTCCATCAACTTTGATCGTCCGATCACGCGTATCAACGTTGATCGGGACCGGGTGGCGGACCTGGGTCTGTCCATGCAGGACGTCGGCCAGAGCCTGTCGAGCATGCTCGGAGGCGGCTACATCAACCGGTTCAGCATGGAGGGCCGTTCCTACCAGGTCATTCCGCAGGTAGATCAGCAGTTCCGGCTGGACGCCCAGGCACTCAATGAGTACTACATTCGGGCAGACAACGGCGAACTGGTGCCGCTGGGCAGCGTCGTCAGCTTCACCCAGGACGTTGAGCCGTCCAACCGGACCCAGTTCAACCAGCAGAACTCGCTGACCCTTCAGGGTGTGGTTATGCCCGGGGTAGCCGCCGGTACTGCCATGGACTTCATGGAGCAGACCGCCGCCGAAGTGTTCCCGCAGGGTTACACCTACGACTACACCGGCCAGACACGACAGTTGGCCACCCAGGGCAGCGCATTGATGGTGACCTTCTTCCTGTCGCTGCTGGTCATCTACCTGGTTCTGGCAGCCCAGTTCGAAAGCTGGCGGGACCCGTTCATCATCCTGGTTTCGGTGCCCATGTCGGTAGCCGGGGCAATGGCGTTCATCGTGCTCGGGTTTGCCACCATGAACATCTATACCCAGGTGGGTCTGATCACGCTGATCGGGGTGGTGTCCAAGAACGGTATCCTGATTGTCGAGTTCGCCAACCAGTTGCAGAAGGAGCGTGGGCTTAACAAAGTGGATGCGGTCATCGAGGCTGCCGCCATTCGTCTGCGGCCAATCATCATGACATCACTGGCGCTGATCTTTGCCATGGTGCCTCTGCTGATTGCCATCGGCCCGGGTGCAGAGAGCCGCTTTGCCATCGGCCTGACCATCAGCGCAGGTCTTGGTATCGGCACCCTGTTCACTATCTTTGTCTTACCGGCGTTCTATATCCTGTTGGGCCGTGATCATCACGGCTCAGCCTCCGAGGAATACGGTAACGGCTCCGGACCTGAGGAAAAGTCAGCTCCGGCCCACTGATAGGAAGCAAGGTATCAGGCCCGGCCACGGCAACGTGCGCCGGGCCTTTTTTTGCGTGAGACAATCACGTCTCTACAAGTTCCTCCGCGGACGCAACGCTGCGTCGCAGCAGGTTACGGCGCCATTGGACGGTTTCGCTGGGCAGCTCCCCAAAATGCTCACGGTACATGGCGGCAAATCGGCCAAGGTGGGAAAACCCCTCATCCGCGGCGTACCAGGAGATGTGTGGCACCTCACACTGACAGTCAACCAACCGCTCCCGAACCCGGGTCAAACGAGCCCTCTGATAGAACCGATAAGGCGTAATACCCGTTTCCCGCTTCATCAGGTAGTAGAGATTCCGCTCGCTGACCCCGGCGTAACTTGCCAGTTCCTTGAGGTCGAACTCCCAGGCAGGATCCTGCATGATTTTTTCGACCACTCGCTGCAAACGGCGGTCAAGGTTGCGTTCCGAACACACAGCTGCCTTCCGGGGTGTCCAGGGCGTCGCCAACGTATCGAAAAAGCGGTTCGTCAACTGCCTGGCCTGTTCATCTCCCCGAACAAATGGCAAACGTTCCAGGTAACAGTCAATTATTGCTTCAAGAACGGTAAGACATTGATCAGATGATTGCGCGATCCAGTCACCCAGAGCACCAACATCTGGCCTCAGGATCATAACCTTTGTTCCAGGTGCCAGACGAAGTTCGAACCTGTCTTGTGGAACAAGTACAAGCAGTCGGTCCAGAGGCCGCCAGAGGCCTCCCCGAATGGCGATTTCCGGCACCCCTTCCCGGGGTAACAACAGGACAGATTCGGTTGAACGAAAACCCGACACGTCTATCCCTTTGCTGGCTTTGAGCGAAATAACCCGACCGCGCGCACTATCAAGAGCAGAGAGAGAACCAATACTGCCGCCGCCCGAATGCGGGCGGCATTTTATATCGTCGCAGCCAGACAGCACGCGGAGAGCGGTGATCCACTCCTCAAATGAGGCGTTATTCAGCCTCAAATACGCGTCCAGATCCGGTTTTGGAGATGTCTTTCTCATTTGAGCCCTGAAACAAAATATTGGGCTACTTCTATAGGAGGCAACACTTTCCCACTAGCCATATCTTGCAAAACCCTGTGAATTTTAGGGTTATTTGCTCTTCTCTTGACTGTGGTCAATCAGATTGGCGCTCCATACTCTCCAGGGAGCCGGCCGCGCCATCAAATATCCCTGTCCTCTCTGGCATTTCAATTCTCTCAGTTTTGCGTGCTGCTCGGCGTTCTCGATTCCCTCAGCAACCACCTCCAGTTCAAGGGCATCGGCAATTGCCAAAATCGCGGAGACGATGCGTGAATCTCGCGATTCCCCACCCAATCTTTGAGTAAACTGACGATCAATTTTCAGCACCTGAACTGGCAACGTGTGAAGGTAGGCAAGCGAAGAGTATCCTGTGCCAAAATCATCAATTGCGACGACAACCCCCTGCTCACAGAATTCCGCCAGTCTGTCGAGACATTGACGTGAAAGATTCATCAAATGGGTTTCGGTAATCTCGATTTCAGGGCGCCACCCCACTGCTCGAATTCTCTCGAACAGTGGGTTCAAGAGGGCTTCAAGACGGGAATCCGTGATCTGCCGGGCCGAAATATTGAGAGCAAGCCGCAGACCACGGAGAAATGAGGCGGGGAATTCGGAGAGATCCGACTCAATGCAACGGACCAAATGCTCTGTGAGCTCGTGGATATGGCCTCGTTGTTCGGCGATCGGCACAAAATCAGCGGGTGACACGGCACCGAATTCGGGGTGGGTCCAGCGTAGAAGTGCCTCCAGCCCGGCCATCTTGCCGGTATCGAGGTGGTACTGTGGCTGGTAAACAACCGTGAACTCCTCCGGTGCCGTTTTCAGTGAAACAATTAACGCCTCGGATAGCAGCTCGGCCTGCCGACCCTGTTCGGTGTCGATCGCATCGTAAATCCGGAAACAGGCCCGCCCCGCAAGCTTTGCTGCGTACATGGCCCGATCCGCGTTCTGCAGAAGCTCGGATGCCTGACTGCCATGGTCCGGATAGACGGCGGCGCCAACAGATGACGACAAAAAATACTCGCGATGATCGACAATCACTGGCGCCCTGAAGCTCTGAACCATCCGCTGACACACGCTCTCAAGGTCATCATCATTCCGCAGCTCGATAATAGCGGCGAATTCGTCACCCGACAGGCGGGCCACGACATCCCCGCGGCGCAGCACACTCTGGATACATAGAGCTGCCTGCTGCAAAACCCGGTCACCACAATCATGTCCATGCAAATCGTTTACGGACTTGAAGAAATCCAGGTCGATATAGAGCACCGCAAACGCCTGACCGTCCTTTACCCTCTGTGAGACACGCGCCTTGAGGAACTCCTGAAACAGCGCGCGATTGGGCAGCTCGGTCAACGGGTCGTAATAGGCCAGCGAGGCGAGGCGCTCATCGTCAGCCGTCATATCACCGACATCCATGAAAACGCCGGCGTAAAACCGATGGTTTTCATGCTCAACCGGATAGATCATCAACCACTGTGGATAGGTCTCGCCGTTCTTGCGCCGATTCCAGACCAGTCCCTCCCAGCGCCCCTTATGACCAATGGCCCTCCACATGGATTGATAGAACTCGCGGGAGTGAAATCCCGAGCTGAGCACAGAAGGGGGTTGGCCAAGCACCTCGTCCGACCGGTAGCCGGTGACTGAACGGAATTTCTCGTTCACGTAAAGAATCCTTGGCTCCCTGGTTGCCAGCATGATGGCTTTTGGGTGGTTGTCGACGAGAGCCCTGAAATCTTGTTGTTGTAATGCCTGCATGCACTGCTCACTCCTTTTTAGCAGCCCCTGAATCATGTCCGATCAGTTCCACCCACCAGCATAAGCAGTATCTGTCGCCAACCTAGCCACATATTGCAAAAGACGAGAAACCACCAGGGGAAACAGCAAATAGATGAACATATTTTCATTTATTGCAATAACCGGATATTCAGGACAAAAGAACGGGTTGATAGTAGGCCAACAACGAGAAAAACACTGACCCGTGCAAGGAAACGCCATGCGAGTCAACGAACCGGTCACTCAGAAAGAACAGGTTTACCCGGACCACTACCACCTGATCACCACCACCGACCTTCGCGGCAAGATCACCGCCGCAAACGAAGAGTTTGCCGAAGTCGCTGGCTATACAATTGACGAACTGGTCGGCCAGCCCCACAACCTGATACGGCATCCGGACATGCCGCCGGGGGCATTCGAAAATCTCTGGCAAACCATTAAATCCGGCGAATCCTGGCGGGGTATGGTGAAGAACCGCTGCAAGAACGGCGATCATTACTGGGTGGACGCTTTTGTTACGCCAATTCGCAAAGACGGCGAGATTGTTGAGTTCCAGTCTGTTCGCACACGCCCCCGACCAGATCAGGTTGCCCGGGCGGAGAAACTTTATTCGGCCTGGAAACAAGGCAAAGTCCCCCGCAGATACCTTGCAGTCAGTCCGCCCCTGGCATTGAAACTGGGCTGCCTGTATGGACTGCTGGCGGTTGCCCTGCTCTGGTTCGGACTTTCAGAGCTCGCCCTGTCCCATCTAGTGACATTGCAAGGGCTGCTGCTGGCAGTATTCGCGGTACTGGTCTGGCTTACCCTTCCTGTGATGCGCAGCGCCAGATCGGCTTGTACCGAGACCCACCCGGCCATGCCCTGGATCTATACCGGACGCAGGGATGAAGGTGCCTGGATCGAATTTGATCGCCAGAAACGGGATGCCGTTCTTCGGGCCGTTTCCGCCCGCATGCACGCCAATGTGGGCAAGCTCCACGGCCGGAAACAGCGGACCGTCGAGTGGGTCGCCAACTCTGTAGCCAGCATCCGCAGCCAGCAGGGCGATATCCAGGACATAACCCGTGCTTTTGAGGAGCTGGCGGAAAGCGTGCGGCGGGTCAGCGAACTGACCGCACGGACCCACGACGCAACGGACGACGCGCGCCAGTCAGCCAACCAGTGTCGCGGACAGATGACATCCATGAATCAGTCGCTGTCCGAGCTCGGCGGCCAGCTTTCTGTGGCCAATGACCGCATGCAGGCGCTGTCCGAAAAAAGCGATGCCATTGGCATGGTTCTGGATGTGATCTCCGACATCGCCGAGCAGACCAATCTGCTGGCTCTCAATGCCGCCATCGAAGCGGCGCGAGCCGGCGAATCAGGTCGCGGCTTCGCCGTGGTTGCCGATGAGGTTCGGGGACTGGCCCAGCGAACTCACGAATCCACCCGCAAGATCGATGAGATGATTGCTGCCCTGCAAAGCGAAACCCGTGAGGTGGTCGAGGTGATCAACAACGGCACCCACTGCTGTCAGCAAACGGCAGGCATCGCCAATGAGGCCAGCGAGACGCTGGAAGCGACCCTCAGAGATGTGGATCTCATTACGTCCTGCACCCATGAGGTAGCCGGCGCTACCGAACAACAGGCGGCCTTGAGCGTTCAGGTGGAACGTCAGGCAGCACGACTCCTGGAACTCGGTAACCGCTCCGTCGAGAGCAGCGAAAACGCCCGGGAAGAGTCGGAACACCTCGGCAATAACGTGGATCAGGCCCAGTTGCTGACCAGCCATTTCCTGCAGATGCTGTGTGACCGACTGTTGCCGGCGTCGGAATCCGGTAAGCGTCAGCGATTCCCCGAGCCGACGCAATAGGGTAGGCTGGCGATCATCCCTCTGAGCAACCGTGGAAGATCGCTGAGACCGTGACTCTTGGAACCCTGTTCTGGCTATTCGTGGCCGGATTCGCTGTCTGGTACTGGTGGCGCGCCAAAGCCATCAAGGATTTCGTGCTCCAGGCAGCGCGTCGCTATTGCAAAAGCATGGACGTGATGCTGCTGGATGATGCGGTATTCCTCCGTGGCCTATGGTTCAAACGCGACGATCAGGGGCGGATCCGAGTCTGGCGCCGCTTCCTGTTCGATTTCACATCCACCGGTGAGGAGCGCTACACCGGCCGTATCATCATGCTGGGCCAGCGCATCCAGCATATGGAGCTGGAACCCCACCGGTTTTCCTGAATACGCAGCCTTCCTGTCCTCACCCATTTTGGGGCGATTCCTGATCGCTCCTGACATACCAATAATCGACAACGCATCGACGACCGTCGGCTGCCTGATGCAGCCGTCAACAAAAACAACAGGAGTCACACATGCGTATTCGATTTACCACAGCAGTTGTGCTGGGGCTGGCCTTGCTGTCCGCCTCATTTTCAAGCCACGCCGGCTACACCCAGACCCGCCACCCGATTGTCCTGGTTCACGGCGTCACCGGGTTCAACACCATCGGCGGCCTGGTGAACTACTTCCATACCATTCCCTGGAATCTTGAGCGCAGTGGCGCACAGGTCTATTCCGCCAGCGTGTCCTTCGTCAACAGCAGTGAGCAGCGGGGCCAGCAACTGGCGAACTACGTCAACAGCCTCGGCCATTCCAAAGTCAACCTGATGGCCCACAGCCAGGGCGCGCCTACCTCCCGGGTGACGGCAGCCCTGATTCCTCACCGTATTGCCTCAATCACCTCCATCGACGGCGTTAACAAGGGCTCCAAAGTGGCCGATGTGGTCCGGGGAATCCTTCCGCCGGGTAGCTATGTCGAAGGCGGCGCCAACGCCATCGCCAACGCCCTGGGCGATCTGATCAATGCCTTGTCCGGAGCAGACAACCCTCAGAACGGGCTGGCGGCGCTGGAGACCCTCACCACACCTGGCACAACCAGCCTGAACGATGCCCTTGGCTGGAAAGGCGTGAACCGGAATAGCTGCGCCGGAACCAGCGAGGATGTCTGGATAGACGGCAATCGCATCAAGTTCTTTTCCTGGACCGGCCGGGGCGTGTGGACCAATGCGTTCGACATTACCGACCCGTTCCTGGGTATCACTTCACTGGCCTTTGGCAGCGAGCCCAACGACGGGCTGGTAGGCGTCTGCTCAACCATGATGGGCCGGGTGATCGGCACCCACTACGACATGAACCACGTGGACGCCATAAACCACCTTCTCGGAGCCCGTTCTCTGTGGACCAACCCTGTCACCCTTTACCGCACCCAGGCCAACCGGCTTAAAAACCGCGGTCTGTGAGGTGACCATGAAGCGGACATCCATCGAAGCGCGTCGGTGGCTGTTCCCGGGTGCACTGGCGGCCGTCCTGGTCGCCGGTGCTCTCTGGTATGGCCTTGCCGGAACAGCCCAGACAAACGCCGAAATTTCGGCTTCAATGCCACCATCATCCGCGGCCCCGGCGAAGTCGCCAACGCCAGCATCCGAGCACAGCGCCAAAGCGGTCCCGGAAGAGCCTTCTTCTGGACAGGAGCAATCCCGAACTCCTGATTCCCTCGGGCCGACCCCGTTTGCGGCGTCGCTATCAGGGACACAAATTGACGGCGCCCTGACAGCCGATGACAACGGCGAGCTGGTTATCAATCTCCGGGTGCGTGACTTTTTCGATTACTTCCTCAGCACGGTCGGCGAGGTGACTCCGGAAACAGCCATTCAACAGATCGAAACCATGGCCAGGAACCACTTGCCTGAACCCGCTTCCACCCAGGCGCTGGCGCTCCTCGATGAGTATCTCGCCTATAAACAGGCGTCACTGCAAGTCCTGCAAACCCGACTCGACCCAGCCCGAACAGAGGATCCGGGCTATCAGCTGACGGCGCTGGGCGATGCCCTGGCACAGCTGAAAGAACTGCGCGCCAGCACCTTCAGCCCTGATGCCCACCGGGCTTTCTTCGGGCTTGAGGAGGCTTACAGCGAATACACACTGGCGACACTGGCCATTCAGCAGCGCACAGACCTGAGCGAACAGGGCAAACAGGCACTCGTACAGTGGCACCGCAATCAGTTGCCCGAGGAATTGAGGACAACCGAAAAACACCTTCACGCGAGCAGCCGACAACAACAGGCCCGGACAGCAGCCATTGAATCTGCCTCGTCTCCGGAAGCCGCCGGCAGGCAACTGGAAGAGCTTGGCGTGGGTCCGGACGGTGTCGAGAGCGTCGTAAAGTATCTCAAGCAGCGTAAGCGCTTCGACCAGCGCTTCGATGCGTTCCGGGACGCGATGGAACGGGAGGAATCCTCGGGTCTGACCGAGGCCGACATCCAGGAACAGCAGGAAGCTCTGCTGGAACAGCATTTCCCGGATGAGCAGGACAGAACCTGGGCACGGCTGAAGATGCTCGGTAACGGCTGACCGGAATGTGCTCGGGTTCGCGAAGCCAGTCGGCCGGGGCGGATACAATCCAGAAACCTGCCCGACACTGGAAACGGCCATGACAACCGAGCAGATCAGACAACAACAGGCCGCCGGATTTCGGAACCTGCGCTTTGCGCCCGATCTGGAGGAGGCTTACCGGCGAACCCGGTCCGGACTGATCCGACAGCGAGCCCGGCCCGTTTCAGTGGCCGGCCTGTTCCTTTTTTTGATCTACGCGGTTATGGATGCACTGACCCTGCCGCCAGAACTGGCTCAGGTCACGGTCTCCATCCGGCTCGCCGTCACCTGCCCGGTGATTGCATCAGTTGTCTGGCTCGCCTACCGCGCGTCTCCCTCGGACAGGCTCTTCGAGCGCATCTATACCCTGGCCTACCTCGTAGGTGGCCTGAGCGTGGTCGCAATCATTGCCGCCGCGCGACAGGTTGCCTTTCCGCTGCCCTACGAGGGCATGATCCTGATGCTCATGTTCGGATACTTTGCCATGGGGCTGCCGTTCTTCAGCGCGTCCATGGTCTCGCTTGTTCTGATCGTCGGCTACCTTCTGACCGAACTCTGGAGCGGTATGTCCGGCTCCGACATAGCGACCAACCTGTTTTTCCTGACCACGGCCAACCTTATCGGCATGGTTGGCGCGTGGACCAGTGAATACCGCCACCGAGCGCACTTTCTGGACCGCAAGCTGCTGGATCACATGCATCAGGCGGCCCGCGACGAGAGCCGGCGAAAAACGGAACTGATCACCGCAGCCAGCCACGACCTGCGCCAGCCTCTGAACGTGATCGACATAACGCTGGAAAGCCTGTCGCCAAGCAAAGACGGCCCCGCAGCGCACCCGGCCACCCAACAGTTGAGGGACATGATTCGTCATCTCCGGCGCCTGCTGGGCACCGTATTCGACAGCGCACGGCTCAACGAGGGCATGGTGCAAGCCGTTGTCCGACCAACCACACTGGCACCGGTATTCCGGGATCTCAACGATTTGCTGGCGGACTCGCTTGGCAATAACAAGATAGAGGTTCGGATTGACCACCCGGGTAGTGATCTTCAGGTTATGGCGGATCCATCACTGTTGTCGCGGATCCTCCAGAACCTAATATTCAATGCGGTGCAACACAGCAGCGGCACGGCCGTTACCCTGTCAGCAAAAGCCATGGGCTCACATGTGTTGCTGGAGGTCGCGGATGACGGCATCGGCCTGCCACCCGGGCTGGTGGATAACCTGTTCTCACCCTACGTGAGGGGCGCAGGCCCCAGTGAGTATCCGGGGCTGGGACTTGGCCTGACCATTGTTCAGGAATTTGTTGCGCTGATGCGGGGAGAGTGCGGCGCCGAGTCGAGGTCTGGCGGGGGGTCTGTGTTCTGGGTCCGGCTTCCCGCGGCCGTCACAACCACCCACGAGCCCGCGCCAGATTCACGCATTCTGTCCGATTGTGAACACCAAGCTGGGTAAAAATCGCCTTGAGATGGGTTTTCACCGTGTGCTCCGTCAAATTCAGGCTCTGGCAAATCCGTTTATTGGGAAAGCCCTGGGCCAACAACAGGAGCACGTCCATTTGCCTCGGGGTCAACGACAGCCCCGGTGCCACAGGATCGTTACCGCCAGGGAAATACCTCTCACCGCGGCTTACAGAGCGGACCATGCTCACCAGCGCCGACCGCCCGGCAGATTTCGCCAGAAAGCCACTGGCACCGGCTGCCTGCGCAGCTCTTACCGTAGCTTCGTCTTCACTGCTGGAAATGATCACCACCGGAGGTGGCTCCCTGTGGCTTGCCAGCCTGGGTAACAACGCCAACCCTGTTTCGCCCTGCAAAGCGATATCGAGCAGGATCAGCTGAAAATCGTCCTGACGGACCAACAAATCCGAGGCGCCCTCAACGGTGCTGGCGATCACAACGGATTCGGCCAAGCCTTCCTGACGGATCAGGCCCGCCAACCCCTGGGAAAAAAGGGCATGGTCATCAACCAGCAACACCTTCTTCATGGGAACTGGTCGTGCGCCCGCAGCAGGGGCCTGCCCGGCTTTCGATGTTATGGCATCCATGGATGTGCCTCTGCCCGCTGTGTTTATTTTTGTTACGGCGGATGCGTCACTATAGGCCAGCCGAACGCTGCGCTCCGCGCACTGCTTAACATTTTTTTACAGGGACCTGCGGCCTTGTGTCCCAATGTCTAGGCAATGAAACACAAATGTCATATTTCTGAAGCATCCTTCCAGCTTCTCAACCAACTGTCTGGTAAGGGTTTTTCGAAAGATGCCGCGATTCACACGGATGACTGCAACACTCCCGGGACTGCTACTGCCCGCTCTTATGGCCTTTCAGGCCCAGGCCTATGACCTGGAAATTCACGGTTCCAATACCGTCGGCGCTACCCTGGCGCCAATGCTGGTTACCGGCTATCTGGAAGAGCATGGCGGCGGACAGGTTGCAGCCAGGGGTACCGGCGTGGAAAACGAAAAGATCCTGCGAGCGCCTGTGAACAATCGGGCGGCCGAGGTGCTGGTTGCAGCGCACGGATCAAGCACCGGCTTCAAGGCGATGGCCGCAGGCAAGGCCGACATCTGGGCCTCTTCCCGCCCGGTAAAACCGCAGGAAGCAGAGCAATTTCGCGCCCGGGCGGATCTCACTGCGCCCGAGAGCGAGCACGTTATTGCCATTGATGGCCTGGCCATTCTGGTACACCCGTCCAACCCCGTAAGCAAAATGAGCATCGAAACCCTGGGCCGCGTATTCTCCGGGCAGATCCGGAACTGGTCCGAGCTGGGCGGCCCGGACCGCCCGATTCATCTCTACGCCCGGGATGACCGTTCCGGAACCTGGGACACCTTCAAATCCCTGGTTCTTGGAAAACAGTTCGAACTGGATAGCAACGCCAGGCGCTACGAATCCAACGACCAGCTGTCGGATGACGTAAGCAGGGATCCTTCGGGTATTGGTTTCTCCGGCCTCGCCTCAGTGCGTAAGAGCAAACTCCTGGCGATCTCGGAAGGCAATGCCCCGGCGCTTCACCCCAACCAGCTCACCGTTGCCAGCGAGGATTATCCGCTATCACGACGCCTGTTCATGTACACGCCCGGGAGTGACGTCCCGCCACTTTCCGCAGGTCTGATTGGCTTTGCCCTCGGCCAGCAAGGCCAGGCACTGGTTGCCGAGTCCGGATTCATCTCCCAGAATCCCATCGCGGTCAAGCCGGAATTCGACGAATCGACGCCCGAGAGTTTTCGCCGCCTGACCAGCAACTACCATCGCCTGACGGTCAATTTCCGTTTCTCCGAAGGCCGGACCAAGCTCGACAACAAGGCCCGCCGCGACCTGCAGCGAGTTCAGCAGTATCTGAACCAGAACGGCCGGTCCGCTGACGACCTGTTACTCATCGGATTCGCCGACACCCAGAGCCATGAATTACGTGCCCAGATGATTTCCGAGCTCCGGGCCCTGTCGGTCCGCAAGGCCCTGCAGGAAGTGAACGTGCCGGATGTTGCCTACACGGGTTATGGCCAGTACATGCCGGTGGGCGGCAGCGGCAGCCCGCGCAATGGTCGGGTGGAAGTCTGGATCAAATCCCGCTAGCCGAGACCAAAGTCTGAGGAAAAACTGCGGCAATCACCTATCCGCCACGACATCACAGATATGTTGGGGTTTCCTATACTGACGGGGTCATTTCCAACCAACAGACAGGGACAATGGACATCCAAAACGACCACCGTTACGCGATCAACCTGAACGTCCGGGGTATTCAGCCCTCGGCCACCCTTCGAATCAATGAGCTGAGCAATCACCTCAAATCCGAGGGCAAGGACATTATCAAACTCGGGCTGGGGCAGTCCCCCTTCCCGGTTCCTGATCGCGTGGTGGAGGCGCTCAAGGAGCACGCCCACGAAAAGGACTATTTGCCGGTAAAAGGGCTCAAGGGCTTACGCGAGGCAATCGCCGGCTACATTCGCCGGAGTGAGCGCATGCACTGCACCTGGGAAGACGTGCTGATTGGCCCGGGCTCCAAGGAACTGCTGTTCATGCTGCAGCTGGCCTACTATGGTGATCTGCTGATCCCGCGTCCGAGCTGGGTTTCCTATGCCCCGCAAGCCCGGATCATCGGCCGCTCGGTTCACTGGTTGCCGACCCATGCCGAGAACAACTGGCAGCTTACCGCCGAAGAGCTGGATATCATCTGTCGGGATGATCCCTCGCGGCCCCGGATTTTGATCCTGAACTACCCGTCCAACCCCACCGGCTGCACCTACACCGACGACCAGCTACTGGCCATTGCCAATGTGGCCCGAAAATACCGGCTGATCCTGCTCTCCGATGAGATCTACGGTGAGGTGCATTTCGAGGGCAGGCACAAATCCATTGCCCGGTATTACCCGGAAGGCACCATCATCAGTACCGGCCTTAGTAAATGGGCAGGTGCCGGCGGCTGGCGCCTTGGTACATTCATTTTCCCCCGGGAACTGAGGCCGCTGCAGGACGCCATGGCCATCATCGCCAGTGAAACCTACACAGCGACGAGCGCACCGATCCAGCACGCGGCCATTGCAGCGTTCAATGGCGGTGACGACATCGACGAATACCTCAAACAGTCCCGTCGGGTGCTGAAGGTTGTTGGCGAGTACATGCACCGTCGACTGAGCGACATGGGCGCGGTAGTCCAGAAACCGGAAGGCGCGTTCTACCTGTTCCCGGACTTCTCCGGCTTCCGCGAACAACTGGCCAGTAAAGACATCAAGACCAGCCAGGCCTTCTGCCAGGCCCTGCTGGAAAACACTGGCGTTGCCATCCTGCCGGCCAGCGATTTTGGCTTCGTGCCGGATCATCTGGCGGCGCGCCTGGCCTTCGTCGACTTCGACGGCGCCGAATCGTTAGAGCTCGCCGGCGGCGACTATGCCGAACAGGAATTGGGCGACGACTTCGTGAAACAGGCTTGCCCGCGGCTGGTCACCGCCATGGACAAGATGGAGCAGTGGCTGAACAGCCTCTGATCCCGCCGTGTTAGACTGGCGCCCTCATTCTCTAACGGGATATCAACGGGGGCGCCATGTCTGATTCAGTTTCTCTGCTCGAGATTACCGACTTTGCCGAAAACCTGGCCCGCGAGGCGGGCGAACTGATTCGCCGCGAGCGGGACAGCAACGCCCTGCGCACCGATTACAAGCATCAAACCGAGCTGGTAACCCACGCCGACGTGATGGCGGACGAATTCATCACAGGCGCCATCCGAAAACGCTTCCCCGGCCACCGGATTCTCTCGGAAGAGACCATGCCCGACCTTAGCCAGGCCGAGGAGCTGGATACACCCCTCTGGATCGTCGACCCCATCGATGGCACCGTGAACTATGCCTATGGCCATCCCCAGGTAGCCGTCTCCATCGCCTATGCCGAAAAAGGTCGGGTTCAGGCCGGTGTGGTGCATGCGCCCTTCCCCGGCGAAACCTTCCGGGCGACCCGCTCAGAAGGCGCCACCCTGAACAACCATCCGATCCGCCACAGCGGCGCCACCGTGCCCCGTGATGCCCTGTTTGCAACCGGCTTCCCCTACACCAAAGACGCCCTGGAACCACTGGTCAAACGCCTGGATGCGATGATTCACCAATGCCGCGACCTGCGCCGCATCGGTTCCGCGGCACTGGATATCTGCTGGGTGGCCTGTGGCCGATTAGATATCTACTATGAAAACGTCAGCCCATGGGACTTCGCCGCCGCCCGCCTGATCGCCCTGGAAGCAGGCGCCACCGCTGGCCATTTCAGTGAAGTGCCCGACGGCTATCCTGCCGACCTCTGGGGCCGCGACATCCTGATTTCGGCGCCGGCTCTCTGGGAGCCTGTTCGGTCTATCCTGCGGTCGGCCTCGGGGTATGACTGATTAGACCTGTGCTCGCCGGTAGATTTTTGGCCGTAGCCTTCCAGCTTTGGGGCTGGCACGGAATGGGAACCTTCTTCCCGGAACCGCTACGAGCACATCCATGTGCGCTTGGCGCCGGCCATCCTTGGCCGTCGACATTCCGGGAAGAAGGTTCCCATCCCCTGCCGGCATTGCAGTGAGATATCGCAGAAATTTGGAAGAAAGATCGGATAGGGGGTAATCGAAAGATATATCTCTAGAGCTGGAGAGTCGCTGTTGGGTGGGGCTTTTACGGAATGTCGGCGGCCATGGATGGCCGACGCCAAGCGCACATGGATGTGCTCGTAGCGGTTCCGTAAAAGCCCCACCCAACGGCGCCAGACTCCCAAGCCTTCAGGCTACAGAATTTAAAGCAGCCGACTCCAGACTCAACCCCAAACACCCTCGGCAACCAACCCCCAACTCTCGTCGAAGTCAGTAGAAGGCAACCGCGAGAACGACGAACGGATAAACCGCTGAATCCGGCCCTCAACAAACACCAGGACAAAGTCCGCGCCGCGAGCAGACGTCGTCCGGGGCCGCAGACCCTGGCGGATTTCGCCTTCTTTGAGGGTTTGCCGTACCTGGGTTTCCAGGCGCTCGAAGAACTGGGAGGCACGCTTGCGCAGGGTGTCGTTCTCGCCCATCAGGGCATCGCCGGTCAGCACACAGCACAGGCCAGGGTTGCGCTCAGCGAACACCAGCACCAAATGCACCAGCTGTTGAAGGCGAATCCGCACGTCCTCCTGCTCCTGCAGGATCACCTGGCAGCGAGAGAACACGGCCTCTTCAGCAAACTCTATAAGCGCCTCGAACATTTTCCGCTTGCTGGGAAAATGCCGATACAAAGCGGCCTCGGTAACGCCCACGGATTTGGCGAGACCGGCGGTGGTGATACGGGCGCCCGGATCGGTCTCCAGGAGTTCCACAAGAGCATGGAGAATCGCCTCGCGGCGACTGGGTTTCTGGTCAGTCATGGCAGGACAGCAGCGCTCTGATTTATCGTTGTCGGGGCCGGTCGTTCAGCGCCGGCCCTCGGTTATCGTTAGTCAGGATTGTGCCCGAGATCAGAAGAAGGTGCCATCAATGGGCGAGGATGCGCTGGCATAGAGCTTCTTGGGCATCCGGCCCGCCAGATAGGCTTCACGACCAGACTCAATGGCCAGGCGCATGGCGTTGGCCATTCGGATCGGGTCTTTGGCCTGGGCAATGGCGGTATTCATCAGTACGCCGTCGCAGCCCAGCTCCATGGCGATGGTGGCATCCGACGCGGTGCCAACACCGGCATCCACGAGCACCGGAACATTCGCATTCTCTACGATCAGACGGATGTTATACCGGTTCTGGATACCCAGGCCGGAACCGATCGGGGCACCAAGGGGCATGATGGCCACACAGCCCATCTCTTCCAGACGCTTGGCCAGCAGCGGGTCGTCCGAGCAGTAGACCATGACCTTGAAGCCGTCCTTGATGAGCTCTTCGGCGGCAACCAGGGTCTCAGTCATGTTCGGGTAAAGGGTTTTCTCCTCGCCAAGGACTTCCAGCTTCACCAGGTCGTGGCCATCCAGAAGCTCGCGGGCCAGCTTGCAGGTGCGGACCGCGTCTTTCGCGGTATAGCAGCCCGCCGTGTTGGGCAAAATGGTATAGCTGCTTGGGGAAATCACATCCAGCAAATTCGGCTCATCCGGGTTCTGGCCGAGGTTCGTGCGGCGCACCGCAACGGTAACAATCTCGGCACCGCTGGATTCGATAGCATGGCCGGTTTCCATCATGTCACGATATTTGCCGGTCCCGACGAGCAAACGGGACTGGTAGACCCGCCCGGCAATTTCGAGCGGTTTGTCTTCTGGAAGCTGGAGTTCGGATGTCTCTGTCATAGTGTTCCTGAATCGTTTGTTACGGGAGGATGGGAACCGCCGTCATGGGTGGGCTGGGCAGACTGTTCAGCCGCCGCCAATGGCGTGAACGACTTCTACACGGTCGCCATCGCTCAGAGTAAATTCCGGGTGCCGGCTTCGTGGCACTATGTCCTCGTTAACCTCAACCGCAAGCCGCTTGCCGGCCAGCGCCATCTTTTCAATCAGCGTGGCAATGGTGGCGCCACTCGGCAGCTCCATTTGATCGCCATTTACCTGAACCTGCATCGTGACTCTTGAACCTCTGTATTCTTCACTTGTTCCGGCGGAGACCGGAGGTTATTAACAGCGCCCAGCCCACCATGAAACACAACCCACCAAGGGGCGTGATCGGACCGATCCAGCGGATGTCTGTCAGCACCAGAAGGTAAAGACTGCCACTGAATAACAGAATGCCGGCCAGAAAAAACCCGGCCGACCAGGCCAGAAGCTTTCTGGACAGGCCCTGTGCAGCCAGCAATGCCAGCAGAACCAGCGCAATGGAATGATACATTTGATATGTGACGGCGGTCTCGAAAACTTCAAGGCCCCGCTCACTGACCAGATTGCGTAGCCCGTGTGCACCGAAAGCGCCGGCCATCACTGCCACCAGGGCCAGAAAAGCACCCGCCACCAGCGGTAACCGAAGAATGCCGCTTCTGGCCGGTTGTACGGATTCAGCAGTCACAGTGGATCTTTTCTCCCGAATCCAGGTTCATCATGGTCAGTGCGCCACCCCAGACACACCCGGTGTCCAGGCCGACAAAACGGTCACTGCCGGTTTTTCCTTCCAGGGCTGCCCAGTGGCCAAACACCACCCGTACATCGTCATTGCGGGGAAAATGAAACCACGGCTGGTAACCTTCCGGCGCGCTGTCGACGCTTTCCTTGGCCGCCAGTTCCAGAGAGCCATCCTCGGCAATAAAGCGCATGCGGGTGAAATAGTTGGTAATGACCCGCCAGCGGTCCATTCCCTGCAGGGACTCGTCCCAGCGCTCGGGCTGATTGCCGTACATATGGGTAAAGTATTCCTCGGCGGTTTCGCCCCGGATCACGGCTTCAACTTCCCTGGCACACTCCATTGCCTGGCTGACCGTCCAGATATGGGGCAAACCGGCGTGGGTCATCACCAGATTCCGGGCCGGGTCGTGAACACAGAGATTCTGCTGCCGGAGCCAGTTAACCAGCCGCTCGTGATCCGGAGCGTCAAGGATATCGGACAGGGTGTCTTTGCGACGCGTCTGATGACCGCCCAGGGACACCGCCAGCAGATGCAGGTCGTGATTGCCAAGCACGACGACCGCCGAATCCCCGAGGCTCTCGATATATCTCAGGGTTTCCAGCGAAGACGGGCCGCGGTTGATCAGATCGCCGGCCACCCACAGACGGTCACGGGAGGGAGAGAAATCCACTTTCTCCAGGACATCCCTGAGACGCTCGTAACAGCCCTGAATATCGCCGATCGCGTAGTCAGTCATCACTTACCTCGTTTGCCGGATTGGCTGCACCCTTCTCGGTAAAAAGCAGGTCGGCAATCGCCACGAAATCGGCCAGCGCGAGGTTCTCCGGTCGCAGACCGTCATTGATGCCAAGGCTCCGGAGCTGTTCGGCCGACACCATGCCGCCCAGTGCCTTGCGGAGAGTTTTCCGCCGGGCGTTAAAGGCTGTGCGGACCACAGCCTGGAGTGTCGTCAAATCCTTCGCCGGGTGTGGCAGGGTCTTGTGAGGCACCAATCGGACAATCGCCGAATCCACCTTGGGCGCCGGTCGGAAAGCGCCGGGCCCCACTTCAAACAGCGGCTGAACCCGGCAGAAATACTGGGTCATGATGCCTAGACGCCCGTAATTGTTGTCACCCGGCACCGCTGCCATTCGCTGAACCACCTCTTTCTGCAGCATGAAGTGCATATCCTGCACAACACCGGCCTGGGACAGCAGGTGGAAAATCAGCGGTGTGGAAATGTTGTACGGCAAATTACCGATGATCCGCAGGGGGCGATCCACCATGAGCTGGCTGAAATCAAACTTGAGTGCGTCCGCCTCGTGAATCCGGAATTCGGGATAGTTGAAGAACTTGGTGCGCAGCACGGGAATCAGATCCCGATCCAGTTCTACCACCTGGAGCTTCGGGTTCACCGCCAGTATTTCCTCGGTCAGTGCGCCCAGGCCAGGGCCAATTTCCACGATGGCGTCATCGGGTTTCGGGTTAATGGCGCGGATGATCTGCTCTATGACCCCCGGATCATGGAGGAAATTCTGGCCAAACCGTTTTCTGGCCTGGTGGCCGGCTTTGTTGCTCACGAACGGGTCTCTTCAATTGCAGATTTTCGACAACGAGCCATTTGCTCGCCTACCTTCAGGGCCGTATGCAGACTGCCGGCATCGGCTCGACCGGTTCCCGCCAGATCCAGGGCCGTGCCATGATCCACGGACGTGCGCACAATCGGCAACCCCAGGGTAATGTTCACCGCGCGCCCAAAGCCCTGAAACTTCAGCACCGGCAGCCCCTGATCATGATACATGGCCAGAACCGCATCGGCCTGGTCGAGCCAGTGCGGAGTAAACAGGGTATCCGCAGGTAAAGGTCCGGTCAGAGAAATGCCTTCGGCACGCAGAGCCTCCAGGGTTGGCTCGATGGTGTCGATTTCCTCCCGACCAAGGTGACCACCTTCGCCGGCATGAGGATTCAGGCCGGCCACCAGTATCCTGGGCCGGGCAACACCGAAGAACTTTTTTAGATCAGCATCGAGAATTCGCGTTACCTGAGTCAGGCGCTCCGGGGTAATGGCGGCGGATACGTCCTTGAGCGGTAAGTGGGTGGTAACAAGCGCAACCCGCAACTCTTCGGTCGCCAGCATCATGACCACACGATCCACACCGCAGAGCTCCTGCAGGAACTCGGTATGGCCGCTGAACGCGATGCCGGCATCGTTGATAACGCCCTTATGGACAGGCGCCGTCACCATGCCGTCAAAATCGCCGCTGAGGCAGCCGTTCGCGGCGACTTCCAGCGTTCTGAGCACATAAGCACCGCTGCCGGTATCCAGTGTGCCCGGTTCATGATTGGCACAACCGTCCACATGCAGAACCGACAGCAGGCCTGCCTCCATTTCCGGCGACTCTCCGGGCTGCCAGGCACGCAGTTCAACCGCCAGGTTCATTTGCTTCGCCCGGGCCTCCAGCAATGGCCGGCTGGCAACCACCACCACACCTGCGCTCCGGGCTTCAAGAGCCAGTTGCAGGCACAACTCCGGACCAATGCCGGCAGGTTCGCCGGCCGTCAGTGCCAGCACCACGGGATTACTCATCAGGAGACTGGCTCTTCTTCGGCCGGTTCGTCCTTGGCGTACTCGCCCTTGAACTCGACAAAGGCCTCATCGCGGATCTCCTGAAGCCAGTTCTGAAGTTCGGTCTCAAACTTGCGGCGATAGATCGCCTGGCGGGCCTCGGCGTCGCGCACATCACCGCTGATGTCTTTCTGGCGGCGCTCCTGAACCTGCAGAATGTGCCAGCCAAACTGGGAACGGAACGGCCCGCGCAACTCGCCAATATCAGCATCGAGCATGGCCTGCTCAAACGCCGGCACCATCTGGCCCGGGCTTACCCAGCCCAGATTACCGCCATCGGAGCCAGACACCGGATCATCGGAGTACTCTCTGGCCAGCGCACTGAAGCTGGCTCCATTCTGAAGCTGCTGGTACAGATCCCGGATCACGGTTTCAGCCTGGCTGTCCGTCGTAGCTTCGGAAGGCCGAACCAGAATGTGACGGACACGGTGCTGCTGGATCATCTGCTGCTGCTCGCCGCCTCGCTTGTCCATCACCATTACCAGGTGGAAGCCACTGTTGTTTTCCAGGACGTCTGAGGGCTCACCCACCGGCAGCTCCGGCACGACCGGAGCAACCAGAGACGGCAGCTGACCCTCGGCACGCCAGCCCATATCGCCACCTTCCAGGGCATTACTGGCATCAGACTCGGCAACAGCCACTTCGCGGAAATCACGGCCATTGGCGATCTCACTGCGCAGCCGCTCGGCTTTCTCCCTGGCGGCATCCACCTCCGCCTCATCAGAGGGGTCGTCTACGCTCACAAAGATGTACGCCAGCCGGTACTGAGCGTTATTCCCTCCACGGGCCTCCAGACTTTCCAGATAGTTTTCAACTTCCCGATCGGTCACCCGGACCCGGTTGCCGACCTGGCGCTGCTGAACCCGGCTGGTCAGCATTTCCTTGCGGATCTGTTCGCGGGCCTGGTTGTAAGTCACGCCTTCGGCTTCGAGCTGGTTTTCAAACTGCGGCAGGCTCATGCCATTGCGTTCGGCAATGTTGGCCATGGTTTCGTTCAACTCGTTATCGCTGATGCGCATACCGGCCCGATCTGCCATCTGCATCTGGATCGATTCGGTGATCAGCTGGTCAAGCACACGCTCTTCGAGGACCTGCCTTGGCGGCAGCGCCGTGCCCTGTGCACCAAGGCGACTGGTGATGGTGTTGATTCGGGCCTCCAACTCGGTCTGAAGGATGACATCCTCATCGACGATGGCCACTACCTGGTCCAGCAACTTACGCTCGGCCTGAACAGACAACGGGGCCAGGACGGCTAGAAGAACCAGTAACGCTTGTACACCATGGCGAAGGGTCGCCTTCATAATCACCTCTACAAATAGAATTTGAGCTTTTCTGGCGTTTTGGGGGCCTTAGTCCGGGATCCAGTCAGGGAGTTCCAAAACGACGACGCTCCCTTTCATCAAAACCATAAATGGCCTCGGAAATACTCGATGAGGCACCATCGCTGCCGCCCAGGCCCTTTAGCTGGATCTGGAACAGTATGCGGCTATCGAGCTCCCGGTCATCAGTCAGATAGTTCTGGTGAACCACCTGAACACTCCAGCAGCAGTTATTGTATTCCAGCCCGGCCAGGGATCCGACGGTTCGATCAAGGTCGGAGTCGTAGACCCAGCGGCCGATCAGACTAACACGGTCCGAGACCGGGAAAACCGCCGCGATATCCGACTGTTCCAGTTCGCCCCGGCTGTAAGTGTGCCCCACACTGGCCAGGTACCGGTAGTCAGTAGAGTGAAAGGTTAACTGGCTGCGGCCTTCCTCGGTATCCCCGGTATCAGGATCCCACAATCCGGAGGAGCGGATTTCCAGGGTATCGAGTGGGTTCAGCACGACTTCGCCCGCCAGCGGTGAACGGCTCCGGGTACCGGCACCCTCGCCGAACAACGTCACTTCGCGATCCTCGAAATACTGTACCTGTCCAATACTGAATCGGGCACGCTCCGCACCGGTGAGGAGGTCATTGAAACGGCTGGTCAGGGCAACGGTCAACTGGTTGGCATCGCCTACCCGGTCACCGCCGGTGAACCGGTCCGGTCGAAACAGCTGTTCAAAACGGAAGGTCTGGAGGTCGGTGTCAAAATCCGGGATGTCGTTCTGATCCGGATCGGCATCGGCCCAGGCGTAATAGAGCCGGGGCTCCAGAGTCTGGTTGTAGGGCACATCAAACAGGCGGCTCTGTCGGTCGAAATACAACCCGTTATCCCACTCGACAACCGGCACGGTGCGATCGAAACTGCCATCCCCCAGCACGTAGTCGTCCAGGTTGTAGCGGGTGTAATCCACGCTTACCGACGGCCGACTGAACCCCCACAACGCCCGCATGGGCAACGCCAGTTCCGGCCGCGCCCGGAAACGCTGCCCGTTGGCCCGATCCAGACCGGTCAGTGCTTCGTTGTCCCGGTAAAACACCGTGTACTGGCTTTCCAGGTTCGCCTCCACGATCCCTGCGCCGGTCTGGCCTGCGTAGATCACTTCCGGCAACTGGGCATAGGGCTTGTCCACATCGGCAATGCGATCACTGATGGTCTGGTAATCGTTGAGGTAGGCATCGAAATACTGCTTGTCGCTTCGGTAGGTAACCCCGCCCTTTCTTTGCAAGTGAGTGGCCTGGTTAATCTCCAGGCTGCGGTTCAGATCACTGAGATAGTCCTCATCGCTCACCACAGAAAAATCTCCGTAGCCCCGCCAGCCACGGCCAAAGGCAGCCCGGGTTGTGGCATCCAGGGCCCAGCGCTCACCGGATTCACCGGGGTTTTCCTCCTGAAACGCCGAATCGTTGCCGATGTACCCGAGCTGCAGAGTAGTTTCCCCGAGAGAGCTGAGATACCGGCCCTCGACTTCGTTGAACAGGCCCCGGCCATGAATGTACTGGGGCGTCAGCGTCGCGTCGTAATGGGGTGCCAGATTGAAGTAGTAGGGCACGGCAAGAAAGCCACCGCTGCCGGCACTGGAAGAGCCGAACTGCGGGTAAAGGAAACCGGACTTGCGGCGGTCATCAATAGGAAAGCTTGCCCACGGCCAATAGAACACCGGCACATCCAGGACTTCCAATCGAACGTGTTTGGCGGTACCGAATCCTTGCGCCCGATCCAGCCTGATATCCGAGGCAACGATGGCCCAGTCATTCTGGCTGGGGCCACAGGTGGTCAGCAAACCATCTGCAATGACGACCTGTTCCTCGCTGATGCGCGACAGGCTGCCTGCACGACCGCGCATTTCCGGACCATGCAGCAGGAATGTCGCAGTGTTGATGTCCAGGCGTCCGCTATCGACGTCGTAGTTCGCGTTCTCACCGGTGAGAAGGAAACCCTCGCCGCGACTGACCAGCGGCCCCTGCACCGATACTGCACCCTCCTGCTGGCTGTAGCGGGCCTCTGAACCGGTTACCTGAAAGCCGCCCTGGCGAATGCGGACATCACCCTCAAGAAACAGTGTCCGGTCTATCTCATAGCGGGCGTTCAAGCCGCTGGCTTCCAGCGGTTGCTCGGAATCGCTGCCAACGGCAAACGCATTGCCAACACCATTGGCGCGACCGGAAGGCAGATACCCCCCTTCGCAGAAAAGGGGCAACGAGGCCCGGGCCTCGGCTGGCAACTCTGCTCTGGGCCGCCAATCTATTTCCGCCGCAGACGGCGGTGTCTGGGCTTGCCCATCCGTAACGCCCAACCCAAAAACCGCGGCCAGCAACACACGGCCATACCGGCTCTGCCACCGGGTTTCCGGCGATTGCAGTGGGCGTTCGGGACATGGCACGGTGGCTGGATCCTGTTCCGGGTGAATTGGAGGACGGGCAATAATAAACGCCGCCTAGTTTACACGTGCCCTGAAGGGTTGTTAACGGAAACTCCGCTGCAAAACCGATTTACCCTCTTTATACTCGTCTGCTAACTTTCGCTGTCAGCGACAACTTTTTTCAGGATCGCAACCCGAACTATGGATACCCGCCTGCAGTTGCTGACCAACTGGGTCAGACAATTTCCCGGCTTCGAACAGTGCGAAGCCGAACCGGTTTCCGGCGATGCCAGTTTTCGCCGTTATTTCCGGGTCTGGCAGCACGCAAATCCGACGACCGCTCCCGGGGACGGTGCACCGTTTATCGTGATGGATGCGCCCCCGGAACATGAGGACTGCGAGCCCTTCGTGGCCATCGCCCGGCACTGGCACCGCCAAGGTATTGCGGTGCCGGACATTGTGCAGGCTGATCTGAAGCAGGGCTTCCTGCTACTGGAGGATTTTGGCGACCAGCTGATGCTTGGCCGACTGAACACCGAGTCCGCAGACCAGCTCTACAGGAACGCCCTGCAAGAGCTGACCCTGATCGCGAGCCAGACCTCCCCCAGTGATTACCCGCTACCGCCTTACGATGCCACCCTGCTTGAGCGGGAAATGGCGCTGTTCCCGGACTGGCTTCTGGAGAGGCATCTGGGCATGAACCTGGAAAACAGCGAGCGGGCCCTGCTGGACACGACCTGTTCCATGCTGCGGGAAAGCGCCCTGGCGCAACCGGAAGTGACGGTCCATCGGGACTACCATTCCCGAAACCTGCTGGTTCGCCAAGACCAACCTCGCCCGGGTGTCATCGATTTCCAGGACGCGGTTACCGGGCCGGTCACTTACGATGTGGTCTCGCTGCTGAAAGACTGCTACATCCAATGGCCAGAGAAGCGCATCTGCGAATGGCTGGAAGACTACCGCCAGAGCAGCCTCGAGGCTGGCCTGCACCGTGCGGACCCGGAGACCTTCCGCCAGTGGTTTGAACTGATGGGCATGCAGCGGCACCTCAAAGCTGCCGGCATTTTTGCCCGGCTATCGATCCGCGATGGCAAGCACGGCTATCTCAAGGACATTCCCCGAACCGTTCAGTACCTGATCGTCGCCAGCGGTCGACAGCCAGCCCTGCGACACTTCCACGAATGGCTGAGCGATACGGTTATGCCCCGGATCGAGACGAGCATCGGCCCGGCCCCGGGTCAGGAGCACTTGCCCCAGTGAAGGCCATGATTCTCGCAGCCGGCAAAGGTGAACGCATGCGGCCACTGACGCTGGCCACACCAAAGCCCCTGTTAAGGGCCGCTGGCAAGCCTCTGATCACCTATCATCTGGAGCACCTGCGGCGGGCGGGAATCCGTGAGGTGGTGATCAATCATGCCTGGCTGGGCGACCAGATTGAGGAAACCCTGGGAAACGGCGAAGGGTTCGGGCTATCCATTCAATATTCCCGGGAAGGCGAGCCGCTGGAAACCGCCGGTGGCATCGTGCGCGCTCTGCCTCTGCTTGCCGGTGACAAATCTGACTGGTTTCTGGCGATCAACGGCGATATCTGGAGCGATTTCGACCTTTCTGGACTGACACCGCCGCCTGACGCAGACGCCCTGCTGGTGGTCACCAGCAATCCGCCACACCATCCCGAAGGTGACTTTCACCTCACTGACCAGGGAGTACTCCATAGTGATGGCCCGGACAAGCTGACCTTCACCGGCATTAGCCTGTTACACCGGCGCCTGTTCGAGGGGCTGAGCGATCAGGCGGGGAAACTGGGGCCGGTGCTTCGCGATGCCATGAGCAGAGGCCGGGTAAAGGGTCTTTTCCATCCCGGACAGTGGGTGGACGTCGGCACCCCGGAACGCCTGCAGGCGCTCGACCGGCAACTGGGCTCCAAGGAACCTGAAAGTCATGGCAGGCGATAACAGACAACCGGCACTGCCGCCCAGAATGGAAGCCGAATTTTCCAGCTTGATGCGGGAACTCTCGGCCTGTGGTCACCAGGCCCCCGCTCTGATTGAGCGCGCCCGCCTTCCCCGCTGGTGCCGACATTCCCTGTTTTTCTTCCTCGGCTATATCGCCAAGGCAGACGGACGCGTCACCGAAGCCGACATCGGTTATGCCGAGTCGCTGATCAAGGCCATGAGGCTGTCCAGACGCCAGCGCAGGCGAGCCATTGGCTGGTTCCAGCAGGGCAAGTCGGCCGGGCAGCTGCCGTTCATCCGCGGGCTGGCCATGCGACTTTCCCGCCGTCTCTGGCCCGCTCCCGCGTTGAAAACCGCCATCTGTCTCTGCCACGCCACCCAGCTTAACGGCCGCCCCGGCAAACCCAGACGTTATCGCTGCGAGGACGCCATTGACCAGATTGGTCTGCCGGTAAGCATCAGCGAGGATATTTTCGACAGTTATGCCAGCAAGGTCTGGACCCGGCACAGCGAGAACCTTTCCAGACCCACCAGCTATCAGCAGGCCTGTGAACTTCTAGGCGTTACCCGCCGGGATTCCCTGGAAGTGATCAAACGGGCCTACCGCAAGAAGATATCCGAGTGCCACCCGGACAAGCTTGCCCAACAGCAGGTCAGTGACCGCGACCGAAGCCTGGCCAAGGAACGCCTGCTCCACTACCAACAGGCCTGGGAACTGATAAAGCGCCACAACACGCTCCGTCCCTAACGCTCGCGGGATTCCAGCCAGGCGGCAACACGACTGGCCACCCCATCGCCCAGAGTCTCAGGCGCAGGGCTGATCCAGGCAATCGGTTGTCGCTCAAAGCCGCTCATTCCGGCGCGCCGCAACTGCATGCCAATACTCCAGCCCGATTGATCATCAGCCGTCCCTTGTGGATACAGCTCCAACAAATCAGTGCCGAGCGACTCCAGACGGTCCGGCAGACCTGACCGGTCAACGGGATAAAACTGTGGCACCACCCAGATCAGGGCAGAGGCATCGGCGCCATCCAGTACCCGGTTGGTCACATGGATACTGGCTCGCCCGACACCAAGAACTGCCGGAGCTTCATAGCCCCGCTCAACCAGCAGGGCCAGCCCTGCCTGCAGCATCTGGTTGATGCGGCTTCTGTAGCGCGCCTCTAGATCATCGGCGCTCTCGGATGAGGCCATGACATCGATCATGACTGAATCTGATGCCCCCTCCTCGCCCGCGCCTGCTTCAGCCGCCGGCGGCTCCATCACGGGGCGCATCAGGAACTCACTCAGAACCGGAGAGGGCGACTCCAGACCAAGCGTCAGCACGGCCCAGCCCCGGGAAGCCAGCCCCGCTGCCAGTGAGCCGGTTACCCCGGAAGCGGCAGTTTCACCTTCGTCCGACAGAACCAGCACCGCACCGCGAGCCGGCAACCTGGCTTCCGGGTAGAACAGGCCCAGCGCCCTATCACCCTCCTCAAGCTCCAGCCATACCGCTGATTCGGGAAAACGCTGGATCAGGGAGCGTTCGCCGGTGCCTGTCCAGATCAGGGCCCGACTCGCAGACTCTGACGCCTCGACGCCTTCGGCCTCACCGGCCGTCCCGCTCTCCTCCTGCCCGAGGGTGATGGACGGTGCGACACACATCAGCGCCAGGATAAAAAGCCAGAACACGCCGGGCCGGTAAATCTCGAATCTCTGCACAGATACTGATCCTTTGACTGCGAAAAAACGCCACTGAGCTGTTAGACTAGCAGCCATCCTGAACGTGCGGCAGGGACCGCTGACCAAGCCATTATCCATTGTTGTGAGAGAGCCGTCATGAACCCTTACCTGATTGCCCCATCCATCCTGTCCGCCGATTTTGCCCGTCTTGGCGAGGAAGTCGATAACGTGCTGGCCGCCGGCGCCGACGTGGTGCACTTCGATGTGATGGACAATCACTACGTACCCAACCTCACCATTGGCCCCATGGTCTGCGAGGCGCTGCGCAAGCACGGCGTGACCGCCCCCATCGATGTGCACCTGATGGTGTCGCCGGTGGACGACCTCATCCGTATGTTTATCGACGCCGGGGCCAGTTACATTACCTTCCACCCGGAAGCGACCAACCACATTGATCGCTCACTGCAGCTGATCCGCGACGGTGGCTGCCAGGCGGGCCTGGTGTTCAACCCGGCCACGCCGCTGCATTACATGGATCATGTGATGGACAAACTGGACATGGTGCTGATGATGTCGGTAAACCCCGGCTTCGGTGGCCAGAAGTTCATTCCCGGCACGCTCGACAAACTCCGGGAGGCCCGCAAGCGCATCGATGCCAGTAACTACAATATCCGCCTGGAAATCGACGGTGGCGTGAAGACCGAGAACATCCGGGAAATCGCCGAGGCCGGTGCCGACACCTTCGTGGCGGGATCTGCCATCTTTAACACCGACGACTATAAGACCACCATTGATGCCATGCGCGAAGAACTGGAGCAGGCCCGCAGGGTGATCAGCCAATGAGCCTGGCAGGGCTGTTCAATCCACGCTGGCCGGGGGTTGCCCTGTTTGATCTCGACGGCACCCTGGTGGACAGTGCACCGGATCTGGCGGCCGCCGTGGACCAGATGCTGGCGCATCTTGGGCGCTCACCGGCAGGCATTGACCGGGTACGGAACTGGGTAGGCAATGGCGCCAGCGTTCTGGTGCGCCGGGCCCTGGCCGGCCAGGTGGACTGGGAACCGGCGCGACCAAAAGACGAGGCCCTGTTCAAGGATGCCCTGGCGATTTTCTATCACGCCTACGGCACGCTCAACGGACAGCATTCGGTAGTCTACGCCGGCGTCGAGGCCTGTCTCACGCACCTGAAGAACCAGGGCTGCCGGCTGGGCATCGTCACCAACAAGCCGGAACAGTTTGTGGCACCGCTGCTTGAGCAAATGGGACTGGATCACTGGTTCGACCTGACCGTGGGTGGTGACACCCTGCCGGTCAAGAAACCGGACCCCGCTCCCCTGCTTCATGCCATGGAAACCCTGGGGGGCACCCGCGGAACCACAGTCATGGTAGGCGACTCCGCAGCGGATATTAACGCGGCGCTGGCCGCGGGCATTCCCTGTGTGGCGGTGCGGTACGGGTATAACTACGGGCCTGCGGTGGATACTCTGGGCGCCGACGCGGTTGTTGATTCGCTGGCCGAGCTTTTGTAATCTCACAAGGAACTTACATTGAGCACTTCTTTACGGGAGATTCCTGCCGTGCAGGGACTGAATCTGACTGCAGCGCGAGGCATCCTGACAACCCGCGCAACACGATGGTGGCGATGGCGCACCGGCTGAGCAAGCCCGGAGGCTGACTGGCGTCTGCTGGTCGAGCCCGCAGCACCTGATGGAAGCACAGGCTTTCATCCACAATGCAGATCAGATTTCAGGAAACCGTACCATGACACCCGAGCAATTCATCGAGCTCGCCGACGCCGGCTTTAACCGCATCCCTGTGTATCGTGAGGTACTGGCCGACCTCGACACGCCCCTGAGCACCTACCTCAAACTCGCCAGCGGACCCTATTCCTACCTGTTCGAATCCGTTCAGGGCGGAGAGAAATGGGGCCGGTATTCGATCATCGGCCTGCCCAGTCACGAAGTACTGAAGGTCTTCGACCACCGGGTGGAGATCAGCCGCGGCGGCGAGGTTGTTGAAACCGAGGAAGTGGACGATCCGCTCGCCTTTGTCGAGGCCTACCAGAAGCGCTTCCATGCACCGGATCTGGATGAGCTGCCCCGCTTTAATGGCGGCCTGGTGGGCTACTTCGGCTACGACACCGTGCGCTACATCGAAAAACGGCTGCGCAAGAGCTGTCCGCCGGACAAAATCGGCACGCCGGACATCCTGCTGATGGTGTCCAACGAGATCGTGGTATTCGACAACCTGCGGGGCAAGCTGCATCTGATTGTCCATGCCGATCCGGCCATTGAGGGCGCCTTCGAAACGGCACAGAACCGCATTGATGAGCTGGAGAACCATCTGCACCGGCAGACCGCTGACGCGCCCCGCACCCCAGAACACCTGCGCGGAAAAGCCGTGGACGAGAGCGACTTCATTTCCGGGTTTACCCAGGACAAATTCGAAGCCGCGGTAGACAAGATCAAGGGCTACGTGCTCGACGGCGATGTCATGCAGACAGTGATATCACAGCGCATGTCGATTCCCTTCGAGGCACCGCCGCTGAACCTGTATCGCTCGCTTCGAGTGCTGAATCCTTCCCCCTACATGTATTTCCTGGATCTGGGTGATTTCCACATCGTCGGCTCCTCCCCAGAAATCCTGGCCCGGGTGGAAGACGAGGAAGTGACGGTTCGGCCGATCGCCGGCACCCGCAAGCGCGGCGCCACCGATGCCGAGGACAAGGCGCTGGAAGCAGAGCTGCTGGCTGATCCGAAAGAAATTGCCGAGCATCTGATGCTGATCGACCTGGGCCGTAACGATGCCGGCCGGGTGTCGGAAACCGGCACGGTCCGGCTGACCGACAAGATGATCGTGGAGCGCTACTCCCACGTGATGCATATCGTCTCCAACGTCACCGGCCGGCTGAAAGACAACACCAGCTGCCTGGACGTGCTGCGCGCCACCCTGCCTGCTGGCACCCTCAGCGGTGCGCCCAAGATCCGGGCCATGGAGATTATCGACGAACTGGAGCCGGTTAAGCGTGGGGTCTACGGCGGCGCCGTGGGCTATCTGTCGTTCAACGGCAACATGGATACCGCCATTGCCATCCGCACCGCGGTGATCAAGGACAACACCTTGCATATCCAGGCCGGCGCCGGCGTGGTGGCCGATTCGGTGCCCCGCCTCGAGTGGAAGGAAACCATGAACAAGGGCCGCGCCATTTTCCGGGCGGTGGCCATGACCTACAACGATTTCGACCACTGAGGCGGAGGAACAGATTATGTTGCTGATGATCGATAACTACGATTCCTTCACCTACAACGTGGTGCAGTATCTGGCCGAACTGGGTGCCGACGTGCAGGTGCACCGCAACGATGAAATTACCATCGAACAGATTGAAGCCCTGAACCCGGAGCGGCTGGTGATTTCCCCCGGCCCCTGCACCCCGAACGAGGCTGGCATCTCCATGGCGGCCATCCGGCATTTCGCCGGCAAGGTTCCGATCCTGGGCATTTGCCTGGGTCACCAGGCCATCGGCCAGGTCTACGGCGGCGACGTCATCCGCGCCGGCCGGGTCATGCATGGCAAGGTGTCTCCGGTATTCCACAAGGACACTGGCGTGTTCCGGGGCCTGAGCAACCCGCTGCAGGCGACCCGCTACCACAGCCTGGTGATCGACAAGGCCACCCTGCCCGACTGCCTGGAAGTGACCGCCTGGACCCGCAACGACGACGGTTCCATCGAGGAAATCATGGGGGTTCGCCACAAGACCCTGCCCATCGAAGGCGTGCAGTTCCATCCGGAGTCTATTATGACGGAACAGGGCCACGAGCTGCTGCGCAACTTTCTGAGAACACAATAAGAGGCCGACACATGGACATGAAAGAAGCTCTCAACCGCATTGCCTCCAACCTGGACCTGTCCCGGGAGGAAATGAAGGACGTGATGCGTATCGTCATGAACGGCGAGGCCACAGACGCCCAGATTGGCGCGTTTCTCATGGGGTTGCGCCTCAAGAGCGAAACCATCGATGAAATCACCGGCGCCACCGAGGTTATGCGTGAGCTGGCCACGAAGGTTTCGGTCAAGGCCGAACCTCTGGTGGACATCGTCGGCACTGGCGGCGATGGCGCCAACCTGTTCAACGTGTCTTCCGCCGCCTCCTTCGTGGTGGCAGCAGCCGGCGGCTTTGTGGCCAAGCACGGCAACCGGGCAGTTTCCTCAAAGAGCGGCAGTGCCGACCTGTTGGAAAAGCTGGGCATCAATCTGAGCATGAAACCGGAAGAGGTGGCCCGCTGCGTCGAGGAAATTGGTGTCGGCTTCATGTTCGCTCCGGCCCACCACGGTGCCATGAAACATGCCATCGGCCCCCGCAAGGAGCTGGGCTGCCGGACCATTTTCAACATCCTGGGCCCGATGACCAACCCGGCGGGCGTTAAACGCCAATTGGTGGGCGTGTTCAACCGGGAGCTGTGCCGCCCGATGACGGAGGTGCTGCATCGCCTTGGGGCCGAGCACATCATGGTCGTTTGCTCCAAAGACGGCCTGGATGAGATCAGTCTGGCAAGCGCCACCCACGTGGCGGAACTGAAAGACGGCAAGGTCACCGAATACGACATCACCCCGGAGGATCTCGGGATCAAGAGCCAGGCTCTGGTGGGCCTGACCGTGGACACCGCCGACGATTCCTTAAAGCTGATCAAGGCAGCCTTCGGTCGTGGCCACGATGAAATGGCCGAGAAAGCCCGGGACCTGATTGCCCTCAATGCCGGCGCAGCGATCTATGTCGCTGGTTTGGCCAAGACGCCGAAAGAAGGTGTGGATATGGCCCTCGACGCCATGGGCTCTGGCCTCGCTGCCGGCAAGATGTCGGAGCTGGCTGATTTTTCCCAGTGCTTTTGATCCCGGCCTGCTGATTTTGCAGCCGGACGAGCCGGAGGGGAGGGAGCTTCCAAAACACGCCCGTGAATACGTCCATGTAGGGCTTGGCTGCAGCCATCCGTGGCTGCAGACAGTTTTGGAAGCTCCCTCTCCTCCGGCTCTCGCTAACTTTTTACGAGCCTGATATGACTGACAGACATCTGGATAAAACACCGACGATCCTTCGGAGAATTGTTGATCGTAAGTGGGAAGAAATTGACGAGCGCAAGCGCCAAGTCTCGATTGCAGATCTGAAGGCCAAAGCTCGTGATCAACCGGCAGCCCGAGGTTTTGCTAATGCTCTGCGCAGCCGAATTGAACAGCAGACTCCCGCTGTTATCGCAGAAATCAAAAAAGCCTCACCAAGCAAGGGCATTCTGCGGGATCCGTTCGAACCAGCGGTCATTGCCGAGAGCTACGAGAAAGGCGGCGCCGCTTGTCTTTCGGTACTGACCGACCGCGACTTCTTCCAGGGCGACGAGGACTATCTGGTCGCCGCCCGCAATGCCTGCAGTCTGCCCGTGATCCGCAAGGACTTCATGGTCGCGCCCT
This sequence comes from Marinobacter adhaerens HP15, assembly GCF_000166295.1. NCBI lineage: Bacteria > Pseudomonadati > Pseudomonadota > Gammaproteobacteria > Pseudomonadales > Marinobacteraceae > Marinobacter > Marinobacter adhaerens. The sequence continues at coordinate 3,449,793 of NC_017506.1, forward strand.
ATCAGGTCTACGAGAGCCGGGCCATTGGCGCCGACTGCATCCTTCTGATCGCCGCCTGCCTGACCAAAGACCAGATGCAAGAGCTGGAAGGTATTGCCCATGAAATCGGTCTGGATGTGTTGGTCGAAGTGCACGATGGTGAGGAACTGGATGATGCGTTGACGCTGACGACGCCTCTGGTCGGCATCAACAACCGGAACCTGCATACCTTCGATGTTTCGCTGGACACCACGTTTGATCTGCATGAACGCATCTCACAGGACAGGCTGACGATTACCGAGAGCGGCATCATGACCCGCAGCGACGTAGAAGCGATGACTGCTCGCGGGATTTACGGTTTCCTTGTGGGGGAATCGTTTATGCGGGCGGAAGAGCCTGGTCAGAAACTTCAAGAACTGTTCTTTCCAAAAGGCTAACTCACAAGTTTAAACAGTTCGGCGGGTACGACCTGCCAAAATCGTGCGGAGCCATGGATGGCGGAGCCGAGCGTACAGGGAGGTATTCACAGCGTATTTTGGCAGGTCGTACCCGCTGGACTGTGCACAAAAGTTCGCAACAGGCATTTGATGCTAGGCGTCGGCCAAAGCCTCCTGCAAAAGTTCCAGAAGGTGCGCCGGCATCCCCTCTGCCAGCTTGAGTGCCGCCTCGTGCCCACGGGGCGACATCTTGCCCCAGGTCCGGCGCACTATGCGCAGCCATTTATCCCGGTCGTACTCGGCTTTCTCTTCATAGAAATCCGCAAAGTACTTCTCCAGGAAGACCATGCAGGCCACGTCCTCCAGCAGTTGAGTGTCGGCATCCTGCCTCAGTTCCCGCTTGGTCAGGATGGTCTCCACCCGCTCGCACTCCTCCTTCGGGTAGCCACAATCCGCCATGATTTCCCCAGCACGCTGGCCATGCATACGGCCACAGGCCTGGCGCCACTGGTAATAGGCTTTACGACCTTCCGGATAGTCCTTCCGCGGCATGGTCCAACGCTCGATGTGCTGGGCGCGGCAGGCGATCTGCATGCGTTCGGAAGGATCGGATTCAAGCTCGAACAGCCAGCGGGTCATGTGCAGGCTGTAGGCGTATTCCTTCGGGAGGCGTTCGTTGTCGAAAGACTCCTGATTGGGATCGGCCTTATTGGCTGCGTCAATAGACGCCAGCGCGCACTGGAGTCTTGAATCCGTTGTGGTCATTAAGATCTCTCTTCTGGTTTCTGACTGGCCTGTGGCTCAGACCTGGGCAGAGGGTCGTTCCTTGATGCGGTCGTACCAGGCCTGCAGATTGGCCTGCTCAGGTTTGATCCGGATGCCCACCACCCGCGCGAATGCCACTGTTGTGAAGGCGTTGATATCGGCGGCCGTAAAGCGGTCGCAGCAGATGTATTCCTTGCCTTCGAGCTGCTTGTCGAGGAAGTGCATGAACTTCTCAACGCTCTTGCCGCATTCCTCACCCCACTCCTTGATCGGGTTCATCCGGTCCTTGAAGTAGCCGGTGGTGTGTTGGAAACACATGCCAGTGGGCATGAAGAAGAACAGCTCGATCCACCGGAGCCACTGCTCAAGCTGGGCTTTTTCAAGCGGGGTGTCGCCCATCAGGGTTGGCGTGTCCGGGTAGCTCTCTTCGAAATAGCGGCAGATTGCCATGGTCTCGGCAATACAGGTGCCGTCATCCAGTTCCATCACAGGCACTTTCTTCATCGGATTTCGGGCCACAAATTCAGGTGTCAGGTTTTCACCCTTCTGCAGGTCAATCTCGATGAATTCGGCCTTTTCCAACAGGCCTTTCTCGGCCATGAACATGCGCACGCGGCGGGGGTTGGGGGCGGTTTTGGTTTCGAAGATTTTCATTTTTATCGGCTCCGTTCCTGATCAATGGCGGCTTTGACGGTTCAAAACGAGAAGACTGACCGGAAAGAAGAGTTGCGTCAAGCAACCGGCGTTACCGGGGCAGCCAGTTGCGGATCTGCTGGATAATCCACTCCGGGTCGTCCAGTGGAAGGTCATGGCCAGCATCCGGGTGCAGTTTCATGGTCCATTGCCAGCGTTCCTCCAGCGTGGAACTGCAGCGCCAGTGAACGATGCGATCGCCGCGGCTGGCGAGAATCAGGGCATCTGGCACAGGACGCTTTTCACCGGGTTTGTAGCGGGCGGCAGCCGCCAACTGGTTGATCGCATTGCGGGTACTGACGGGGCGTTGTCGTTGTATGCTGTACCACTGTTTTGCCAGTGACAGAGGCACCTCACGGTTAGACGTGAGCCGGAGAATATCCCGCTCACGGTCAAACAACTCCTGACGGGCCAGCAGCCGCAGAATTCGCGGCCAGACCCCAGGCCGCATGCGTTGCCAGGGCGGGCTGAAGCCGGAACTGGTATTGATCAGGACCAGGTTCTGGATCTGACCATCCGCAGCCTGCTGGGCCCAGTCCAGGGCCACCATACCGCCCATGGAAAGTGCCAGGATGCTGAAAGGACCGGGGATATGGCTGACGTGCCTGGAGACGGCTTCCCGAATCGCCGCTACCGTTGCCGGACTGTCTTCTCGATAACGCACGCCCGTCCCGGGCAGGTCGACCAGATGGAACTGGTGCTCGGGAAATGCCTCCCCAAGGCGAGCCGGGAAGCTGCCCCAGTGGGCGTGCTCCCGAGTCAGACCCCGCAACAGAATCCAGTGCATACGATAGTTCCGATTGATGGATGCCAGGGCCGGCTGGATCGCTAGAGAGTATCGCGATACCAGTGCATGATCGCGGCTTCTTTCAGCATGGACTCCTCATCCCGAGCCGGCAACCAGTTTTCGTGGCTGGCGGCGGCGTTAATCAGGAAGTCCATCCAGGTCAGGTGACTGCGCAGGACCCGCTTGTGCCGGTGCGGAACCAGGGGATTGAAAAAGCCGTCGAGTCTCAGCAACTGACGGGGCCGCTTGCGAATCCAGCGCCAGGAGCCCATTTCCAGGGTCAGGGGTAGGAAAACACCGGCATTTTCGCGATTGACCTGTTTGTAGAAGTAATCCCACAAGTCGCCATGGGTGAGATAGTGGCGGGACTGGGGCTCGAAGCGGTAGTCGTGATTTGGGTATGACTGCTCCCAGATAAGCTTCAGCGCCATAATCGATGCGACTCGACGCATGGGTCGACGCCGGTAGGCGTAGGGAAACCAGATCTGGTCCTGCATCCCGAATCCGGAATGGCAGTCCAGTGCCACACTGAACGGCCGCCCCGGCAGCAGCTGTTTTATGACCGCCTCAAGAGCCAGGTTTTCGGGCTCCATGCCCTGTTCAGGGTCGCCGGTGTACCACGGCAATCGGGGTGAAATTCTCTGGCCGCCGAGCAGGAATGCGCTACGTTCCTGGGCCTGGATCGGCGCATTGCGCATCAGGTCCACGCCGTTGGGATTACTGCGCTGATTCAGGTACATACCGCCCGGGTTAAGGATTGGCAAAAGGGTAATTCGAACCTTCTGCAACAACCCCAGCAAATGTTCGTCCCAGGTCACTCTGGCGAGTAGCGACTTCAGCCAGGCCATCACTACCTGGCTTCCAATGCGTTCAAGCCCGTGCACGCCGCCAACAAGCAATACCGCTGGCACATCGGGCCGGGAAGAGCCGATATCGACACGGTAGATGGGCAAGGAGAGGTCCTTGAGGGCGACCCGCTCCACCACTTCGGTTGTGATGAAATCCGGCGCTTCCGCCAGGATGCGCTCCAGGCCAACGAGCTCCGGCAGGAAGGTTCTCAGCAACCTTCGCTGACGCCCATCCCGGGAGGCCTGCTCGTGGCTGATTGATGTGTGAGGTGTCAGGTCGCGCAGCTCTGTCATGCTGTTCTCCGGGTTCAGGTACCCGGAGTGTATCCATCGATTACTACACCTTCTTGACAGTTCTCCCGGGGCATAATGTGTCTCTTTTAAAGACGCATTTGGAATACGCCCTTGTAACTGAGCTGAGGTTCGTTATCCTTACAGTTAAGTATTAACCGAGACCTCCTGATTTGTTCGACCTTAACAGCGACCATGAAAGAGCTGTTTTCCCGATCCTTATGGATCGCGGTCCCCTCGTATCGGCACTAACACCGACAACACCCTCCAAAAATCACAAACCCTGAAAAGGAGAAGTGACTATGCGAAAGCTTAAGTCTGCTGCACTGCTTTGCGCGCTATCCGTACCCGTCGCGGCCCAGGCCAATTGCGGCGAGGTATCCATTACCGAAATGAACTGGGCGTCCAACACGGTCGTCACCAACGTGGCCACCTTCATCATGGAGCAGGGTTACGGCTGCGACGTCACCATCGTTCCTTCCGATACCGTTCCGGCGGTAACCTCCGTTGCCGAAAACGGTGAGCCTGACATCGTCACCGAGCTGTGGCTGAACTCCGCGGGCGAGGCCTACCTGCGCCTGGAAGAACAGGGCAAAGTGGAGCGCCTTGGCAAGGTTCTGGATCCGGGCGGTGTTGAAGGCTGGTGGATTCCCACCTACCTCGCGGAAGAGCATCCGGAGCTGAAGACCATCGAGGGCATCATGGCCAATCCTGAGCTCGTTGGCGGCACCTTCAACAACTGCCCGGACGGCTGGGGCTGCCGAGTTGTGAGTGACAACCTGGTTCGTGCCCTGGATCTGGAAGAGTCCGGCATTGACGTATTCAACCATGGTTCCGGTGAGACCCTGGCGTCCTCCATGGCGTCCGCTGTCCAGAACAAAGAGCCCTGGTTCGGCTACTACTGGGGTCCGACCGTCCCGCTCGGCAAGTACGACATGACCCGGGTTGATCTCGGCGACATCAAGCCGGACGTGCACCAGAAAAACCAGACGCCGGATGTCGACAATCCGGGCGTATCCGACTTCCCGGCGGCAACGGTTCTGACCTCGATCACTACCAGCTTCAAAGAGCGCGAGCCGGAAGTGGCCGAGATGCTCAGCAAGCTGACGTTCAAGACCGAGACCATGAGCAGCATCCTGGCCTGGATGGACTCCAACAATGCCTCGGGCGAAGAAGCTGCGGTTTACTACCTCAGCAACAACAGCGACGAGTGGTCAACCTGGCTGAACGACTCCGCGCGTGAGCGTCTGGCCAACGTTCTTAACTGATTGACCTGCCCCTCCCGGGGCATCCTTCGGGATGCCCCGGGTCGTTTCCCGAAAACCGTTCTGATTCCAGACGTGCGCAGGAGAGACTGACCGCCCATGGCAACCTACGATTCCCTTTTTTCATCGCTCGGCCTTGAGCAATGGTGCTCGGAAGGCAAAAGCAGCGGCCCCATGTCGATGGCCGACCTGCTGAATAAAACCAAGGGAGAGAGCGCCGAACCGGCCTCTATATGGGAACTCCCGTTTCCGTCCATGGACGCCCTGAACGAATCCTGCTCCGCCTTCCCCCAGTCCCGGGAACTTACCAAGGGCCTGGAACAGGGATTTCTGGCAATAAAGGACAGCCTGAGTCTGGTTCTCGATCCATTAACCCAGCCTCTTAGCTGGTTCCTGGATGGAGCACTTTACGCCATGCTGAACACGCCCTGGTGGATCGTGATTCCACTGTTACTGGCGGTTGTTTACGTGGTCACCAAATCCTGGAAACTGATGCTCTTTGTAGGCGGCAGTATCGTGCTACTGGCCTTCATCGACCATTACGATTACGCCATGCAAACACTGGCGATCATTTTTGTATGTGCCTTCCTCTGTGTCTTGCTGGGGGTACCCATAGGCATCGCCATGGCACGCAGCAATTCTCTGCAACGGATGATCATACCGGTGCTGGACATGCTGCAGACGCTGCCACCTTTTGTGTATCTGATCCCGCTTATCTTCCTGTTCAGTGTTACCGAATCAAAGCTGTACGGCATCGCCATCATCCTCTACGCGATTGTTCCTGTGATCCGGCTGACGAACCTGGGCATCCGGCTGGTAGACAAGGACGTGATTGAGGCCGCAGACGCCTTTGGCATGACGCCCCGACAGAAACTCTACAAGGTGCAGATCCCGTTGGCGCTGCCCAACATCATGGCAGGGGTTAACCAGACCATCATGATGAGTCTTGCCATGGTTGTTATCGCATCCCTGGTTTCCGCGCCCGGGCTTGGCGTTCTGGTCCTGCGGGGCATCCGTAATCTGGAACTGGGTGTTGGCCTGGTATCCGGCCTTGGCATCGTGATCCTGGCGGTTATTCTCGACCGGGTAACCAAGGCGTCCCTGGCACGAATTAACGTCTCCCAGAAGCAGTGAGGAAAGCCCCCATGGCAAAAGACATCAAGATTTCGATCCGGAACCTTTACAAGATCTTCGGCCCGACCCCGGATGTTGCCCTGGAGTATGTTCGCAAGGGCATGGGCAAAGCCGATCTGCTGGAGCAGCAGCGACACGTCCTCGGTCTGCGTGATATCAACGTGGACATCCACGATGGCGAGATCACGGTCATCATGGGCCTTTCCGGCTCCGGAAAGTCCACACTCATCCGGCACCTGAACCGACTGATCGACCCCACGGCCGGCGAAATCCGTGTCGATGGCGAAGACATCATGAGCTACAGCGAAGAGCAGCTGCGAAAGCTTCGCCGCGAGCGGATGTCGATGGTGTTCCAGAAGTTTGCCCTGCTGCCCCACAAAACCGTGCTCGAGAACGCCGGCATGGCCAAGGACATTCGCGGCTATACGACATCGGACTTTGAGGCCGACGCCCGAAAATGGCTCGCGCGGGTTGGTCTGGAGGGTAACGAATACCAGTATCCACACCAGCTGTCCGGTGGCATGCAGCAGCGGGTGGGCATCGCCCGAGCCCTGGTGTCCGACGCCCCGATCATGTTGATGGACGAAGCTTTCTCGGCACTGGATCCGCTGATTCGGTCCGATATGCAGGACCTGTTGCTGGAGCTCCAGGAAGAACTGCAGAAAACCATCGTGTTCATCACCCATGATCTTGATGAGGCCCTGAAACTGGCCGACCACCTGGTCATCCTGAAAGATGGCGAAGTAGTGCAGCAGGGAGATCCCCAGGAAATCCTGCTCAATCCCGGCGATCCCTACATCGTCGACTTCATCAGCGATATCAATCGGGCACGGGTGCTGAGGGTACGATCGGTCATGAGCCCCCCTGATGACGGTGAGGCCACGTTCGCCGGTGACATCTCGGAAAAGGACAACCTTGAAACGGTACTGCTGAAATCCGACGGGGATATGTCTCTGAATTTCCGGGTAGTCCGGGACGATCAGCACGTGGGCACACTGCACATGAAAGACCTCGCCCGGGCGCTGGTGCCGACCGCCGCCTCGGCTGACAGGAACAAAACCGCAGCCTAGGGGCTTTTAGCCATTACAAAACCGCGACCAGGGTCTATGCTTCAGGGAGAGCCGACGTCATCGGCATCCCGGTTTTATCACCATGGCAAAAACCCTGGTTCTTTCCATCGCGCTCTTTCTTGCCGCCTGCTCGCAGCCAGAAGACCCGCCACCGCTGGTTCCTGAAACAGCGGCAAAGGCAACGAAGACCGCTCCCGCTGCGCCGGCTCCCACAGAGCCGCGCCATAGCGTCGTCATTGCCGCTGATCCCTGGTGTCCTCACAATTGTGAAGCCGGCTCCGAGCACGAAGGCTATATGATAGATATTGCCAGGGAGGCGTTCGGACTCGCCGGTATCGATGTCGAGTACGTGAACATGAGCTGGGCACGGGCCCTGCAACAGGCCCGGGACGGGTATATTGATGCGGTTGTAGGAGCCCTTCCGGGGGATGCGCCGGACTTCGTGTTTCCGGACGCCGCTACTGGTTACTCGACGATCGCGCTCTACACGCACCCTGACAACAACTGGCAGTACGCTGGCATCGACTCACTCAGCCAATCCAAGCTGCTGGCGATCAACGGCTACGCTTACTCACCGGAACTGGACAGCTATATCGAGAAGTACCAGGACGATCCGGAGCGGGTCTGGGTGCTGTCCGGGCCGGCACCACTGAGCCGGGCAATCGAACTCCTGCACCAGCAGCGCTCTGACGTATTCCCGGAAGACCGCTATGTGATGCAGTGGCAACTGGAGCAGGAGAACAACACGGAAAGCCTGCGAATGGCCGCGGTGATCCACGAGTCGCCGATCTACGTTGCATTTTCACCGGTCGGCCGTGATTCCGCCCAGCTCGCAGCGCTCATGTCAGAGGGAGCGAGAGCCCTGCAAAGCAGTGGGCGGGTGGAAGAGATCCTGACGCGCTATGGACTGTCGTGGTCAGACTGAAACGCCCGGATCGACTCACCGCCCGGTGTCGACAACAGCAGTTGGCCCTGCTGCCCGATCCGCACTGAACTCACCTGGTCCAGCAGGTTCAGAAACCGCTCTTCCTGATTCATCAGCGCGGGCGCACAGGCCATCCGTGTTGATACCAGTGGACCTATAGCCATGCCCTCACCCCTGAGTTCATAGGTGCCAGTGTATCGGTTGCAAGACGCCCTGCCCGCGATCCGATTGCCCTCAAGAAACTCGATCGTGATCCGGGACCGATCGATGATGCCTGCGCCCGCAAGATCCTCAACAACCCAGATTGCGCCCCGTAACAGACGCTGGCGATCACCACCACATCCCCTGAACTCATCATCACCGACCTGCAGGCGCACCTGCGCGGGATATTGAGCCCCGGACATGCTGTCGTCACAGAGCTGACGGGCGACTGTCAGGGTAATGGGGAGATCTGCCAGCGTCGCGACAAATGTCCGCCCATGCCGGTTGGCTGTTTTGACTTCAACCGGTACCCGACGGGTTCCCTGTTCCTCGAAAGGCCGTGTTATCAAGAGCTCACCGCCCTCAAGCGTCGCGTGCCAGAAAGGCTCATTCCCCCGCGCCTCAAACGGCATTTCCAGATCGCCAGGCTGCAAACACTCCGGATAGGTTTGCCCCTTCACTGTCAGGGTCGCTTTTTCACCCTTGCTCCAGAACCGCGTCTGGTCGTCGCCGGGGGCTACGTACAATGCGCCCGAGGCACTTACCTCCGGCTTGAGCAGAATACGTCGATCCAGATAGTCGATGCTGATCAGATCGCTGTCGTCTGTGCCGGAGACGGCAATATCGAGTTGCCCGCAAGCATAGCTCGCGGAAACCGGCTGACTGGTTTTGGATAGAAAGGAGCAGGCGGAGATGGCAAGGCTCGCCGCAGTGACGACGGACAACATCAAAACTCGTCGTGAGTGCATGGTCAGTTCCCTTGTTTGAGCGTCTTTTCGGCCTACAGTTTAGAACCCAACGACCGATGAGGCCACCATGGGCATCTGATGGGACTTCTTATACCGCTCCACCGGCAGTATGCTAGAACGCTGAACCAAGGAGACACCCCATGGCACTGAAACTTTACCAATTTGCCATTTCCCACTACTGCGAAAAAATACGCTGGGCCCTGGACTACAAGGGGCTCAACTACGAAACGGTGAACCTGCTGCCGGGACAACATGTGAAAACCATCCGGAAACTGACGGGTGAAGCCTCCTCTGTGCCGGTGCTGGACCATGACGGCCACGTGGTTCAGGGCTCAGCCGCCATTCTGGATTACCTGGACCAGACGTTTCCCGAGCACCCGCTGACACCGGCAGACCCGGACGTTCGTGAGCAGGCGCTGGCCTGGGAACGCCGGCTTGACGAGGAAGCGGGGCCGGCTATCCGCTGCTATTCCTACCACCACTTCCTGCAGCGCCCCAAAATTGTGGTACCCATGCTGGCCGCGGGAACGCCTTTCTATAACCGGATACTGCTCAGCCTTGCTTTCAGCCGGGTTGATGAAGTCATGCGTCAGTGGATGAAGATCAACGAAAAAACCTCTGAAAAGTCCCGCCAGGTAATGGAAGAGTTGCTCACCGAGCTGGCTGCCATCTACACCGAAAGGCCTTTCCTGGCCGGCGACCAGTTTTCGCGCGCAGACCTCACCGCAGCCGCCCTGTTTGCACCCATGTTCCAGCCCGCACAGTATCCGGTGCCATGGCCGAAAACTGCGCGAATTCCCAAAGACATCAAACATTGGCTGGACCAGTGGCAGCCACAGATCCGGGCTCTGGAAAAAGTGTACGAAGACAACCGTCGACCAGGCTGAGTACCGGATTGTCGGAATCCGTTAGCCAATCTGGCGTGAACCGACATTCCGGTTTCCGGGTTACGTGCCAGAATAAACGGACTTGATGAGGAAACCGGCAGAAACCCGATGGCTTTGACCGACATGATACTGGCCGTACTGGAAGACAGCGGCCTGCTTTCTCTCTGGGCGATGGCTGCGCCTTGGCTGGCGCTGGATGAACGCCAACTGATCTTTGTGATTGCAACACCGGTTTTTGTGGGCGTTACCCTGTGGGAATACCTGAAGATTCGCCACGATCCGCAGCTGATGGATACCCGTGAGGCGGTCAGAAACTTTGCCCTAGGCGCCGGCTATCAGGTGACCGAACTGCTCTTCGCCGGCCTCATTGCCTTCCCTGTCTATGCCCTGTGCTACCACTACCGGCTGTTTGATCTGGAATTGAACGGATTCACCGTGCTGCTGGCTTTTCTGGGCGTGGACTTCTGTTTCTACTGGATGCACAGGGCCAGTCACAGGGTGCGCTGGTTCTGGGCGGCCCATGTGGTTCACCATTCCTCCGAGCGGATGAACTTCTCCACTGCCATGCGCCAGAATGCCACCAACATTTTCAACGGCATGTGGGTGTTCTACCTGCCCCTGGCGCTGCTGGGACTCAATCCTGTCTGGATCGGCGTAGCCTATGCCCTGTCGCTCGTCTACCAGTTCTTTATTCACACCACACTGGTCGGGAAGCTGCCCGGCTGGGTCGAACTGGTGTTCAACACGCCCAGCCATCACCGCGTCCATCATGGCCGAAATCCCGGCTACATCGACCGTAATTACGGCGGCACGCTGATAGTGTGGGATCGCCTGTTCGGCACGTTTGTCGATGAAAATGCCCAGGATCCGCCCGAATACGGCATCACCCGGCCTGTTCGCTCCAATAACCTGATTGTGCTCTGGACCCACGAATACGTGGACCTGTTCCGCGACATGGCACAGCCCGGCGGATTATTGTCTCGCCTTACCCATCTATGGAAACCGCCGGAGTGGCAACGCCCGGCTGCGGAGAAAAACAACAAGGAACCGGGTCGTGACAACGAACGAACACCCTCTGACGCTGAGCAGTGGTGATGACCACAGCATAGCCGGAACAGTCTTTACCCCGACGGCTCCCACCGGCCTTCTGATCATCAGCCACGGCATGGCCGAGCATGGCGACCGTTACCAGTCTCTCGCTCGCTGGCTCTGCGAACGCGGCATGGCCGTTATCACCTTTCACCACCGGGGCCATGGCCCGAATTCAGGAGTCGAGAACCTGGGGCACTATGCGGACCAGAACGGCTGGGCCAGCGTGTTGGCCGACCTGCACCAGGTGGTCCAACACGCCCGTTCACAGTTTCCCGGGCTGCCGGTCAACCTGCTGGGCCACAGCATGGGCTCGTTCATTGCCCAGGGTTACGCCCAGAGGTACGGTGATTCCCTGGATACCCTGATCCTGAGCGCCACCAACCGGATTGATCGGGGCCAGCTATTGGCATCCCGGGCCCTGATCGGCCTGATCCGACTGCTCCAGGGCAAGCGGCACCGCAGCCCGTTGATTACCCGCATGACCTTTGAGCAGTTCAATCGCCGGTTCCGCCCCAACCGGACCCATGCCGATTGGCTCAGCCGCGATCCGCACCAGGTTGACGCCTACGTTGCCGATCCGCTTTGCGGGTTTCAATGCTCAACCGGGCTCTGGCTGGATTTTATCGGCGGCATGCTGGCCATCAAGCCGCCGACCTGGCGAAAAGACCTGCCTGTGCACCTGTTCTCTGGAACGGCGGACGCGGTTGGTGAAATGGGCCGCGGCGTGCGCCAGCACTTTCAGGCCATTCGAGAGGCGGGTGTTGGCCATGTGACCCTGAGGTTGTTTGAGGGCGGGCGCCATGAGATGCTCAACGAAACCAACCGGGACGAGGTGTGGCAATACTTGCATTCCCTGTGCCTGCATAGGGACAATGCGTCTGCCCAATCAACCGCCGAACAGAAAGCCCTGCTCCATGCCAGAGCCCCATGAGCGCCGCACCAGAATCTGCCACCCAATAACCCGGGCTTTCGCCTGCCTGTGCGTGTTGTTCAGTTTTGCTTCCGGAGCCATCGCCGGCGAAGTCAGTATTGGTGTGGCCGCAAACTTCACCGATACCACCCAGGAACTGACCAGGCACTTTGAAGCGGAAACCGGTCACCGGGTGTCCGCCAGCTTTGGCTCTACCGGCAAACTTTACGCCCAGATCAGGAACGGCGCGCCCTTCGACGTATTCATGGCGGCCGACGTGCTCAGGCCAGAGCTAATCGAAGAGGCGCAGGTCGGGGTCAACGGAACCCGCTTTACCTATGCCCGGGGCAAGCTGGTGCTCTGGAGCCCGGCTCCCGATGCGTTTGAGGATGCCCCGCGCTATCTGGAGCAGCAACCCTTCGCCAGGCTGGCCATCGCCAACCCGAAAACCGCACCCTATGGCCTGGCTGCCCAGCAGGTTCTTGAGCACATCGGCCAATGGCAAACGTTGCAACCGAAACTGGTCCGCGGTGATTCCATAGCCCAGACGTTCCAGTTTGTTGTCAGTCGCAATGCCCAGGCCGGTTTCGTGGCCGCTTCCCAGGTGAAAGTCTGGGACGAGGATGCCGGCACCCTATGGCAGGTGCCTCAGGCCTATTACCAGCCCATCGACCAGCAGGCCATCCTGCTGAACCGGGGCGCCAGCAATGAAGCAGCCCGCGCCTGGATGGATTTCCTGAAATCCGATACAGCCATCGGCATCATCCGGAGCTATGGTTACGACGAAGGACATGACGCGATCAACTGATGTTTGAAACCTACTGGGATCCAGTCTGGCTGACTCTGAAACTGGCCACGACAACCACTCTGCTGCTGTTGCTGATAGGCACGCCCATCGCCTGGTGGCTCGCCAGAACCCGGCACTGGCTGCGCCAACCGGTAGCGGCCGTGGTCGCGCTGCCTCTGGTTTTGCCGCCCACGGTCCTTGGCTTTTACCTGCTGCTGGTGATGGGGCCAGAAGGCTGGGTTGGCCAGGTCACCCAGTCGCTCGGCATCGGGCTGTTGCCGTTTACCTTCGAGGGTCTGGTGGTGGCTTCCGTGATCTATTCCCTGCCGTTTACGGTGCAACCGCTGCAGAATGCCTTCGAGTCGGTTGGCGACCGTTTCCTCGAGGTCGCTGCCACGCTCCGCGCCGCGCCCTGGGATCGCTTCCTGTTTGTTGCCGTGCCCCTTGCCCGCAACGGTTTCCTCACTGCCGCCGTACTGACCTTCGCCCATACCATTGGCGAGTTCGGCGTGATTCTGATGATCGGGGGTAACATTCCCGGGGAAACCAAAGTTCTCTCCGTTGCTATCTATGACCACGTGGAATCCCTCGAATACACCGAGGCACACTGGCTTTCTGCCGGCATGGTGGTGTTCTCCTTCGTGGTTCTGGTCACCCTCTACGCTCTCAACGGTAAGGCCCGGTCGGGAGCACTGAGATGAGCGAAAAGAAAAGCATCTCTGCCCGCTTCCGTTGCGCGTTTCCCGGGTTTGGTCTGGACGTTGACCTGACCCTGCCCGGCACAGGCATCACCGCCCTGTTCGGGCATTCCGGCTGCGGCAAGACCACTGTTTTGCGCTGTATGGCGGGCCTGCACCGCGCAGAGGGAGCCATGACCGTTCTCGACGAACACTGGCAAAGCGCTGATACTTTCCTGCCGGTTCATAAACGTCCCCTCGCCTATGTATTCCAGGAAACCCACCTGTTTCCCCATCTGACCGTGCGCAAGAATCTTGAATTCGGATACCGGCGCATTCCGGCCACGGACCGGCAGATCGGGTTTGACGAGGCAGTGAACTGGCTGGGACTCGGCGGCCACCTGGACCGTATGCCCGCAGGCCTGTCCGGGGGCGAGCGCCAGCGGGTAGCGATAGCCCGCGCGCTGCTGACCAGTCCCCGGCTGTTACTTATGGACGAACCGATGTCGGCCCTGGACAAAGCCAGCAAACACGACATCCTGCCCTATCTGGAGCGTCTTAGGGACGCCCTGGCCATCCCGATCGTATATGTCTCCCACTCTACCGCAGAGGTGGCCCGGCTCGCCGACCATCTGGTGGTCATGGAGGACGGCAAGGTGTTAGCCAGCGGGCCGACCCGGGAGACACTTGCACGCATGGACAACCCGTTCCGTCTCGAGGACGACGCGGGCGTGCTTGTGGAGGGGACAATAAGAGAACTGGATCAGCGCTGGCACCTGGCGCGCTTTGAGTTCGACGGTGGCTCCCTGTGGCTGCGCCGGGACAACGGCATGAAAATCGGGGATCGGGTCCGGATCCAGTTGCTGTCCCGGGACATCAGCCTGGCTCTGGAAGAGAACCCTGACCAGAGCATCCAGAACCTGGTTCCGGCAACCATTGACCGGATTGAGCCGGACGTTACCCCCGGCGTCAGTATCGTCCGCCTGCTCGCCGGACCCACACCGGTCATGTCCCGACTGACCACCCGGGCTGTTGACCAGCTGGCCCTGGAACCCGGCCGGCAGGTGTGGATGCAGATCAAGTCAGTGGCCCTGGCCGACTGACACCGGCGCCCCTGCCCCAACCAGAAAGGCCGCTGATATCAGCGGCCTTTCTGGTTACATCGATGCTCTGCTGTCCGGAGACTCAGCGGGTGCCGTACACCACCATCGTTTTGCCCTTGACCCGAACCAGGCCCTGATCTTCCAGGGTCTTCAGAACCCGTCCAACCATCTCCCGGGAACAACCCACGATACGGCCGATTTCCTGGCGGGTAATCTTGATCTGCATGCCGTCCGGGTGAGTCATGGCATCCGGCTCCTTGCAGAGATCCAGCAGGGTGCGGGCGACCCGGCCGGTCACATCCAGGAACGCGAGATCACCCACCTTGCGCGTGGTCTGGCGGAGGCGGGAAGCCATCTGCTCGCCAATGAAATACAGAACCCTGGGATCCTGCTGGGCAATCTCACGGAATTTGGTGTAGCTGATCTCCGCCACTTCGCACTCGGTCTTGGCCTTTACCCAGGCGCTGCGGGAATCCATGTTGTCGAACAGCCCCATTTCACCGAAAAAGTCACCGGCGTTCAGGTAGGCCATGATCATCTCGCGACCATCGTCGTCTTCAATGATAACCGTCACCGAGCCTTTGACGATGTAGAACAGGGAATCGCTCTTGTCCCCGGCATAGATAATCGTGCTCTTGGCTGGGTAACGGCGGCGATGGCACTGCGAAAGGAAATAGTCGAGATGCTTGGTTTTCTGCTCAACCGGCTTGACGATAGTGGCCATAATGCGAGTCGTGCCTCCTCAGATACTGGCGGGTCCCAATGTTTGTTATGCACCCGGCTTTCCTTGCGGGTTCGTTCTTTTTTACTGCAAAACTCCGCAACTTATAACAAGAAGGTCTGTTGCGGGCAACCGGAAAGAGTATACAACATGTATCCGAGATCGGCCTGCCTGGCGAAGCCGGTTGTGCTAGCATCCGGCCACAGGTCATCTTTATCGGGGCCAACACACCAGTTGGTCCCGCGTCATCACAACGGAGAGTCGTCCCATGAAAGCAACCGTAGACTGGACCGGCAACGCCAGTTTCAAAGCCACCAGCGGCAGTGGCCACAGCGTGCAGCTTGATGGCCCGCCAGACCACGGCGGTGAGAACCTGGGCCCGCGCCCCATGGAAATGCTGCTGATGGGGCTCGGAGGCTGTTCGGCGTTCGACGTCATGAGCATCCTGAAGAAAAGCCGCCAGGACGTGACCGCTTGCCACGCCGAGCTCGAAGCAGAGCGGGCCGACGCGGTTCCGGCGGTGTTTACACGCATTCACCTGCACTTCGTGGTAACCGGAAACAGCCTGAAAGACAATCTGGTCAAGCGGGCCGTGAGCCTGTCGGCAGAAAAGTACTGCTCCGCATCTATCATGCTTGAGAAGGCCGGCGTCGAGATCAGTCACAGCTACGAGGTTCACCAGGCGTCATAACCCGTGTGAGAAATCTCGCCAGGGCCGCTCATGGACCGATTCCCCGGGCCGGATGCAGGGGAAATCACGAATGCTAAAATGTCATTGCGAATACTATTCAACGTCACTTGCGGTGTGCATAATACGCACCCTCTCCGCCGGTCTGCGCAAAAGGTGAACAACCCGGTCAGTAGTCGGTGGCGGCCTCGGCAGAGCTCAGCAATGCAGCTCTGCAGTCATTCATCTCCACGATCCGGAGGGGCTGAGCATGGAATCAAAACTCCAGCTGCATGGTTTCAACAACCTGACCAAATCCCTGAGCTTTAACATCTACGACATCTGTTATGCGCAGACCGAAGAACAACGCAAGGCCTATATCGACTACATCGACGAGATGTACAACGCCGAGCGCCTGACCCAGATTCTGACCGACGTCGTCAAGATTATCGGCGCTAACGTTCTTAACATCGCGCGTCAGGACTACGAGCCCCATGGCGCATCTGTCACCATGCTGATCGCCGAGCACGAGCTCACCAATGGCGAAGAGCCCGACAACGAAGAGTCTCCCGGACCGCTGCCGGATACCATCGTGGCTCACCTGGACAAGAGTCACGTCACGGTGCACACCTACCCGGAAAGCCATCCCCACGATGGCGTGAGCACCTTCCGGGCTGACATCGACGTATCCACCTGTGGCCTGATCTCACCGCTGAAAGTGCTGAACTACCTGATCCACAGCTTTGATTCTGATGTCGTTACCGTGGACTACCGGGTTCGCGGCTTTACCCGTGATGTGGACGGCACCAAGCACTACATTGATCACGACATCAATTCGATCCAGAACTACCTGACTGAAGATACCCAGAACGCGTATCAGATGATCGATGTGAACGTGTACCAGGAGAACCTGTTCCACACCAAGATGATGCTGAAGAACTTCAACCTCGATAACTATGTGTTCGGGGTGAACGCCGGTGATCTTGATCCCGCCGAAGCGCAGTCTATCGAGGACCGTCTGCGTCGGGAAATGCTGGAAATCTTCTATTCCCGCAACGTCGAATGATCGCCTCCTGTGGCGCCCCGCCCGGGGCGTCACGGGTCCTTCAGTTTTTTTGATGTCACCCCCCAGATTTCTGCGTTTTATTCTCTCCTCCCATCCCGTTTAAATAGAGCCAAGAGCTAACGAGAGGAGGACAACATGACCCTGCGCTCCCTGAAACAGATCATACCCGCCCTGGAAACGTCCGACGGCGCCGGCGTGCGCATCAAGCGTTCCATTGGGCAGCAACAGAACATTCGCCTTGACCCGTTCCTGATGCTGGACGAGTTTGGTTCCGCCGAGGCCGCCGACTATATCGCAGGCTTCCCCTCGCACCCCCATCGGGGGTTCGAAACCGTGACCTATATGATCGAGGGGCACATGCTGCATGAAGATCATCTCGGAAACCGGGGCGACCTGCGCAACGGCGGTGTGCAATGGATGACCGCCGGTCGCGGCATCATCCATTCGGAGATGCCCCAGCAGGAAGAAGGCGTGATGCGCGGTTTTCAGCTCTGGCTGAACCTGCCAGCGGCGGAAAAAATGACGAAGGCCGGCTACCGGGACATCCAGCCGGAAGAGATTCCGGAGCTTGCCTTCGACGGTGGCAAGCTGAAGCTCATTGCCGGCACATTACAGATTGATGGCCAGGCCCATGCAGGGGCGATGCCCGATCGCACCACCCAGCCGATCTACGCTGATATTCACCTGGCATTCGATGGGAGTCTGAGACTGCCCCTTCCGGAAGGCCACAACGCCATGCTCTATCTTTACGAGGGTAGCGCGAGCCTGGGGGAAAGCTCGCTGCAGCGAAGCGCCGCTAACGTTCTTTCCGACGACGGCGACCAGATCGAACTCCATGCGGGGAAAGCCGGAGCGCGACTGCTGCTGATTGCCGGCAAACCGATTGGCGAGCCGGTGGTCCAGTACGGTCCTTTTGTGATGAATACCCGCGAGGAGATCGAGCAGACGCTCCGGGATTACCGGGATGGACGCCTGACGGCCTGAAGGCCTCAGGCAAATGGCTTTCTTGCCATCAGCCGCTGCACCATCGGCCTGACAATCAGGTCCATGGCCAGCGGCATTTTTGTGCCCGGAACCACCAGGGTGTCGTGTCGCGACAGGCTGCTGCCTGCAATCACCTGCAGCAGATACGGGAAGTCCACCTCTGACTGGTCCCGGAACCGGATCACCAGCATGCTTTCGTCCTCAGTGGGGACTTCCCGGACGACAAAGGGGTTGGAAGTATCGACCAGGGGAATGCGCTGGAAATTGATGTGGGTGTGGGAGAACTGGGGCACGATGTCGTGCACGTAGTCATCCATGCGGTTGATGATGGTTTCCACCACCGCCTCCTGGCTGTAGCCCCGCTTGTGCGTGTCCCGGTGGATCTTCTGGATCCATTCAAGATTCACAATCGGAACCACACCGATCAGCAGGTCGACATACTGGGCAATATTGCAGGTTTCGCTGACCACACCCCCATGAAGCCCCTCGTAAAACAGCAGATCGGTATCGGCGGGCAAAGGCCCCCAGGGCGTGAAGGTGCCGGGCTTGTGCCCGGCTTCAACCAGCCTGCGATCCTCATCGTGAACGTATTGACGATACCGACCGTTGCCGGTGTGGCCGTAGTCGTAGAACAGTGCTTCCAACTTGTCGATGTGATTGGCGGCCAGCGCAAAGTGGTTGCGCTCACCGAACTGGCCCTTGGCCGCAAGCCGGGCCATCTGTTCACGGTTGTAGCGATGGAAACTGTCACCGCTGACCATTGCGGCGTTCAGCCCCTCACTGGCAAACATCCGGCTGAAAATCTGGCCGGTGGTCGTGGTGCCCGCTCCGGACGAACCGGTAACCGCGATGATGGGATGACGTTTTGACATAGAGGCAGGTTGCCGGAATCAGGTTAGGCTGTCGAGCAGACGGGGTTTTTCAACCACGAAGCCCTGAGCGTAGTCCACACCCAGCTGTCGGAGCATGTCCAGAACGTCCCGGGATTCAACCTGGGAGGCAATCACTTCCCGGTTCATGTAGTGGGCCATATCCACCATTGAGCGCACCATTGCCCGGTCAGTCTCGCTGGTCGACAGCTGGCCGGTAAAGGCGCTGTCGATCTTGATCAGGTCTACCGGTAACGAACGCATGAACTCGAACGAACTGGGGCCACTGCCAAAGTTGCCGAGACAGAACCGGCAGCCAAGTTCTTTCATCTCAATGATGAAGTCTGCCACTGACTGGACGTCGTTGATCGCCGAGGCCTCGGTAATCTCGAACCACAGCCGCTCGATAGGCGCATCTTTTTCACTCAGCTTTTCGTAGATGAACTCCAGCAGCGACTGGTCGTTCATGGAATAGCCGGACAGGTTGATGCAGACGCCGCCGAAATGCCTCGGGTCCGGCGCCTGCTCCCTGAGCCAGTCCAACATGTGACCAACAACCCAGCGATCCACGGCCTGCATTCGGTCATAACGCTCGGCCATGCGCACGAAGTCCCGACCGGTAATGAGGTTGCCTTCGTCATCGTACATGCTGATCAGCACCTCATACTGCGCGGCCATGGAGGACTTGGCATGCAGAGGGATGATCTTCTGGCAACGCAGCAGCATGCGCTCCTCGTTCAGGTCGCTGAGGCTGGCGACCTTGGCGGCAATCTGCTCCTGACGGGCCTGATCATCGGCGTCCAGGGCATACTCCGAAACCTTGCCGTGGCCCTGCTGGCGGGACGCGGCAAGCGCCTGCTCCGACGCCCGTAACCAGCGTTCAGCACTGACCAGGGCCGGCAACGTGGGGACCACACCGGCGCTGGCAGAGAGCCGGTAGTCGCGACCACCAAAACTGAACTCGGCGGCCTCCACTGCCCGGATGAGATCTCTTGCTGCTTCGCTGGCACTCTCGGACGGCACCAGCATGGCAAACTCATTGCCCGCAAGTCTGGCCACGGGCATACCGTCACCGACGTGGCTGCGCAGGATATCGGCAACCCGTTTCAGGGTCTCATCACCGGCCTGGTAGCCGGCGGTGTCGTTCAGCAGGCGGAACCTGCGGAGATCCAGGCGCACCAGGGAGCGCTCGTCCTCCCGACGGGCCAACTGCTGATCGAGCATGCGTTCGAATTCGCGACGCCCGAGAAGGCCGGTCAATTCATCATGGGTGGAGGCCCAGGACAACTGGTCATAGACCTTGCGGACCATGCGATCGATACTCTCGTCCACCAGCGGCCGCTCATACTGGCTATCGGGCACGATGATGCCTTTTCGCATCTGCCGGGCCAGGGCCTCCAGCTCCAATTCCACCACTCGCATGCCCTGGTGATTCACAAAGACAAAGCGGCTGAAACCGCGGGCCACCCAGACCAGACGAATGTACTGGGGTTCGTCCGGTTTTTCCTGGTCGCGAAGCCAGTCGCCGGTTCTCAATTTCTGCGCCCGGTTTATCCAGCGCTGAAGACTTCGTTGCTCCCGGTCGGACAGTTTTCTGGCATCCGGTTGCTCCGGCTTTGCCACTGGCACTTCAACCAGTTCAGGGCTTTTTTGCGGACTGCGAACCAGGAACTGCTTGAGCTCGTCCCGGATTTGCGAAGAAGGCATGTGGTTGCTGGAAATAGAGGCAAGACCATCCTGGATTACCCGCAGCAGCTCGGGCAGATTAATCGAGCTGTTCGGATCATCAGCGAAGGATAGGAGCGAATCGATAACGGCCAGGTAATCATGCCACAGCTGGCTGTCAGGCCCCTGCCGGATCCAGGTCAGCGAAAGCAGATCCCGCCAGCCACCATCCAACAGGCTGATTACCGCCTTTGGTACCTTGCGCCCACCCAGTTTGTTGTCCAGCACATCGGCCACAGCCTTTTTTGACTCGGCTACCTTCTGGGCCCCCTCTGCGGCCGCTGTCACTCGCTCGACATTCCGGCGATAGACAAGATTCTGGCGATCAATCAGGGTGTCCAGTTCCTGGACCGTTTGCTCGAATACCCCGGTGTCCTGCTCGAAGTCCGTTGTAATGCGCTCTACCAGCTCATCCACGCGACGCTGAACCACCGGATTGATGCGCCCGCCCTTTACCCCTAGCTGGGCCAGACGGTTCATCACCCCGCGTACCGGGCTATCCTGATCGTCAAAGAACGCAGGGTCCCTCATGACAACTTTGAGAACGGGCACTTCCAGCTGCCGCATGCGCTGCTGGGCATACTCGCTGAGCTTCGGGCTTTCCACCACCGATTTGAAAAACCGGTCGACCACATCGACCGTTTCCTGCTGTTCTTCATCCAGCCGGTTATCACCGCTTGCCTTTACTTTCTCTACCACCCGCTCCTTCAGGGGAGCCAGCTCCTCGCCAGTATCCACGGGCTGAGATTGCAGCTGCTGGAGTTCTCGCTGGAATTCTCCGGACGACAAAGGCCTGGCGTTGGGCTGGAACGGCAAAGGCTCCGGATCGCCCCGGGCCACACGGCTCGCGCTCAGGGTATTCAGCAGGTTACGCACCGTGGCGAACGCAGTCTGGGCCGCCTGGGCATAACCCCGAAACTCGCCCCCCAGCATGCCAGCTCTGCGACGAGACTGGGGCTGTCCGGCGTCTTCGGCACCCGCCTTCGGCTTTGACTCTGCAGCAGCACTCTCCGCGGCAACCGGCTCGGGCTCCGCGGGCTGTTGTTGAGTCTCCGGCTTTGCCCCGGCCTGCTCGCTCAGATACTTGCTGAGATCCAGGTCCGGCAGAACACCGTGACGAATCAGAATATCGTTGAGTTCTTTGTACAGAGGTCCCAGCTGCTGCAACACGGTCTGCTCAAAGACCCGCAGACAGACTTTCTCCACCTCCCGGGTCGCCTTGAGCTGGCTGAGGCCATTATGGAAGGCTTCGCAGACCAGGGAGGGCCCGAGGGGATTGTGGTGTCCCGTGGCGTTCGCGATGCCAAGTTTGTCCAGGCGAAGCTTGAGCTGCAGCAGATCGCCCCGATACTGGGTATCCGCCTTGGTTACCATCACCCGGATCGTCAACCAGTCCTCGAATTCGCCCTTGTCGACCACGGACAGCTCGGACCCCGGAAACCCCTTGGGGGCGGGCTTCAGTGGTGATTCCAGGCTGCGAGCCATCTGATGCCAGATGACCCGTTGCCGGGCCTGAATCTGGCCCGAAGCATCCATGTATTCATTGGCCTGCTGATCATTTACGGCTCTCTGGGCCGCCAGTTTGAGACCCTCCACCATTTGCACGAAACAGGCGTCCATCAACGGCTCGATAAACTGGGTCACCGCCTTGGCGGACTGGTGCAGGACAAACTGTACGCGATCACTGGGTGCGCGGAGCGAGGAGCGATCCTGACTTCGGGAGCCCCCGCATTGCTGCAGCATGGCATCCACGGCTACCGGGTTGGGCCTGCTGAAATTGACCCCCATGGCGCCATCGATGCGACGGACAATACTGACATGAAGCTCGTGGCGGCGCGCGCCATCCAGCCCCCGAAAACGTATCACCAGTTCTGGGGGTATGCCGGAAGCAAACGCCCGATCCAGCTTCTTCGAGGTTTCACCCGAATAGCGGACGAACAGACCCTCCGCACAGAAATCGGCGATCTGACACGGCCAGGCTTCACCGGTTCCCAGATCAATCTGGGCGGCAAGCTTGATTGGTTGGCGGGGGCTGCTACGACGTTCTCTCGGATCCATGAACTACCTGATATCTCGCAAAGCCGGAACGATCACCGAACACAGCGCCCGGTACCGGCTCACGTCCCTGAAACGATGGCGGATGCCACCGGCTGCTACTATAGAGACCATGATTGTACTATAGCGGCCTGGCCCCCACAGGCAAACCAATCCACTATAACATCCTGACCCATGAAACAGCTTAGTCAGATCTATCTACTTTTGCTACTGGTAACAATGCTTAACGGCTGTTCGACCATTGGCTACTATTCGCAGGCTGTCAGTGGCCATCTCTCCCTGATGATGTCGGCGGAACCGGTCGACGACATTCTCTCCGACACCTCAACGCCGGTGGACCTGCGGGGCAAACTCACGGTAGCGCAACAGGCCCGGGAATTCGCCGGTCAACGACTGGCCCTGCCGGTGGGAGAAGCCTTCAGCGACTACGTGGATCTCGACAGACCCTGGGTAGTGGTGAACCTGGTGGCTGTGCCGGAGTTCTCCCTGGAACCGCACCGCTGGTGCTATCCGGTGCTCGGCTGTCAGGCCTACCGGGGATACTACAGCCTGGCGGATGCGCGTGCCGAGGAGTCGCAGTTTCGCAACAAGGGCTTCGACACGTTTATTGGCGGCGTGACGGCCTATTCCACCCTCGGCTGGTTCGATGATCCCCTGCACACCGGCTTTACCCGACTGGCGGAGGATCGCATGGTCGCCCTGATGTTCCATGAGCTGGCACACCGGGTGGTCTACATCGCCGATGACACGGCATTTAACGAAAGCTTTGCCACCGCGGTGGAGCTGGAAGGGCTCAGGCTCTGGCTATCGGACCAGGGCAAACCCGGCCAGTTCGAGGAGGCACTGGACCGCCTGGCTCGCCGAAACCAGACGCTCTCCCTGGTCGAAGACTTCAGTGCCCGGCTGGACGTTCTTTATGCTCAGCAGGACGTCTTGCAAGACCAGCAACTGCGGAATCGCAAGGCGGCCATTTACCAAGAGCTGGCTCTTGCCTATCAGGAACTTTCCGCAGAGTGGTCCGAACCCGGCCCGTTCGGACCGGTACCAGTCAGCCTGAACAATGCCAACCTGGCGCTGTTTCGTCAGTACAACCAGCACGTACCGGCGTTCCGTCAGATGCTTCGGAATGCAGGCTACGACTTTGCGGACTTTTACAAGGCCGTCGAGACGCTGTCAGAGCAACCGGAACCCCAGAGGACTGAACATCTGGCCGCCCTGTCAGAGCGGTTTGAAGAACACCTTTGAGTTCCGCTGGGTGTTATAGGCAGCCAGCTTCGGCCCGGGCAGGGCCTGCACTGTCGAAGGCTGGAAGCCCCGCTCCCGGAACCAGTGCTCCGTCTGGGTGGTGAGCACGAACAGCTTCTGGATACCCTGCCCCCTGGCCAGCTTCTCCACCATTGCCAGAATCTCATCACCCCGTCCGGCCCGGCGATAGGTCGGGTCTACCGCGAAGCAGGACAACTCGCCGGCGCCTTCTTCAGGGTAGCTGTACAGAGCGGCACAGCCCACGATAGTGCCGTCGCGCTCCGCCACAACAAAGCGGTCAATCTCGGTTTCCAGCATCTCCCGGGAGCGGCGAACCAGAATGCCCTGCTCCTCCAGCGGCTGGATCAGCTCCAGAATCCCGCCGATGTCCTCGACCCGGGCCTGGCGGAACTGCTCGTAGTGATCACCACTGACCAACGTGCCGGCGCCATCCCGCGTGAAGAGCTCCTTCAGCAGGGCGCCGTCATCCACATAGCTGATGATGTGGGCGCGACGTACGCCCTTCACACAGGCATCACAGGCAGCTCGCAGCAAGTCGGCATCGTGACCGGTCACCGCACCGGCCGCCAGACGCTCGGACGCCTGGCGCGCCGACAGCTCCCGGATCAAAGTA